>NZ_KZ984630.1 GCF_003574465.1 Methylobacterium crusticola
ACCGCCGCCCCGGCGCCGGCCCCCGCGCCCGCTCCGGTCGCGCCCGCCGCCCGCCCGGCCCCGTCCGCCGCCCCGGCGCTGCCCCCCCAGGTCAGCGACCAGCTCGCCCGGATCGAGGACAAGGCCTCGCGGATCGAGGACAAGTACGCCCGCTCGGAGGCGCTCCTGACCCGGGTCGAGGACCGCGTCGAGGTCGCCGGCAGCCGCATGAACGAGGCCGCCCGCCAGTCCGACCTCGCGGCCCTGCGGTCCGAGGTCCGGGCCATCGCCGAGCGCACCCGCGGGCTGCCGGGCCTCGGCGCCCTGATGCTCACCGCGCTCGTCACCGCCATCCTGACGGTCGCCCTGGCGGTCGCGGCGCAGCGCTTCAACCTGCCGGGCCTGCTGCCCCGCTGACCCTCTCCCGATCGCCAAGGTAGTCCCGACGATGACCCGTTTCCGTACCCTCGACGATGCCGGCAGCCTGAAGGGCAGGCGCGTCCTCGTGCGCGTCGACCTCAACGTGCCCATGGACCAGGGCCGCGTCACCGACGCGACCCGGATCGAGCGCGTGCTCCCGACCATCCGGGAGGTGGCGGAGGCCGGCGGGCGGGTCGTGCTGCTCGCCCATTTCGGCCGGCCGAAGGGCAAGCCCGTGGCCGGGGAATCGCTGCGTCCCATCGCCGAGGCGACGGCGGTCCATCTCGGCCGGCCGGTGGCGTTCGCCGGGGATTGCGTCGGCGAGGTGGCCGAGCGCGCCGTCGCGGCCCTGCGGGACGGCGACGTGGTGATGCTGGAGAACACCCGCTTCCACCCGGGCGAGGAGACGAACGACCCCGCCTTCGTGCGCGCCCTCGCGCGCAACGGCGACGTCTACGTCAACGAGGCCTTCTCCGCCTCGCACCGCGCCCACGCCTCGACCGAGGGCCTCGCCCACGTGCTCCCGGCCTACGCGGGCCGCCTGATGCAGGCCGAGCTCGACGCCCTGACGAAGGGGCTCGAGGCGCCCGCCCGCCCGGTCGTGGCCATCGTCGGCGGCTCCAAGGTGTCGACCAAGATCGACCTCCTGCAGAACCTCGTCGCCAAGGTCGACGCCCTGGTGATCGGCGGCGGCATGGCCAACACCTTCCTGCACGCCGCCGGCCTCGGCGTCGGCAAGTCCCTGTGCGAGCGCGACCTCGCCGGGACCGCGCAGGCCATCATGGCGGCGGCGCGGGAGCACAACTGCGCCGTCATCCTGCCGGTGGACGCCGTCGTGGCGGAGGAGTTCAAGGCCGGCGCCCCCCACCGCACCTACGGGGTCGACGCGATCCCGGAGGCGGGCATGATCCTCGACGTCGGCGGCCAGTCCGTCGAGCGGATCGCGGCGGCGATCGACGACGCCCGGACCCTCGTCTGGAACGGGCCGGTCGGCGCCTTCGAGTTCGCGCCCTTCGACCAGGGCACGGTGGCGGCGGCCCGCCACGCGGCCGAGCGCACCCGGGCCGGCAAGCTCGTCTCGGTGGCGGGCGGCGGCGACACCGTGGCGGCCCTCAACCACGCCGGCGTGGCGGAGGCGTTCACGTACGTCTCCACGGCCGGCGGCGCCTTCCTCGAATGGCTCGAGGGCAAGCCCCTGCCGGGCGTCGACGCGCTGCGCGTCGAGGCCTGAGGAGCCCGGCCGGGCAGCCCGGCCGCGGGCGGACCCGGCCCGCCGCGGGTCCTTCGCCATCGCGACAACTTTTCCGGCCGCGCGCGTGACACTCCGCCGGACGATGCGTAGGACGGCGCGGACCCGTTCGCCTATAGTGGCGAGCATCACCAGTCATCTCGGAGGATCACGATGGCGCGCATCACGCTCAGGCAGCTTCTCGACCATGCCGCGGAGCACGGCTACGGGGTGCCGGCCTTCAACATCAACAACATGGAGCAGGGCCTCGCCATCATGGCGGCGGCCGATGCCTGCGACGCGCCGGTCATCCTGCAGGCAAGCCGCGGCGCCCGCTCCTACGCCAACGACGTGGTGCTGGCGAAGCTGATCGACGGCCTGGTGGAGATCTATCCCGGCATCCCGGTCTGCATGCACCTCGACCACGGGAACAACGAGGCCACCTGCGCCACGGCGATCCAGTACGGCTTCACCTCGGTGATGATGGACGGGTCGCTCAAGGGCGACGGCAAGACCCCGGCGGACTACGCCTACAACGTCGAGATCACCCGCAAGGTGTCCGAGATGGCGCACTGGGCCGGCGTCTCGGTGGAGGGCGAGCTCGGCGTGCTCGGCTCGCTCGAGAGCGGCCAGGGCGAGGCCGAGGACGGCCACGGCGCGGAGGGCACCCTCTCGCACGACCAGCTCCTCACGGATCCCGAGGAGGCCGAGAAGTTCGTCGCCGCGACGAAGGTCGACGCGCTGGCGGTGGCGATGGGCACCTCCCACGGCGCCTACAAGTTCACCCGCAAGCCCGACGGCGCCGTGCTGGCGATGAACGTGATCGAGGAGATCCACCGCCGCCTGCCGAACACCCACCTCGTGATGCACGGCTCGTCCTCGGTCCCGCAGGACCTGCAGGACATCATCAACAGCTACGGCGGCGAGATGAAGCCGACCTGGGGCGTGCCGGTGGAGGAGATCCAGCGCGGCATCAAGCACGGCGTGCGCAAGATCAACATCGACACCGACAACCGGATGGCGATGACCGGCCAGATCCGCAAGGTCCTGAGCGAGAACAAGGCCGAGTTCGACCCGCGCAAGTACCTGAAGCCGGCCATGGAGGCCATGACCAAGCTGTGCAAGCAGCGCTTCGAGGAGTTCGGCACGGCCGGCAACGCCGGCAAGATCCGCCCGGTCGCGCTCTCGCAGATGGCCAAGCGCTACGCCTCCGGCACGCTCGACCCGTCCTTCGGGGGCGCCCGCAAGCAGGCGGCGGAGTAGGGCGCGCCCGCGGGGCGCCGCGGCGCCCGGCGGACGACGGCCGGGGGGCTGCGCTCGCCGGGATCTTCGACTACATCCCGACCCGGCGGGGCGGGCGGCCGACCGGCCGCCCGCCCGTCGTGTTTCTACGCGAAAAGTCCGCCATGGCCGAACCGCAGACCCGCCTGATCCTCATCACCGCGCCCGGCGCGGGGCCGGACCTCGCCGCCCGGCTCGCCTCGGCGATGGCCGCCGGCGACGTCGCGGCGGTGATCGCCCGGCTCGCCCCGGACGACGAGCGCGGGCTGGTCAACACCGTCAAGCAGCTCGCCCCCGTGGTGCAGGAGGCCGGCGCCGCGCTCGTGATCGCCTGCGCGGGCCAGGAGGTCGACCTCGTCACCGTGGCGGCCCGCGGCGGCGCCGACGGCATCCACGTGGAATCCGGCCCGGAGGCGGGCGAGTCGCTGCGCGCCCTGCGCGAGCGCCTGCGCGACGGCCGCATCCTCGGGGTCGGCTCCCTCGACTCGAAGCACGCCGCCATGGCGGCGGGCGAGGCGGGCGCCGACTACGTGCTGCTCGGCGACGATCCGGAGGTGTCCCCCGAGAGCGTGCTGGCGCGGGCGGCCTGGTGGGCGGAGATCTTCGAGACGCCCTGCATCGCGCTCGCCCGCAGCGTCGAGGCGGTGCCGGACCTCGCCGCCACGGGCGCCGAGTTCATCGGCCTGCCCGACGCGGTCTGGGACGGGCCCGGGGGCGAGGCCGCGGTGGCGGCCGCGCAGCGCCACCTCGGCGCGGGGACGGCGCGGTGAGGCGCGCGCGCGCTCCCGCCTGGTGCCTCGCCGCCGCGCTGGCGCTCGGCTCTGCCGGGACGGCCCTGGCGGCCCCCCCGACGCTCCTGCCCGGCGCGACGTCGCTGCCGCCCGCGCCCTCGAACGACCCGACGGCCGACCTCGCGTACGGCGCCTACCAGCGCGGCTACTACGTCACGGCCCTGCGCGAGGCGACGAAGCGGCTCGAGGCGAACAAGACCGACCGGGCCGCCATGACCCTGCTCGGGGAATTGTACGGCCAGGGCCTCGGCGTGCGGCAGGATCCCGCCAGGGCGGCGGAATGGTACCGCATCGCGGCCCAGCTCGGCGACGCGCACGCGGCCTCGACCCTCGGCATGATGCAGATCGAGGGCCGGGGCGTCCCCAAGGACCCGGGCGCCGGCCGCGCCCTGCTGGAGAAGGCCGCCGCCCAGGCGGATGCCACCGCGAGCTACAACCTCGCGCTGATCCTCCTCGGCGGCGGCACGCCGGCGGACCTCGCCCGCGCCGCCGACCTCCTGCGCCAGGCCGCCCACCAGGAGCTGGCGGCGGCCCAGCACGCCCTCGGCGTGCTCTACCTCCAGGGCCGGGGCGTGCCGCGGGACACCGCGCGCGCCGCCGACTGGTTCCGCCGTGCCGCCGACAACGGCGACCTCGCCGGCGAGGTCGAGTTCTCGATCCTGCTGTTCAACGGCGAGGGCGTGCAGAAGGACGAGGCGCGCGCCGCGCGCTACTTCCGGCACGCCGCCGCCCGTGGCAACGCCGTGGCGCAGAACCGCGTCGCCCGCCTCTACGCCAGCGGCCGCGGGCTGCCGAAGAACCTCGTCGAGGCGGCGGCCTGGGACATCGCCGCCCGGGCGCAGGGCCTGAGCGACGCCTGGCTCTCCCAGGCCGTCGCCGGGCTCGGCCCCGAGGAGAAGGCCCGCGCCGAGCGCCTCGCGGCCGACCGGAACGGGCCCTGAGCCCCGCCCGCAGCCGCACTCCCCCCGAACGCACGACCGAAACGGACAACGCCATGACCCAGACCCGCCCCCCGGGAGCCGCCCGATGATCAGCTCCCCCCTCATGACCGTGATGGTCGACGCCGTGCGCAAGGCGGCCCGCGGCCTCAAGCGCGACTTCGGCGAGGTCGAGAACCTCCAGGTCTCCCGCAAGGGGCCGGGCAACTTCGTCTCGGCCGCGGACCGCAAGGCCGAGGCGGTCCTGCGCGAGGCCCTCACGAAGGCGCGGCCCGGCTACGGCCTCGTCATGGAGGAGGGCGGCACCGTCGAGGGCCAGGACAAGACCCACACCTGGCACGTCGACCCCCTCGACGGCACCACGAACTTCCTGCACGGCATCCCGCACTTCTGCATCTCGGTCGGGCTCGAGCGGGAGGGCACGATCGTGGCCGCCGTGATCTACGACCCGATCAAGGACGAGCTGTTCATCGCCGAGCGCGGCAAGGGCGCCTACCTCAACAACCGGCGCCTGCGGGTCTCGGGCAGGCAGGACCTCGCCGACAGCCTCGTCCTGTACGGCTCGCCCTATCTCGGCCGCGGCAACCACCCGCGGCTGCTCAAGGAGCTGGCGACCGTGATGGCGGTGACCGGGGGCGTGCGCCGCTTCGGCTCGGCCGCCCTCGACCTCGCCTCGGTGGCCTGCGGGCGGGCCGACCTCTACTGGGAGCGCGACCTCCAGACCTGGGACATCGCCGCGGGGCTGCTCCTCGTGCGCGAGGCCGGTGGGTTCGCCACCAGCGCCGACAACGGCCCCGACCCGATGGCGGCCCGCTCGGTGGCCTGCGGCAACGAAGTGCTCCACCGCGAGCTGATCGCGCTCCTGCGCAAGGCCAACCAGTAGGGCCGGGCGGCCGGGCCGCCCCTGGTCAGCCCGGCCGCGATCTGGTCTAACCCCTCGCGCCAGGAACCACCCCGAAGGCCCCCGCATGGACCCGCGCACCTTGACCGCGCTCAAGGACTCGATCCGCTCGATCCCCGACTACCCGAAGCCCGGGATCGTGTTTCGCGACATCACGACCCTGCTCGGCGAGCCGCGGGCCTTCCGGCGCGCCGTCGACGAGCTGGTGCATCCCTTCGCGGGCGGGCGGATCGACCAGGTCGCCGGCATCGAGGCGCGCGGCTTCATCCTCGGGGGCGCCGTCGCCCACCAGCTCTCGTCGGGCTTCGTGCCCATCCGCAAGAAGGGCAAGCTGCCCCACACCACGGTCTCGATCGCCTACGCGCTCGAGTATGGCACCGACGAGATGGAGATCCACTCCGACGCGGTGAAGCCGGGCGACCGGGTGATCCTGGTCGACGACCTCATCGCCACCGGCGGCACCGCGACCGCGGCCGTGAACCTCCTGCGCCAGATCGGCGCCGTGGTGGTGGCGGCCTGCTTCGTCATCGACCTGCCGGAGCTCGGCGGCGCGGCCAAGCTCCGTGCCCTCGACGTGCCGGTCCGGACCCTGATCGAGTTCGAGGGCCACTGAGCCGGGAGGCGCCCCCTCAGGCCGCCGTCGCCAGGCTCGCGAACAGGCCGCGCCCGTCCGTGCCGCCGACGACGTCCTCGACGAAGTTCTCCGGGTGCGGCATCAGCCCGAGCACGGTGCGCGAGGCGGAGTAGATGCCCGCGATGGCGTTGAGCGAGCCGTTGCGGTTGGCGGTCTCGGTGAGCCCGCCGGCGGCGTCGCAGTACCGGAAGGCGACGAGGCCGTCGCCCTCGATCCGGGCCAGCGTCTCCGCGTCCGCGAAGTAGTTGCCCTCGCCGTGCGCGACGCAGACGTCGATGACCTGGTGCGCCGCGTAGGCGCGGGTGAAGGCCGTGTCGGCGCGCTCGACCCGCAGGGGCTGCCGGTGGCAGATGAAGCGGCGGTTGACGTTGCGCATCAGCACGCCCGGCAGGAGCCCGGACTCGCACAGGATCTGGAAGCCGTTGCAGATGCCGAGCACCAGGCCGCCGCGGGCCGCGTGGGCCCGCACCGCGTCCATGGCGTGGGCGCGGCCCGCGATGGCGCCGCAGCGCAGGTAGTCGCCGTACGAGAAGCCGCCCGGCAGGACCGCGAGGTCGGTGCCGGCGGGAAGCGCCGTGTCGGTGTGCCACACCGTGGCGACCTGGGCGCCCGCCTGGCGCAGGGCCCGGGCGACGTCGCCGTCGCGGTTGGAGCCCGGGAAGACGATGACGGCGGCCTTCATCCGGCGATCTCGACGCGGTAGTTCTCCACGACCGTGTTGGCGAGCAGGCGGTCGCAGGCGGCCTTCACGGTGGCCTCGGCCGCCGCCTTGTCCGAGCCCTCGACGTCGACCTCGAAGAACTTGCCCTGGCGCACGCCCGCGATGCCGGCGATGCCGAGCGAGCGCAGCGCCCCCTCGATGGCCTTGCCCTGCGGATCGAGGACGCCGGTCTTCAACGTGACGGTGACGCGCGCTTTCATCGGCCAGACCTTCGGCAGCAGGGGGCTTTGGCCTCCGGATAGTGCGGAACGTGCCCCGAGGCAACGGCGCGGCACGCCGGTGCGGGCCGCTGCACCGGGAGAACGCGCACGTTGATATTTACGGTTGAGACAATAAGCTTCATGGGTGCCCGGTGGGCATCGCGCAGACAGCCGCTTCGGCTCGGGCGGCGGCGGCGCGGGGGTCAGAGGTGTGCCATGGCGAGCACAGACGAGACATTCATTCGTCAGACGTTCGATCTTATCGACGTGTTCGAGGACATCACCGATCCTCTCGACGTACAGAGAAGAATCGCCAACCTGATCGTTGATTTCGGATTCGAGTATTTCACGATCACTCGGCTGCCGCAGCCGAGCGAGAGGCTCGGCCCCAACATGCTGCTGAGCATCTGGCCGTCGGGATGGCTCGCGCACTACGACCGGATCGGCCATTACCGCTTCGATCCGGTGGCGCGGCACTGCTACCGGACGATCGAGCCGTTCGCCTGGAGCGAGGTCGAGTACGAGCCCGAGATCGCCGCGCGCGCCCGCCGGGTGATGGACGAGGCGACCGAGCACGGCATGGCGGCGGGCTACTGCGTGCCGATCCACGACGCGATGGGCTTCCAGGCCGTCGTCTCGCTCGCCGGCGAGCGGGTCGAGATGCCGCCCCGGGTCCGGCGCGGCATCCACCTGCTCGGGCTCTACGCCTGGGGGGCGGCGGAACGCACCACGACCCGGCGCAAGAAGAACACGGGCCGCCTCCTCAGCGTGCGCGAGCGCGACGTGCTGTCCTGGGCGGCGGTCGGGCGCACCGGCGACGAGATCGCCGACATCCTGGGCGTCTCCCCCGAGACCGTCTCGACGCACCTGAAGAACGCCCGCCACAAGATCGGCACCCGCAACACCACGCACACCGTGGTTGAGGCCCTGCGGCGGCGCGAGATCAGCCTCTAGGGCGGCGCCGCCCCGCGGTGCGATCGGGTGCCGCTCCAGGCACCCTGGTCCGTGGCGCCGAAGCGACGTCCACGCCGGCCGCGCGCGCCCGGGGACCTCGCGGGGCCGCACCCAGTTCAACGCCCGCGGCAGAATGGAAATCTGCTTCCCGCCGCGAGAAGGCACCGTCTCCGCCCGCCCGCCGGCCCCTCCCGCGAAGTCGATGCGGACGGGAGCGCCGGCGCAATGCTTGGGCTGATCGTCCGGTCTTGATCGAAAAAGGCCGGTCCGGCCGCCCGAAACCCTAACAGCCTCCCTGTTTTCGGGGATACCGGCCCCCCGCTGCCTCTGTCCCTATGGGTGCGCCCAACGAGGGACAAGCGCATGATCCGGCTTCATGTCATCGATCGAACCAACCGCGACGCGTACGCGGAGGCCCTCGACCAGCACCACGTGCTGCGCCGGAAGATCTACGTCGACGACCAGAAATGGCGCGCGCTGCGCGCCGTCGACGGCCGCGAGCACGACCAGTTCGACACCGACGCCACCGTCTACCTCCTGGCCATCGACGCCGACGGTCAGGTGGCGGGCGGCACCCGCCTGCTGCCGTCCTGGGGACCGACGCTCCTGAGCGACGTGTTCCCGCACCTCGCCGAGATGCGCGGCTTCGAGCGGGGCCCCGACATCTGGGAATGGACCCGGTTCTTCGTCGCGCCCCGGCACCGCGAGGACAAGCGGCTCTCGCGGGTCGCCGGCATCGTCGCGGCCGGCATGATCGAGCACTGCCTGGAGCAGGGCATCCCGCGCCTGAACGCGGTCGGGGAGGCCTACTGGATCCCCAAGGTGGCGGAGCTCGGCTGGCGCCCTCGGCCCCTCGGCCTGCCGCTCGCGCATGACGGGATGTCGATCTGCGCCTTCACCATCGAGATGACGGAGGCGGCCCTGTCGCGCACGCGCGCCGTCTACGGCATCGAGGGACGGAGCCTCGACGTGTCCCGCCCGAGGGCGCCGGCGCACGACAGGGCCGGCCGCGACCGCGGCCTCGCCGCGCGATGACGGAGAACGGACGCTCCCGGCCCGACCACGGTGACGATCACATGCCCAGCCCGCGCCAGAACCACGCCCCCGACAGCCCGGCCGACCGCCTCGCCGAGCACCTGATCCGGGCTCACCGCCTCGCCGCCGCCTGCCAGGACGCGGTCGCCATGGACCTGATCCGCCTCGCGCTCTGGCACGTCGGCCACACCTACGCCCCCTCCGAGGAGGCGCTCGCCGAGGACAAGCCGTCGTGAGCCCGCCGCGGTGCACGCCGCGGGAGGCCGGCCGCGCAGCCTCGCGCCGGCGGCCGCCCGCGGCGGCGCCCGCTCCGTCCCGAGACGCGCGCGAGCGCGACGCCCGATGCTGAGACGCCCCATGCCGACACGCCGCCGCCCGGCCCCCGACGAGACCGCCGTGCCGCCCCTCTCGGACGCCGGCCGGTCCGAGTTGCGGCTCCTCTGGCTCGCCGCCGCGACCCTCGACCTCAAGCCGGTCATCGGTCCGCCGGTCGACGGGCTCCCCTCGGTCCAGGCCCTGATGCGCGCGGCCGAGACGGTGTTCGTGGAACTCGGCTACGGCGAGGACGAGGCGCGGGACGTCCTCGCCGGCGCCTGAGCGCCGGCCCGGCGCCCGAGTGCGGGCCCGGCGCCTGGGTGCCGGCGCTCCGGGCAGGCGCTCCGGGCAGGCGGGCGACCGGCCGCGGCGACGCATTCCGGCGCGGGCTCGCGGGCCCGGCCGCTTGTGCCGATCCCGGCGGCGCACTACCGTTGCGTCAGCTTTCCGCTCAACCTCACGCTCGAGGGGCGTCTCCCGCATGGTCACGCGCGTCGCCACCGTGGCGTTCGAGGGGATCGAGGCGCGCGCCGTCGACGTGCAGGTGCAGATCAGCCACGGCACCGTGGCGTTCACGGTGGTGGGGCTGCCCGACAAGGCCGTGGCGGAATCGCGCGAGCGCGTGCGCTCGGCCCTGATCGCGTCCGGGCTGGCGCTGCCGGCCAAGCGCATCACCGTCAACCTCGCGCCGGCCGACCTGCCGAAGGAGGGCTCGCACTACGACCTGCCCATCGCGCTCGGGGTCATGTGCGCGATCGGGGCGCTGCCGGGCGACGCCCTGGCGGGCTACTGCGTGCTGGGCGAGCTCGCCCTCGACGGCGGCATCACCGCGGTGACGGGCGTGCTCCCGGCCGCCATGGCGGCGAATGCCCGGGGCCTCGGGCTGATCTGCCCGGCGGCGAGCGGTCCGGAGGCGGCCTGGGCCGGGGGCGACATGGACGTCCTGGCGCCCCGCTCGCTGATCCAGCTCGCCAACCACGTCAAGGGCACGCAGGTGATGGCCCGGCCCCGGCCCGCCGTGGCGGCGCCCGCGGGCGACCTCGCCGACCTGCGCGAGATCCGGGGCCAGGAGGGGGCCAAGCGCGCCCTCGAGATCGCGGCGGCGGGGGGCCACAACCTCCTGATGAACGGCCCGCCCGGGGCCGGCAAGTCGATGCTCGCCGCGCGCATGCCCGCGATCCTGCCGCCCCTCGGGCCCCGCGAGCTGCTCGAGGTCTCGATGATCCAGTCGGTGGCCGGCGCGCTCAAGGAGGGCGCGCTCTCGAACCGCCGGCCGTTCCGGGCCCCGCACCACTCGGCCTCCATGGCGGCCCTCGTCGGCGGCGGCATCGGTGCCCGGCCGGGCGAGGTCTCCCTCGCCCATGGCGGCGTGCTCTTCCTCGACGAGCTGCCGGAATTCGCCGGGCCGGTGCTCGATTCCCTGCGCCAGCCCCTCGAGACCGGCAGCGTGATGATCGCCCGGGCGAACCACCGGGTCACCTACCCGGCGCGGTTCCAGCTCGTCGCGGCGATGAACCCCTGCCGCTGCGGCCAGGCGACGGAGCCCGGCTTCGCCTGCCGGCGCGGGCCCAGCGAGCGCTGCGTCGCCCAGTACCAGGCCCGCCTGTCCGGCCCGCTCCTCGACCGGATCGACCTCCAGATCGAGGTGCCGGCCGTCACCGCCGCCGACCTGATCCTGCCGCCGCCGGCCGAGGGCTCGGCCGAGGCCGCGCTCCGGGTCGCGGCGGCGCGGTCCCGGCAGGAGCGGCGCTACGCCGAGGCCGGGCTCGCGAGCGCCACCACCAACGCCTCGTGCCCGGCGACCCTGATCGAGGAGGCGGCCCGGCCCGACGCCGACGGCCTGGCGCTGATCCGCGACGCCGCCGACGCCATGCGGCTCTCGGCCCGGGGCTTCCACCGGGTGCTGCGGGTCGCCCGCACGCTCGCCGACCTCGACGGGGAGGCGCGGGTGCGCCGGCTCCACCTCGCCGAGGCCCTGTCCTACCGCAGCCGCAGCGACCGCCGCCCGGCCGCCGCCTGAGCGCGGCCCCGCGATCGATCGAATCCGACCGATCGCGCTCGCGTTCCGCTAAGCACCTTTCGCAAGCCAACTTTCAGCTCCGCCAGGCAGTCTTCGCGGCGGGTGGCGGCCGGAGGCGGCGATGGGATGGCTGGAGGTCGGGATCGCCGCGGCGTGCCTTGCCGCGCTGGTCCTCCTGGGCGCCGGCGGCTGGTACGGCCAGCGCTTGGCGCGCTGGCGGCGCGAGGCCGAGGTCGAGCGCCTGCACGACCGCATCTGGCGCCTGTCCGAGAGCGAGGAGCGCTACCGCAACCTCGTGGAGGCCCAGATCGCGCTCATCGTGCAGCGCGACGCGGAGGACCGCATCACCTTCGTCAACGAGGGGTTCGCCCGGCTGCTCGGCGGCGCGCCCGCCTCCCTCGTCGGCACGACCGCGACGGCCGCGGTGGTCGGGGCGGGCGAGATGCGCCGGCGCCCGGACGGCGCCGGCCTGATAGACCTCGCCATCGCGCCCGCGGGCGGCGGGCCGCCGCGCTGGTTCGCCTTCGTGGAGACCGCCGTGGTCGGCCGCGACGGGCGCGCCGAGGTGCTGCGCGCGGGCCGCGACATCACCGAGCGGGTCGAGGCGGCCCGCTCCCTCGACGAGGCCCGGGGCCGCGCCGAGGCCGCGAGCGTGGCGAAATCCCGGTTCCTCGCCACGGTCAGCCACGAGTTCCGCACGCCCCTGAACGGCATCCTGGGGATGGCCGGCCTGCTGCTCGAGACGCCGCTCAGCCTGGAGCAGCAGACCTACGTGGGGGCGGTGAAGACCTCGGGCGAGGCCCTCCTGTCGCTCATCGACGGCATCCTGGACTTCTCGAAGATCGAGGCGGGCCGCCTCGACCTCGCGGCCGAGCCCTTCGACCCGGCCGTGCTGGTGGAGAGCGTGGTCGAACTGCTGGCGCCCCGGGCCCAGGACAAGGGCCTGGAGATCGCCGCCGACATCGCCGACGCGGTGCCGGCCGCGGTGATCGGCGATTGCGACCGGGTGCGCCAGATCCTCCTCAACCTCGCCGGCAACGCGGTGAAGTTCACCGAGGCGGGCGGGGTCGGCGTCACGCTCGCCTGGGGACCGGAGGGGCTGGAGCTCGCCGTCCACGACACCGGCCCGGGCATCCCGGAGGAGCGGCTGCCCGTGCTGTTCGAGGAGTTCGAGCAGGGCGACGGCAGCGCCAGCCGCCGGCACGAGGGCACGGGGCTCGGCCTCGCCATCAGCCGCCGGCTCGTGGGCCGGATGGGGGGGCACATCGGGGCCTCGTCGCGGGTGGGGGAGGGGAGCTGCTTCGCCGTCGTCCTGCCGCTCCGGCCCGCGCCGGGCCGGGACCGGCCCGCCGCGCCGAGCCTAGCGGGCCGCCGCGTCCTGGTCGTCGCCGCCGCGACCTTCGAGGGCCCCTACATCGCGCGCCGGCTCGCGCGCGCCGGCGCCGTCACGGTCTCGGCCGAGACGGAGGCGGCGGCGCTGAGCCACCTCGCGGCGGGCGCGCCGCCCGACACCGTCATCGCCGACCGGGCGCTCGGCGACGAGGCGGTGCGGCGCATCGCCGGCGCCGCGCGCCGCGCCGGGGCGGGCCGCACGATCGTGCTCCTCTCCCCGTTCGACCGGCGCGACTTCGGCTCCCCGGCCGCCGCGGGCTTCGACCGCTACCTGATCAAGCCGGTCCGCACCCGCTCGCTCCTCGCGCGGGTGTCGGANCGGCCCGCCCCCGCCCCGCCGCGCCACCCCGCCCGGCCGCCCGCGGGCGGCCCGCGCGTGCTCCTCGCCGAGGACAACCCGATCAACGCGCTCCTCGCCCGCAAGGCCCTGGAGCGCCTGGGCGCCAGCGTCACCTGGGCGAAGGACGGGAGCGCGGCCCTCGCGCTCATGCAGGAGGCCGCCCTCGGGACGGCCCCGCCCTTCGACCTCGCGCTCCTCGACATCCGCATGCCGGCGCTCGACGGCCTCGGCGCCGCCCGCCGGCTGCGGGCCTTCGAGGCGGATGGCCGCCTGCCGCCCCTGCGCCTCGTGGCGCTGACCGCCAACGCCCAGGCGGAGGACGAGGCCGCCGCCCGGGCGGCCGGCTTCGACGCCTTCCTGTCGAAGCCCCTCGACCTCGCGGCCCTGCCCCCGCTGCTCGCCGGCCGGGCGGCCGCGGCCTGAGCCCGGGTGCCCGGGCACGACGCGGTCGTGCCAGGATTAATTTTGTCGCCCGAACGTACAGCGCCAGTACCGGGGCTCGCCTGGGGCCGGATCTGACGCAGAGTTGATCGGACCCGCCCCGTGAAACCTGCCGCCGGGCCTGGCGTTGACACGGCGTGCGCCACGGTGACCGGAGCCGGCCGCACGGCCTCGCGCGCGCTCCCGGCCGCACCCTTGCCGCAACGCCGGACGGGCGCGCGCCGGGTTGCGGCGCGCGGCCGGGAGAGGCTCCGGGCAGGATCGGGATGACGGGCAATGGACGACATCGTTCAGGGGTTCACGGTGTTTCGCGAGCAGGTGTTTCCGAGCCAGCGCTCGGTCTACCGGCGCCTCGTGCATGACGGGCAGCATCCCAAGGCGCTGGTGATCTCCTGCGCGGATTCGCGGGTGGTGCCGGAGCTGATCACCCAGGCGGGCCCGGGCGAGCTGTTCGTCTCCCGCAACGTCGGCAACATCGTGCCGCCCTTCGCCGACGCCACGGGCGGGGTCGGCGCGGCGGTCGAGTACGCGATGATGGCCCTCGGCGTGCGCGACATCGTGGTCTGCGGCCACTCGGATTGCGGGGCCATGAAGGGGTTGCTCAACCCCGAATCCCTGGGGACGATGCCGAACGTCGCCGCTTGGCTGCGCCACGGCCACGCGGCCCACCGGATCGTCTGCGACGCCTACCCGGACACGATCGACGGGAAGCAGCGCCTCCACGCCCTCGGCATGGAGAACGTCCTGGTGCAGCTCAACCACCTGCGGACGCACCCGGCGGTGGCGAGCGGGCTCGCCACGGGCCAGATCGTGCTCCACGGCTGGTTCTTCGAGATCGAGACCGGGCACCTCCTCGTCTACGACGGCGAGGAGAGCCGCTTCGTGATCCTGGAGGACGAGGACGCGCTGCCCGTGGCCGAGGCCTCGGCGGCCCGCCAGGTCACGCCGGACGCCGCGCGCGCGGCGGCGGATTGACAGGGCGGGGCACGCCGGGCGAGGACGGCCCCATGGCCGCACCTCGCTCCACCGATCCCCGCGACGCCCTGATCGCCTGGAGCGTCGTCGCCGTGACCCTCGGCACGATCCTGCTCGCCAACTTCGCGCCGGCGGCGCGCCAGGCCCCGGCCTCGCCCGCCCAGGACCCGGGCTGCCGCGAGTGGACCGATGCCTGCGTCACCTGCACGCGGGCAGGCGACGGCACGGCCTGCTCCATGCCCGGCATCGCCTGCGTGCGCGAGGCGCCCCGCTGCACCGCCCGGTGAGCGCCGCCGTCGGCGCCGCGGGGAAAACCCCGTCGGACCGGAGCGCCGGAGAGGCCGCGCCGGCCTCGGCATCCCCGACCGCCCACGCCCGGGCTCCCGCCCGGGGACCGGAAGAGCGTCGGCCGGGCTTCTCGGCTCCGCTCAGCCGTTCTCCCGCCCGTAGACGTCCTCGATGCGGATGATGTCGTCCTCGCCGGTGTAGCTGCCGACCTGGACCTCGATCAGCTCGAGGGGGATCTTGCCCGGGTTGACGAGGCGGTGGATGCAGCCGATCGGCAGGTAGGCGGCCTCGTTCTCGTGCACGAGGCGCACCACCCCGTCCACCGTCACCTCGGCCGTGCCCCGGACCACCACCCAGTGCTCCGCCCGGTGATGGTGCTTCTGGAGCGACAGCCGCCCGCCCGGCTTCACGGTGATCCGCTTCACCTGGAAGCGCGCCCCGAGGTCGATGCGCTGGTAGGAGCCCCAGGGCCGGTACATCAGCCGGTGCGCGTCCGCCTCCGGCTCGCCCCGCGCCCGCAGGT
Organism: Methylobacterium crusticola; assembly: GCF_003574465.1. Classification (GTDB taxonomy): domain Bacteria; phylum Pseudomonadota; class Alphaproteobacteria; order Rhizobiales; family Beijerinckiaceae; genus Methylobacterium; species Methylobacterium crusticola. The sequence goes on from NZ_KZ984630.1 coordinate 15,377, forward strand.
CCTCCACCAGCGCCTTCACGCCGCCGCCGCCGGCCCGGCGGGTCGTCACCAGCACCGCGTCGGGCGTCGCCACCACCACCACGTCGTCGAGCCCCACCACCGCGGTGAGCACCTCGTCGGTGCCGTGCACGAGGCTGTTGCGCGTCTCGCGCAGCGCCACCCGGCCGCGCACGGCGTTGCCGGCCTCGTCCTGCGCCGACACCTCCCACAGGGCGCCCCAGGTGCCGATGTCCGACCAGGAGAAGCTCACCGGCAGCACGCCGGCCCGGCCCGTGCGCTCCATGACCGCGTAATCGATGGAGATCTGCGGCGACGCCGCGAAGGCGGACGGGTCGAGGCGCACGAAGTCGAGGTCCCGCGTGGCGCCGCGCAGCGCCGCCTCGGCCGCGGCCAGCACCGCCGGGGCGTGGGCGCGCAATTCCTCCAGCATCACGTCGGCCCGGAACAGGAAGTAGCCCCCGTTCCACAGGGCGCCCTCGCCGATGAGTGCGGCCGCCCGGGCGGCGTCCGGCTTCTCGACGAAGCGGGCGACCGCGCGGGCGCCGCCCGCGCCGGCCTCGCCCGGCAGGGGCGGCCCGGGCTCGATGTAGCCGTAGGCGGTGGCGGGCGTCGTCGGGGCGAGGCCGAGCGTCATGATGGCCCCGGCCCTGGCCCCGGCCCGGGCCGCCCGGGCGGCGGCCACGAAGGCCTCGGGCTCGCCCACCACGTGGTCGGCGGCGAGGATCAGCACGAGGGCCCGGGGATCGCGCGCCGCCGCGTGCAGGGCCGCCACCGCCACCGCGGGGGCGGAGTCGCGCCGGCAGGGCTCGAGCAGGATGTCGGCCGCGACGCCGACCTGGGCGAGCTGCTCGGCGACGAGGAAGCGCGCGTCGGCGGCGCTGATCACGGCGGGCCGCGCGAAGGTGCCGGCGTCGGTGAGCCGCAGCGCCGTGGCCTGGAAGGAGGAGCGGTCGGGCGCGGCGAGCGGGATGAACTGCTTGGGGTAGCTCTCCCGCGACGCCGGCCACAGCCGCGTGCCGGAGCCGCCGCTCAGGATCACCGGATGGATCAGCTCAAGTGGCTCGACCGACGACATGACGTGCGTCTCCCGGCTCGGTGATGGGCGTCACCCGTCCTGACGTGGCCGAAATCCGGCCCGGGATCAACAGGATCGATCGGCTGTCCGGCCGCCCGCACGGCGCGGATCGTCTCCGCGCGGGCGGACGCACCGGTGCGGCGGCGCGGCGCGGGCGCCTGCCGCCGCGAGGGGGCCGGGAGCGCCCGCATCGCTGCCATGCCGGCGGGCGCCTTGCCGGCGCGGCCCGCCTCCGGCACTGCTCGTCGCCTCCGGCTTGTGCCCGCGCTGCCCGCGCGGGCATCTCCTCCGGCCGGCGTCTCGGGATGATCATGGCGAGCAGTGCAGCCGGCGACGCGACGCCGTCGTCCGCGGACGGGACGTGGCGCGGGCCGGGATTCTCGGAGTTCGTCGGCCTCGTGGCCCTGATGATGGGGCTCACCGCCGTCACCATCGACAGCTTCCTGCCGGCCTTCCCGGCGATCCAGCGGGATTTCGCCGTCGCGGACCCGAACCGGCTGCAATTGCTGATCTACGTCTACATGCTGGGCTTCGGGATCGCGCAGCTCGCCTACGGCCCGGTCTCGGACGGGATCGGGCGCCGGCCGGCCCTCATCGCCGGCATCGCGATCTACCTCGCGGGCAGCGTCCTCGCCATGCTGGCGCCGAGCTTCGACATCCTGCTCCTCGCCCGCGCGGTCCAGGGCGTCGGCGGCGCGGCCGGGCGGGTGCTCGCCGTCGCCATCGTGCGCGACCGCTACGACGGGCGCGACATGGCGCGGGTGATGTCCTTCTGCATGATGGTGTTCCTGATCGTGCCGATCCTGGCGCCCTCGATGGGGGGCGCGCTCCTGCTCGCGGGAAGCTGGCACCTGATCTTCGCCGCCATGCTGGTCCTCGCCCTCGTCAACCTCGCCTGGTTCGGCTGGCGCATGCCCGAGACGCTCCACCCCGCCTTCCGCCGCCCCCTCGACGCCCGCGCGGTAGGCGGCGGCATCGCCCTCACCCTGACCACCCGCACCTCGTTCGGCTACGCCACCGCGCTCGGGCTGCTCACCGGCTGCATCATGGGCTATGTCGGCTCCGCCCAGGCGGTGTTCGACACCGGCCTCTACCAGCTCGGCCCCCTGTTCCCGGTCGCCTTCGCGCTGATCGCCGGCGCCATGGGCGTCGCGACCCTGATCAACGCCCGGCTCGTGCGCCGCCTCGGCATGCGCCGCCTCGCGCATGCGGGCACGCTCGGGCTCTGGGTGACGACCTGCCTCCAGCTCGCCGTGATGCTGGCCCTCGGGGGCAAGCCGCCGCTGGCGCTCCTGATCCTGACCCTCGCCTGCTGCCAGTTCTTGCTCAGCTTCGCCATGCCGAACTTCAACGCGCTCGCGATGGAGCCGCTCGCGGCGATCGCCGGCACCGCCTCGTCGTTCATCGGCTTCTACACCACGCTCCTCGCGGCGTTCTGCGGCCTCCTCGTCGGCCAGTCCTTCGACGGCACCGTGATCCCGCTCGCGGTCGGCTACTGCGCCCTCAGCTCCGCCTGCCTCGGCGTCGTGCTCTGGACGGAGCGCGGCCGGCTGTTCGGCGTCGGCGCGGTCGTGCCGCCGGCCCGCTGAGCGGCGCGGGCGCGCCCTTAACGCCGCCTTTAGGCTTGCGCCGGAGAGTGGCGGCGCGGCGCCCCCGGGCGGCGGGCCGCCAGGGAGGGCGAGAGTGGGCGCACGCAACCAGGACGCAACGCTGCTCGTCGGGCGAGTGCTGCTGGCGGCCGCCCTTCTGCCCGCCGGGATCGCCCGGGCGCTGAACCCGTCGGGCTTCGCCCTGGCCCTCGCCGGGACCGGCATGCCCTACCCGCACGCGGTCGCGACGGGCGCGGTGGTCATCACCCTGTTCGGGCCGCTCGCGCTCGCGCTCGGCATCCTGCCGCGCCTCGTCGGCCTCGGCCTCGCCGTCCACGCGGTGGTGATGGGGCTGCTGCTGCACCGCTTCTGGGATTTTTCCGGCGCCGGTGCCCTCGTCGAGCGGGAGCTCTTCCTGGCCCAGCTCGGCCTTGCGGCGGGCTTCGTCCTCTACGCCGTAACGGGCCCGGGCGGCTGGAGCTGGCAGGGCTGGTGGCACGGCGCCGCGCACGCCCCCGCTCCCGCGCCGATCCCGGCGAAGAAGCGCCCGGCCCCGGCGGGTCCCCCGAAGGCCGCGGGCGCCCGGAGCCCGAAGGCGGCCCGCGCCGCCGCCTGAAGCCCGCTCCGGCGGGGCTTACCGGCCGCGACGCGAGCCGCCGGTGCCCGCGCGGCGGGCGGGAGGCGAGAAGGGGACACCGGCCTCAGGTGCTGCCGGAGGGGCTTCTCACGGTCGACCGGAACTGGCCGCGCTTGGACACCGCCCGCGTCGCGGCCGGACGCGGGCGTTGCAACCGCCCCGGCCCGACGGACCACGGCGCGCCGGGAACCGGGCGCCCCTCGTGCACGCCCGCAGCATGCTGCCCGGCTCGATTCTGACGGGCGCGAACCGGCGCGGCAGCGCGATGCCGGCCTTCACTGTCGATGCTGTCCCGCTCGGCGCGAACAGGCTCGACGCCGGCCCGGCACGCTGCACGGCGACCAAGGCCCACGACATCCTGTGCCGCCGCCAGCACTTGCCGGGCGCGGAGGCTCGGCAGCAGCGACAGGCTCGGTCGTCACCCTCAGGTCCACCGTCGACCCGTGCGCCGAGAGCCGCGCGTCGAGACCGAGGGAGCTCCCACAGACCTTGCCGCCGACCAATGTCTTCGAACAGACATAAATATCCCGCAATTCGCTTCAAGCCAGAATACAAATTCACTTATCGCGTTGTGGTGAACTTAACTTGATAATCCAGGCGTACGACGTGCGTCAAACTGGTGATTATACACGCAACTTCATATACTTGAGTTATTGACTTCCCGAAGTCATTTGTAACGCATTTATCGTATTAAATCACAAAAATTTATTTAGAACCAATTGGCGTCCGCAGCGGGGGAGGGCCGCCGGTCAGGCCGGGACGGCGGCCCGGTTGCGCCCGGCCTGCGTGCCGGCGAAGCGGCTGGTGACGTCGGCCGCCACGCCGATCAGGCGGGCCGGCCCGTACGGGACCCGCACCAGGCTGCCCCGGGCCGAGATCCAGCGCCGGCGTCCGGTCGGGTCGGTGATGCGGTACTGCACGTCGTAGGCGGCCTCGCCCCGGAAGGCCCGGTCCAGGGCCGCGACGACCCGCGGGAGATCCTCCGGGTCGATCAGGGCCGCGAGGCTGTCCAGCGGCCCCGCGGCGGACCCGAACAGGTCGAGGGCGCTCTCCGAGCAGGTCACGTAGCGGGTGTCCGCGTCGATCTCCCAGGTCACGAGCTGCGCGGCCTCGACGGCGAGCCTCAGCCGCTCCTCGCTCGTGCGCAGGGCCTCCTCGGCCAGGACCCGCTCGTGGATGTCCGACAGGGTCCCGACCCACTCGCGGATGGTGCCGTCCGGGTTCTCGAGCGGAACGCCGCGGGCGAGCATCCAGCGGTGGCTCCCGTCCCGGTGGCGGACCCGGTAGGACACCTCGAACGGCGCGCCGACCCGGTAGCACTCGCGCCAGAGCGCGGCGGTCCGCTCCCGGTCCTCCGGATGCAGCGCGTCGAGCCAGCCGCTGTCCCTGAAGGCGCGGTCCGACTGGCCCGTGCGCGCGCTCCAGCCGTAGCTCTGGGTGATGCGGCCGTCCGGCGAGGCGCGCCACTCGACGGCGGCGCTGGCCTCCACCAGGGCGCGGTAGCGCTGCTCGCTCTCGCGCAGGGTCTCGGCCGCGTCCGGGCGGGGGCACGCCGCCGGCACGGCCGCCGCCGGGCGCTCGATGCGCCGGAAGCTCGGCTCGTAGCGGCCCAGCGGCATGTCGATGCGGACCGGGAGCCGGCACTGCGGGTCCTCGTAGATCTGCTGGAGCACCTGGCGCAGGCGCCGCGCCTCCACGCGCACGATCGCGTCGGTCGCCGGGTCGAAGCTCGGCGCGCGCCCGAGGGCGTCGGTGGCGATGGTGTAGGATTTCAGCAGGCTGCCTCGGCCCGCCAGGCTCTCGCGCACGACGTAGGCCAGGAAGGCCGACAATTGCGGCGACTTGCGCAGCGGCGGCTGGTTGAGCAACTGGTCGAGCGCGGCATGGAGGTTCTCGACCCCGATCGCATCCCGTTCCATGGCGTCGTTCTCGTCCGCGTTCTTCTTGGTGACGGTGCGCGTGGCTCACGCGGACCCGGTCCCCCGCCGCGCCGCGCGCCGTGCCGCCCACCGGGCCGGGACCTGCATCGCTCGCCTGCCCGCGCTCCCCCGCTCGTGCTCCGGCCGCCCCGACAACCGCTACAACTGACAGATCCTGGAAGGTCCAGTGCGTCAGCGGGCGGATTACACCGGCCAAAAGACTGTCATGTCAAGTCTTGAAATCGCACCGCTACTTGACCCAGCGGTAACAGAGCTGGATTCCTATCCTGGCGTCCGGAGGCGCGTCGTCGGAGCGCCGGCGCGCGGCGGGCCGGGACAGGCCGGTCGCGGTTGAGCGGGCGCCGGGCGGGGCGCCAGGTCACTCGGCCAGGAGCCGGGCTCCGACCACCGCGGCGGCGGCGCGGTTCTGCACGCCGAGGCTGCGCAGCAGGGCCGCCATGTGGACCTTGACGGTGCCCTCGCCGAGCTGGAGGCGGCGGGCGATCTCCTTGTTCGAGCGCCCCTCGACCAGGAGGGCGAGCACGTCGCGCTGGCGCGGCGTCAGGTCGAGGTTGCGGCCCGGGCGCCCCGTCTCGGCGCCCGGCCGCGTCTCGGGCGCGCCCGGCCGGCCCGGCCCGTCGAGGACCGCGAGGCTCGCCGGGACGAAGATCTGGCCGCCGAGGATCATCCCCACGGCGCGCGTCAGCTCCGCCGAGCCGATCCCCTTGGGCACGTAGCCGTGAACCCCGACCTCGAGGGCGGTGAGGATCTTCGCGCGCTCGGTCGACGCGGAGACGACCGCGACCTTGACGCAGGGAAAGAACTCGCGCACGGCGCTGAGGCTGCCCGGTCCGTCCATGCCCGGCATCGCGAGGTCGAACAACGCCAGCGTGACGTCGCCGCCGCGGCGGGAGAGCTGGTCGACCGCCGCGTCGAGGGAGCCGGTCTCGATCACCTCGGCGAAGTGGAAGCTGCGCGTGAGGATCGCCACGACGGCAAGGCGGAAGAACTCGTCGTCGTCCGCGATGAGGGCGACAGGCGAAGGCTGCTCGGGCATGCCGCGGTTTCTCTGGACACGGAACACGGTCGGGGATTTTAGAACATCTCGCGGAGGAATGGATACCGGCCAGCGATGGAAAACGGGGCAATATCAACGATCTATCCGCCCGCAGGACGACCCCCGGAGACTCGCGCCGCGGACCCCCCGCCCGGGGAACGGACGTGAGCCCAGACGCTTACGGCCGGATCGCCGGCCGGATCCCTGACCGGCTGCCGGCGCGACGGCCCGGTTGTGTCCCGCGCCAGGACGGGGGATCGTTGCCCATCTCCCGCCAGGGTGGCGGCGTCGGCCGGACGGCGCGGGCGCCCGGGCGGACGTCACGCGGAGCATCGATCGTCGTGAGGGGAGCACTCGTGCGCCGGGTCCTGCTGCTCGCCGCCCTGGCGCTCGCCGGGCCGGCAGCGGCGGCCGGCCGCACCCGGCTCACGGTCTACACCGCCCTCGAGCCCGAGCAGCTCGATCCGATCCGGAGCGCCATCGAGGCGGCGGTGCCGGAGGCCGAGATCGCCTGGTTGCGCGCCTCGACGGGGGTCCTCACCGAGCGCATCGTCGCCGAGGCGGGTGCCCCGCGGGCCGACCTCCTCCTCGGGGTCGCGGCCACGAGCCTCCTGCAGTTCGAGGCCGCGGGCCTGCTCGAGACCTACCGCCCGGCGGGCGTCGAGGCGCTGCGGCCGTTCTTCCGCGATGGCGTGCCGCCCTACACCTGGACCGGGATGGACGCGTATCTCGGCGTCGTCTGCTTCAACACCGAGGGGGCGGCCCGCCACAGGATCTCCCGACCGAGCTTCTGGCGCGACCTCCTGAACCCGGCGCTCAAGGGGCAGGTCGTGATGCCGCACCCGGCCTCGTCCGGCACCGGCTACATGATCGTGGCGGGCTGGCTCCAGACCATGGGGGAGGACGCCGCCTGGGCCTACATGGACGCCCTGCACGAGAACGTCGCCGCCTACGTGCCGGGCGGGTCGGAGCCGTGCCGGGAGGCGGCGGCGGGCCGCACGGTCGCGGGCCTGTCCTTCGACATGCGAGCGGCAGCCGAGAAGGCCGCGGGGGCGCCCATCGACATCGTGGTCCCGGTCGACGGCACGGGCTGGGACCAGGAGGCCGTCGCCGTGGTGGCGGGCCGCCCGCACCTGGCGCTGGCCAAGCGCGTGGCCGACTGGGCGGTGAGCCGCGAGGCCAACGCCCTCTACGCCCGCAGCTTCGCCATCGTGGCCTATCCGGGCGTCTCGGATCCCGCCCCGATCTACCCGGCCCACGCCGAGGCCCGCATGATCCGCAACGACCTGGCCTGGATGGCGCGCAACCGCCCCCGGATCCTCGCCGAGTGGCGCCGCCGCTACGACGGCAGGGCCGCCGCGACGCCGTGATGCCGGCCCGGGCGCGAGGACCCGCCCGGTCGCCCACGCCTCCCTCACCCTCCGGCACGCGCCGTCCCTCGCCGCGCACCACTTCCGCGTGGTGACCGTCTTCCCGCGCCCCCCGAACGCGCTCCGCCTGAGCCCGCTCGCGGAGCGCGTCTTGAGCCGGCGCGGTGGCCGGGCCGGCCCGGCGCCTATTTCTCGAGGCGGGCGATCAGGCTCGACGTGTCCCAGCGCCCGCCGCCCAGGCTCTGCACCTCGGCGTAGAACTGGTCGACCAGGGCCGTCACCGGCAGCTTCGCCTTGTTGCGGCGCGCCTCCGCCAGCACGATCGCGAGGTCCTTGCGCATCCAGTCGACCGCGAAGCCGAAGTCGAACTTGCTCTGGTTCATGGTCGGGCCGCGGTTCTCCATCTGCCAGGAGCCGGCCGCGCCCTTCGAGATCACGTCGATCACCGCCGGGATGTCGAGCCCGGCCTGCTTGCCGAAGTGGATCGCCTCGGACAGGCCCTGGACGAGGCCGGCGATGCAGATCTGATTCACCATCTTGGTGAGCTGCCCGGCCCCGACCGGCCCGAGGAGCCGGCAGGCCCGGGCGTAGGCGAGGATCGTGGGCTCGACGCGGGCGTAGGTCTGCGGGTCGCCCCCGCACATCACCGTGAGGGCGCCGTTCTCGGCCCCCGCCTGGCCGCCCGAGACGGGCGCGTCGATGAAGCCGAAGCCGCCGGCCTGCGCGGCCGCGGCGAGTTCCCGCGCGACCTCGGCCGAGGCGGTGGTGTGGTCGACGAAGACCGCGCCCGCGCGCATCGCCTGGAACGCGCCGTCCGGGCCGGTGGTCACCTCGCGCAGGTCGTCGTCGTTGCCCACGCAGGCGAGCACGATCTCCTGGTCCGCCGCCGCCTCCCGCGGCGTCCGCGCGGCGCGGCCGCCATGGGCCTGCACCCAGGCCTCGGCCTTGGCTGACGTCCGGTTGTAGACCGTGACGGCGTGACCCTTGGCGGCGAGGTGCCGGGCCATCGGCCCCCCCATCACGCCGAGCCCCAGAAACGCGACCTGTGCCATGCCTCGAACCCCTCCCTGCGCCGGTGCGGCGGTCGGGCTCCGGTGTAGTGAGCCGGAGGCGCGCCCGTCAAACCGCGGGCCTCACTTCGTGTCGAACGGGATGAACTTCGCCCGGATGCGGTCGTAGCGCCCGTCCGCCACCAGGGCCGCGAGGGCCCGGTCGAAGGCCTCGCGCAGGGTCCGGTCGCCCTTGCGCAGGCCGATGGCGACGCCCTCGCCGAGCAGGGGCTCCCCGGCCGGGACGTCGCCGACGAAGCGGCAGCAGGCGCCGCCCTCCGGCGTCGCGAGGAACTTCGCGAGGTCGAGCTTGTCCCCGAGGACGAGGTCGAGGCGGCCGGCGCGCAGGTCGAGGGTGGCGTCCCCGAGCGTGTCGAAGCCCCGGATGTCGGCCCCCGGGACCCGCTGCTCCAGGTAGGCGTAGAACGGCCCGTGGGCCGCGGCGCCGATTGCCCGGCCGGCGAGGGCGGCGGGAGCGATGCCCGGCACGGGCGTGTCTTTCCGCGCCACGTAGGCGGCCGGGATGCGGTAGTAGGCCCGCGAGAACTGGATCCGGCCCGCGCGCCGCGGCGTGATCGCCATCGAGGCCATGATGGCGTCGTACTCGCCCGCCTCGAGGCCCTTGATGATCCCGTCCCACTGGTGGAGCACGATGGTGCAGGCGAGCCCCGCCTCCCGGCACAGCGCCCGGGCGAGCTCGACCTCGAACCCGGCCGGCTGCCCGTCCTCGACGTAGTTGAACGGCGGGTGGCCGCCCTCCGTGGCGATGCGGACGGGGGCGGGGAGCGGCTCGGACCGCGCGGGGCACGCCAGCAGGGACAGGACGAGGAGGCGGGAGAGCAGGCGGCTCATCCGGCGGCTGACTTTCGGGAGGAGGATGACGCGGGACCCTGCCACGGCCGCCCCGCGGGGCGCAACCGCGGCGGCGCGCCGGGCCCGGCCCGTCAAGGTTAACCCGGCCTTCAGCACATGGGGCGCTCCCTCGTCGCCATGCGCATGAGCTTCCGTCCGTCCGGCCCGTCGTGGGAACCCGCCGACCCGGCCGAGGGCGCGGGACCGGCCGCGGGCCCGGGACCGGAGCCGGCGGAGGCCGGCCGCGGGGCCGACCGGGCCGCCCGCGACGCCGTCGACCGGGTCGAGGCGGACCTGATCCGGGCGGCGCGGACGGTCGCG
>NZ_QOWC01000128.1 GCF_003574465.1 Methylobacterium crusticola
GTCCCGGCGCCCCGCCGCGCGCCCCGCCGCGCGCCCCGGCGGGGGACGCCCGGTGAAGCCCGTCCCGATCCGCCGCGGGACCCTGCGCAACCCCGGGGCCGACCTCGCGCGCCTGCCGGTGGCGCCGGACCTCACCGGCATCAGCGTGGTGGAGGGCCTGCGGGCGGCCGTCGCCTTCGCGGCCATCATCCTCGTCAACGAGTGGCTCGCCTGGCCGCCCCTGCTCATCATGGCGCTCGCCGCCAACCTCACCTGCTTCTGCGACATCGGCGGGCCGATCCGCCCGCGGCTGCGGGCGCTCGCGGCCTTCACGTTCCTCGGCGGCGTGGCCTGGGGCGCCTTCGGGGTGCTCCAGGCGTCGGGCCCGGCGCTGGTGCTGCCGGCGTCCTGCGCGGTGATCTTCTGCTGCACCTTCGTGCGGGTCTGGGGCGTGCCGGCCCAGACGGTCGGCAACGTCCTGGTGGTGGTGCTCTGCCTCGCCCTCGACCGGGCCCTCACCCCGGCCGAGGGCGCGGTGCTCGCGGCGGTGTTCTGGGCGGGCGGGCTCTGGGCGACGTTCCTCGCCATCGTGGTCTGGCGCCTCCATCCCTACCGGCCGGCCCACGCCGCCATCGCGGCGGTCTGGGCCGGGCTGGCGCGCCTCGCCCGCGACCTGCGCCGCCTCTCGGGCGGCTCGCACGGCGCCGATCCGGCGGTGTGGGACCAGCACGCCAGGGCCCACCGCCGGGCGGTGCGCGACGCGATCGAGGCCGCCCGCACCCTCGTGCTCGACCTCGCCCGCAGCCGCGCCCGGCTCTCGGAGCGCAACGCCCGGGCGCTGATCCGCCTGGAGGCGGCCGAGCAGCTCTTCGGCGTGACGATCGCCCTCTCGGACTACCTCGAGCGCGCGACGCCGGAGCGGCGGGCCGAGGCCGCCCGGCTGCTGCGCCTGCTCCCGCCCCTGATGCGCCTCATCGCCCGCTCGATCCGCCAGGACAGGCCGCTGGACCTCGCCCGCATCGAGCGCGGCCTGCGGCTGGTCCGGCCCGGGCCGGAGACCGATCCCGCCCTGCAGCGGATGGCCGAGCGCGCCCTCGACCGCCTGCGCATCGCCGCCAAGCTCTCGGGGCCCGAGGACCTCGCCGGCCGCAGCGGCCTCGCGGGCGTCCCGGCCCCGCCCTGGCGCGACCGCCTGGTCCAGCCCCTGCGCGCCAACCTGACCTGGTCCTCGGCGAACCTGCGCCACGCCCTCAGGGCGACCGTGGTGGCGGTGCCGGCCCTCCTCGTCACCTTCTGGTGGCCCGGCCCCTTCACGCACTGGCTCACCATCACGGTGGTGCTGACCATGCAGCCCTTCTACGCCGCCACCTGGCAGCGGGCGCTCGAGCGCATCGGCGGCACGGTGCTGGGCGGCCTGATCGGGGCGGTGCTGGCCTACTTCGCCACCTCGCCCCCGGTGCTCGCCGGTATGATGGTGCCCCTGAGCGTGATCGGATTCGCCGCCCGGGGCGTGAGCTACGGCACCTTCATCGCCTGCCTGACGCCCCTCGTGGTGGTGCTCGTGGAACTGGTCGAGCCCGGCCACTCCTCCTGGGAGATCGTCGGGATGCGGGGCCTGTTCACGGTGCTGGGCGGTGCCGTCGCGGTGCTGAGCGGCCTCGTGCTCTGGCCGCTGTGGGAGCCGGAGCGGGTGCGCACCGAGCTGCGCGCCGCCCTCCTGGCGCACGCCCGCTACGCCGAGGCGGTGGTGGCCGAGCGCCTGGGCGAGGGGCCGGCCGGCGCCGCCGAGGCCGCGGCCCGGGCGGCCGGGCTCGCCACCAACAACCTCGAGGCCTCGCTCTCCCGCGCCCTCCAGGAGCCGCGCCGCCGCGGCCGCTCCCGGATCGAGGCCGCGATGGTGGCCGACGCCACGCTCCGGCGGATGGCCGGCCGGCTCTCGGTCCTGCGCCACGACCCCGAGCCCCGGGGCCTCGACCCGGCGGTGTGGCGCGCCTGGCGCGACTGGGTCACGGCCGCCCTGGCCCGGGCGGCCCGGGGCGAGGCCCTGCCCCGGAAGCCCGATGCCGCCGAGGCGGAGCCCCTCGCCCGGATCGGCGCGCAGGTCGAGCTCCTGGCCGGCAGCCTGCGCCGGGCCGGGATGGCGGGGTAGGGGCCCCGCGCCCCGGCCCGAGCGGGGTCAGGTCGGCTGGGCGGTCGGGCGGATCAGGATCTCGTTCACGTCGACCTCCGGCGGCTGCTCGAGCGCGTAGGCGATCGCCCGCGCCACCGCGGCCGCCGGGATCGCGATCCTGCGGTAGTCGATCATGCGCTGCTTCAGCTCGGCGTCCGAGATGGTCGCGGCGAGCTCGGACTCGACGGCGCCCGGCGACACGATGGTGACGCGCAGGGCGGGACCGGCCTCCTGGCGCAGCCCCTCCGAGAGCGCCCGCACGGCGTGCTTGGTGGCGGAGTAGACCGCGCTGTTCGGCCCGACCCGGTGGCCGGCCACCGACGCGATGTTGACGACGTGCCCGCTCCCCTGCGCGCGGAACACCGGCAGGACCGCGGCGATGCCGTAGAGCGTGCCCTTGATGTTGACGTCGATCATCCGGTCCCACTCGTCGACCTTGCCCTGGTCGAGGGGCGAGAGCGGCATCAGGCCGGCATTGTTGACGAGGACGTCGAGGCGGCCGAAGCGCTCCCGGGCGAAGGCCACGAACGCCTCGACCTGCGCGCGGTCGGTGACGTCGAGGGTCCGGTGGGCCGCGCCCTCGCCGATCTCGCGGGCCAGCGCCGCGAGCCGCTCGGTGCGGCGCGCGCCGAGCACGACCTTGGCGCCGCGCCCGGCGAGGAGGCGCGCCACCGCCTCGCCGATTCCGCTGCTCGCGCCCGTGATGGCGACCACCTTGCCTGCGATGCCGGACATGGCTGAGGGTCCTCGCGCTGCGGCCGCGGCGCCCCGCCCCGGCGGAATGACGCCCCGGGGACGCGGCGCCCCGGGGAAAGTGGGGCGGTGCCGCCGCCCGGCCAGCCGCATCCCCGGTTGAAACCCGCGGGTGAATCTGCGACGCCCCTCGGCGCAACGATGCGTGCGCGCGCCCCGCCATGAGCCTGCCCCGCCTCGCCGGCCGGCCTCGCGTCGGGGCGCCCGGGATCGCCGTGCGGGTCCGGAGCGATCCCGGCCACGTCCGGCGGCGCCGCGCGCGGCTCGATCCCGCCGCGCCCTGCCGCTGACACCGAGGGAGGCCGATGGGCGATCCGGACGACACCCCGCCACCCGCGGCGCTGCGCCACTTCTCGGCCTCCCTGCCGATGCTGCTCCTGCGCGCCCGGGAGGCCGTGATGCTGCGGTTCCGGGTGATGCTGCGGGCCCACGGGCTGACGGAGCAGCAGTGGCGGGTCCTGCGGGCGCTGACCACCGTCGAGACCATCGAGGCCTCGGAGCTCGCGCTCGCCACCTTCCTGCTCGGCCCCAGCCTGTCGCGCATCCTGCGGGACCTCGAGGGCCAGGGCCTGATCGCCACCGGCACCCACGCGGCCGACCAGCGCCGGAAGCTCGTCCGGCTCACGGCCGCGGGGGGCGAGCGCATCGCCGCCGTGGCGCCCCGCTCCGAGGCGATCTACGCCGAGATCACCGGGCGCTTCGGCGAGGCGCGCCTCGCGGCGCTCCAGGGGCTCCTGGCCGAGCTTCAGGCCAGCCTCGCGCAGGACGGCGAGTGACCGGCGCGCAGGGCCCCCCCCTCGACAACCCGCCCGTAGTCCCTTAACACGTTAATCAAAATCAGCCCGGAGGACGCCCATGCCTCACATCGTCGTCGAGTACTCGGCCAACCTCGAGGCGCAGGTGCCGCCCCGCCGGCTGGTGGACGCCCTGCACGGCGCGGCCCTCGGCACCGGCGTGTTCCCGGTCGGCGGCCTGCGCACCCGGGCGGAGCGGCGCGACGTCTACGCGGTCGCGGACGGCGATCCCGGCCACGCCTTCGTGGCGGTGCGGGTGCGCATGGGGGCCGGCCGCGACGCCGCGACGCGCCGGCGCGTCGCCGAGGACCTGATGCGGGTGCTCGAGGCCGAGACCGCCGAGGCCTTCGCCAGCCGGGGCCTCGGGCTGAGCGTCGACGTCGAGGAGATCGACCCGGTCGCCTCCCTCAAAACCAACAACCTGCACGAGCGGATCGCTGCCCGGGAGGGCGCCCGATGAGCGGCCCGGCCCCCGCGCTCGCCGACGCGCTCGCCCGCGCCCGCCGGCACCTCGCGCGCTTCCGCGACGGGACCGTCCCGCACCACATCGCCGGCGAGGCGGCGGAATCGGAATCCGGCCTCACCTTCGAGACCCTCGACCCCGCCACGAACGAGCGCCTCGCCACCGTGGCGGCGGGCGGGGCCGCCGAGATCGACCGGGCCGCCCGGGCGGCGCAGGGCGCCTTCAGGGCCTGGCGCGACGTGCCGGGCGCCAGGCGCCGGGCGATCCTGCACGCCGTGGCGGACGCCATCGTGGCCCGGGCCGACGAGATCGCCCTCGTCGAGAGCACCGACACCGGCCAGCCGATCCGCTACATGGCGAAGGCCGCACTCCGGGGCGCGGAGAACTTCCGCTTCTACGCCGACCGGGCGCCGGAGGCCGGCAACGGCCTGGCGCTGCCGGACGAGGGCCACATCAACTACACGATCCGCCAGCCGATCGGGCCCGTGGGCGTCATCACGCCCTGGAACACGCCCTTCATGCTCTCGACCTGGAAGATCGCCCCGGCCCTCGCGGCGGGCTGCACCGTGGTGCACAAGCCGGCCGAGTGGTCGCCGCTCTCGGCCGTGCTCCTGACCGAGATCATGGACGGGGTCATCCGCGCCCACGGCCTGCCGGCGGGCGTCGTCAACCTCGTGCACGGCGCGGGCGAGACGGCGGGCCGGGCGCTCACCGAGCACCCGGCGATCAGGGCCGTGGCCTTCGTGGGCGAGACCACGACGGGCTCGCACATCATGCGGCAGGGCGCCGAGACCCTGAAGCGGGTGCATTTCGAGCTCGGCGGCAAGAACCCGGTGATCGTGTTCGAGGACGCCGACCTCGACCGGGCCCTCGATGCCGTGCTGTTCATGATCTACTCGCTCAACGGCGAGCGCTGCACCTCCTCCTCCCGCGCCCTCGTCCAGCGCTCGATCCACGACGCCTTCGCGGCGCGGGCGGCCGAGCGGGTGGCCCGCATCCGGGTCGGCCATCCCCTCGACCCGGCGACCGAGATCGGCCCCCTCATCCACCCGCGCCACGCCGACAAGGTGCTGTCCTACGCGGGCCTCGCCGCGGCGGAGGGCGCGCGCGTCGCGGCGGGCGGCGGGCGCGCCCTGGAGGGCGCCGGCAACTACGTGGCGCCGACCCTCTACGTCGACGCCCGCACCGGGATGCGCATCGCCCAGGAGGAGATCTTCGGGCCGGTCCTGACCATGATCCCGTTCGAGGACGAGGCCGACGCCGTGCGCATCGCCAACGACGTGCGCTACGGGCTCGCCGGCTACCTCTGGACCCGCGACGTCGGGCGTGCCCACCGGGTGGCGCGCGACCTCGAGGCCGGCATGATCTGGGTCAACTCGGAGAACGTGCGCCACCTGCCGACGCCCTTCGGCGGCATGAAGCACTCCGGCATCGGCCGCGACGGCGGCGACCACTCCTTCGACTTCTACATGGAGACGAAGAACGTGGCGGTCGCCTACGACACCCACGCGGTGCCGCGGATCGGCGCCTGAGCGGCGCCGGGACCCTTGTGACCCGTCCCGCCTCGAGCCCCGCGAGGAGGCGGCCGGCGGGACCAGCGACGATCCGGAGGAACCGCCCGATGCCGATCCCCGCGCCCGTGCTCGCCCCGCCCTTCCACGTGGTGCGCCTCAACCACGTCGTGCTCACGGTCACCGACCTCGCCGCCGCCCGGGCGTTCTGGTCGGACACCCTCGGCCTCCAGGTCACGGGGGAGAGCGAGGACCGGCTGTACCTGCGGGCCATGGAGGAGCGCGGCCACCACTGCGTCGTCCTAGAGCGGGGCGGGGCGCCCGGCGCCAGGGTGCTGGGCTTCAAGGTCTACGCCGAGGAGGACCTCGACCGGGCGGAGGCCTTCTTCCGCGCCCGCGGCCTGCCCGCCGCCTTCGCGGAGGTGCCCCACCAGGGCCGGACGCTGCGGACGAGCGACCCCCTCGGCGTCCCGCTCGAATTCTACTTCGCGATGGAGAAGCTGCCGTCGATCCACCAGGCCTACGCGCTCTACCGGGGCGTGAAGCCGCTGCGCATCGACCACTTCAATTGCTTCTCGGACGACGTCGACGCCTCGGTGGCGTTCTACACCGCGATCGGCTTCCGCACGACCGAGTACACCGAGAACGAGGACCGGACCCGGCTCTGGGCCGCCTGGATGCACCGCAAGGGGGGCGTTCACGACATGGCCTTCACGCACGGCGTCGGGCCCCGCCTGCACCACGTCGCCTTCTGGGTGCCGACCCCGATGGCGATCATCGACCTCCTCGACCTGATGGCGACCACGGGCTACGTCGGGAACATCGAGCGGGGGCCGGGCCGCCACGGCATCTCCAACGCCTTCTTCCTCTACGTCCGCGACCCCGACGGCCACCGCATCGAGCTCTACTGCTCGGACTACCAGACCATCGATCCCGACCACGAGCCGATCCGCTGGGACCTGCGCGACCCCCGCCGCCAGACCCTGTGGGGCGCGCCGGCGCCCCGGACGTGGTTCGAGGAGGGGACGGCGTTCGCCGGCACGCCCGCGCGCGCGCCGTCCTACCAGGCCTCGCCCATCATCGCCGCGTGAGCCCCATGCCGAGCCCGAACCTGCCGAGCCCGAACCCGCCGAGCCCGGACCTGTCGCTGAGCCGGGAGCAGATCCTCGCCGTCGCCCTCCGCCTCGACGAGGCCGAGCGCACCCGGACCCAGATTCGCGCCGTCTCGGTCGAGCACCCGGGGGCCGGGATCGCCGACGCCTACGCGATCCAGGCCGCCTGGATCGACCGCAAGCTGAAGGCCGGGCGCCGGATCAGCGGCCTCAAGATCGGGCTCACCTCGCGGGCCATGCAGGCGGCGGTCGGGATCGGCGAGCCCGATTCCGGCGTGCTCCTCGACGACATGGTGTTCCCCGACGGCGGGGTGGTGCCGGTCTCCCGCTTCATCGGCCTGCGGGTCGAGGCGGAGCTCGCCTTCGTGCTGCGCACGCCCCTCTCGGGCCCGGACTGCACCCTGTTCGACGTGCTCGACGCCGCCGCCTACGTGGTGCCGGCGCTCGAGATCCTCGACACCCGGATCTTCCGGGTCGACCCCGCGACCGGCGCCCCCCGCACCGTCGTCGACACCATCGCGGACAACGCCGCCAATGCCGGCATCGTGGTGGGCGGGCGGCCGTTCCGGCCCCTCGACCACGACCTGCGCTGGATCGGGGCGATCTGCGCCCGCAACGGCGCCGTCGAGGAGACCGGCCTCGCCGCCGGCGTGCTCAACCACCCGGCGGCCGGCATCGCCTGGCTCGCCAACCGGCTGGCCCCCCTGGGCCAGCGGATCGAGCCCGGCCAGGTCGTCCTGTCGGGCTCCTTCATCCGCCCGATCGAGGTCTCGCGCGGCGACACGGTCCAGGCCGATTACGGGCCGTTCGGCACCGTCTCCTGCCACTTCGCCTGAGGGAGCCCGCCCGATGAAGCTCGTCACCTTCGCGGCCGCCGGCCGCCGCTCGTTCGGCCTCTGGACCGAGGCCGGCGTGGTCGACCTCGGCGCCCGGCTCGCCGGGCGCTACCGCGCCCTGCACGAGCTCGTGGCGGCCGGCGACCTCGCGGCGGCCCGGGCCTTCGCGGACGCCGCGCCCGACCACGCCCCCGCGGCGGTGCGCCTCGACAAGCCCCTCGCGGCCTGGGGCAAGTGCTTCTGCGTCGGCGTGAACTACCCCGAGCGCAACGCCGAGTACCGCGACGGCTCGGCGGGGCCGGCCTATCCGAGCCTGTTCGTGCGCTTCCCCGAGAGCCTGACCGGCCCGGGCCGGCCGCTGATCCGCCCGCCCGAGAGCCGCCAGCTCGACTACGAGGGCGAGGTGGTGCTGGTCATCGGCCGGGCCGGGCGGCGCATTCCGGAGGCGCGCTGGGCCGACCACGTGCTCGGCTACACGCTCGGCAACGAGGGCTCGGTCCGGGACTGGATCCGGCACGGCAAGTTCAACGTCACGCCGGGCAAGAACTGGGCGGCGAGCGGGTCCCTCGGCCCCTGGATCGCCACCGCCGACGAGGTCGGGCCGGGGCCGCTGCGGGTGATCACCCGGGTCAACGGCGTCGAGCGCCAGAACGACACCACCGACCGGATGACCTTCCCGTTCGGCCGCCTCCTCGCCTACATCTCGACCTTCTGCACCCTCGAGCCCGGCGACCTCGTGTTCACCGGCACGCCGGCGGGCTCGGGCGCGCGCCTCGAGCCGCCGGTCTACCTCGCCCCCGGCGACGAGGTCGAGGTCGAGGTGCCGGGGATCGGGATCCTGCGCAACAGCGTCGCCGACGAGGCGTGACGCCCGTCGGGCCGCCCGGATTGCGGCCGCCTCAACCCGCGGCCGCCCGCCCGGCCGCTCAGCGCCCGGCCGCGTCCCCGAACACCGTCCGGGCGATCCGCTGCGTCTCGCGGGCGAGGATGAAGGCGTCGCCGCTCACCGCCACGAAGCTGAAGCCGGCCTCGAAATCCGCCCGCGCGCCGCTCTCGCTGAAGTTCAGGAGCCCGGCGGCCTTGCCGGCCGCGCCGATGGCCGCCAGGGCCTCGGCGATGAGGGCCCGGACGGGCGGCGCGTCGGGCCGGCCGAGATGGCCCATGTTGGCCGCGAGGTCGTTCGGCCCGATGAACACGCCGTCGATGCCCGGGACGGCGGCGATCTCGCCCGCCGCCCGGATCGCCTCGGGCGTCTCCACCTGCACCACGACGCAGATCTCCTCGGCGGCCCGCGCCGCGTAGTCCGGCCGCAGACCGTACCCGGTGGCGCGCGAGGTGCCGGCGAAGCCCCGGATCCCCTGCGGCGGGTAGCGCGTCGCCGCGACGGCCCGGCGCGCCTCCTCGGCCGATTGCACGAACGGGAACATCAGGGAGCGGGCGCCTTGGTCGAGCAGGCGCTTGACCACGACGGGCTCGTTCCAGGGCACCCGCACCACCGGCTCGGCGGTGCCGCCCACGGCGGCCCGCAGGTGGTCGACGACCTCGATGAGGTCGTTGGGCGAGTGCTCCATGTCGAGCAGGAGCCAGGCGAAGCCCGCCCCGGCCGCGATCTCGGTCACGCCGGCCGCGCCGGTCGTCAGCCACAGGCCCGCCTGCCTGCGCCGGTCGGCGAGGCCCTGCTTGAACGGGTTCTCGAACGCTGTCATCCGGTCGTCTCCTCCCCTGGTGCCGCGCCGCGGGCGCGCCGGCCTTGCCCGCGGTGCGCGACGAGGCCCTTCCTGGAAACCCGGCCGGCCGGGGCCGGCTCCCGCCCCGCCCGTCCGGCGCGGCGGTTCCGCGATCAGGCTCGCCGCCCGGGCTCCGGCGCCGCGGCGAGCCGCGGAGGCCGCCGCGCCCGCCGGGAGCGGCATCCCGGCGCCCGCCCTCAGGCCGCCGAGGACGCGAGGTGCTTGAACATGTGGCCGCGGGCCTCGTCGTCCATCTCGGGCTTGAACGTGAAGCGGTCCTTGAGCGCCACCGCCCGGGCGGCGGCGGGCCGGGCCGCGACGGCATCGTGCAGGCGCTTCAGGTTCGGCAGGCCCGTCCAGGCCTCCTCGCCCAGGATGAACGGCAGCATCCGGGCCCAGCCCCAGGTCGCCATGTCGACGATGCCGTAGGCGTCGCCGACCATCCAGGTGCGGTCCGCCAGGTGCCGGTCGAGCACGCCGTAATGGCGCCTGGCCTCGAACTGGTAGCGGTCGTGGGCGTAGGGCACGCGCTCCGGCGCGAAGTGCCGGAAGTGCACGGCCTGGCCCGAGAACGGCCCGACGCCCGTCGCCACGAACATCAGCCAGGACAGGAGCGCGCCGCGCTCCCTCGGCGGCGCCAGGAAGCGGCCGGTCTTCTCGGCGAGGTAGAGCAGGATGGCGTTGCTGTCGAAGACCGTGGTGTCGCCGTCGACGATCGCCGGCACCTTGCCGTTCGGGTTCACGGCGAGGAACGCGGGCGCGAACTGCTCGCCCCGGCGGGTGTCCACCGCGACCGGCTCGTAGGGCAGCTCCGCCTCCTCGAGGAAGAGCGCGACCTTGGTGGGGTTCGGCGAGCCGTTGAAGAAGAATGTGATCATGCGGGACTCCGGAGGATCGGGGCACGCGGGGACGCGTCCGCCCGCGGGCGCGGGGCCACCGCGGGTGCGGGGCCACCGCGCGGGCGGACGCCCCCGCCCCCACAGGCACCAACTTCGCCGCCGGATCAATGCCGTCCGGCGCGCGGGGCGCATGTGCCCGCGGGGCGAGCCGGGCGCCGCGCCGTCGATCCAGGGCCGCGGTCGCGCGCGCCCCTGGACTCCCCGGGCGGTTGCGCCATCTTGGCCGCGGCACGCACTCGAACCCTCCGGGCCCGCCCTGTCCCTCACCCCCGACGAATGGAGCGCCCTGCGGCTCAGCCTGCTGGTCGCGAGCGTGGCGACGCTGGGGAGCCTGATCCCGGGTCTCGCCGTGGCCTACCTCCTGGCCCGCAAGGCCTTCCGCGGCCGCGCCCTGCTCGACGGGCTGGTGCACCTGCCCCTCGTGCTGCCGCCCGTGGTGACCGGCTACCTCCTGCTCCTCGCCTTCGGGCGCCGGGGCTGGTTCGGGGCGGCCCTCGCCGAGGTCGGCATCGTGTTCTCGTTCCGCTGGACCGGCGCGGCGCTCGCCTGCGCGGTGATGGGCTTTCCCCTGATGGTGCGGGCGATGCGGCTCTCGTTCGAGGCCGTGGACCCGCGGCTCGAGCAGGCGGCCGGCACCCTCGGGGCCGCGCCGGCCCTGGTGTTCCTCGTCGTGACCCTGCCCCTCGCCCTGCCCGGCATCCTGGCCGGGGCGGTCCTGGCCTTCGCCAAGGCGATGGGCGAGTTCGGCGCCACCATCACGTTCGTGTCGAACATCCCGGGGGAGACCCAGACCCTCCCCTCCGCCATCTACACGCTGACCCAGGTGCCGGGGGGCGAGGCGGGGGCGCTGCGCCTGACCCTGATCTCCGTCGCGGTCTCCATGGCGGCGCTCCTCGCCTCCGAGTGGCTCGCGCACCGGGCCCGGCGGCGCCTCGCGGCATGATCGCCGTCGCGGTCGCCCACCGCCGCGGCGCCTTCGCGCTCGAGGCCGCGTTCACGGCCGAGGGCCGCGTCACCGCCCTGTTCGGCCGCTCGGGCTCCGGCAAGTCGACGCTCGTCGACGTCATCGCCGGGCTGGTGCGGCCCCAGGCCGGGCGGGTGGTGGTGGACGGCGTGACGCTCCTCGACACCCGGGCCGGCGTGCGGGTGCCGGTGCACCGGCGGCGGATCGGCTACGTCTTCCAGGACGCGCGCCTGCTGCCGCACCTCAGCGTGCGCCAGAACCTGCTGTTTGGACGCTGGCTCGCGCCGCGCGGGGAGGGGCCGGACCTCGCGGCGGTCGCCGAGCTCCTGGGCCTCGGCGACCTCCTCGCCCGGCGCCCGGCCGGGCTCTCCGGCGGCGAGCGCCAGCGGGTCGCCATCGGCCGGGCGCTCCTGGCGCGGCCCCGCCTCCTCCTGATGGACGAGCCCCTGGCGGCCCTCGACGAGGCCCGCAAGGCCGAGATCCTGCCCTACGTGGCGCGCCTGCGCGACGAGGCCCGGGTGCCGATCGTCTACGTCAGCCACGCCGTCGCCGAGGTGGCGCGGCTCGCCGACACGGTGGTGGTGCTGGACGGGGGCCGGGTCGCGGCGGCGGGGCCGGCGGCCGAGATCCTGCGCCGGGCCGATCTCTTCCCGGGCCGGGAGGCGGGCGAGGCCGGCGCGCTCCTGCACTTGCGGGTGGCCGCCCACGACGAGGCCTTCGGGCTCACGCGCCTCGATGGCGCGGCCGGCAGCCTGACGGTGCCGCGCCTGCGCGATCCCGCGGGCGCCCCCGTGCGCGTGGGCACGTCCGTGCGGGTGCGGGTGCGGGCCCGGGACGTGCTGGTGGCCCTGGAGCGCCCGCGGACGCTGAGCGCCCGCAACATTCTGGCCGGCACGGTCGTGTCGCTCGCCGGGGCCGAGGGCCCGCACGCCGCGGTCGAGATCGCCTGCGGCGGCGCGGTGCTGGTCGCCCAGGTGACCCGGCGGGCGGTGCACGATCTCGGGCTCGGGCCCGGCCGCGCGGTGTTCGCGGTCGTCAAGAGCGTGGCCTTCGACGCCGAGACCATCGGGGCCGGCACCGAGGTCGAGATCTGAAGCTCCGCGGGCGGTCCCGGGCGCCGCCCCTTCCAAAAGAGAACGGCGGGCCTTCCGGCCCGCCGCCCCTCACGCGCGTCGCGCGCTGTCGTCGGCCCTCAGCGGGCGCCGGGGAGGCGCTCGGCCATCGCGAGATGCTGCTCCATCACCGGCAGGGCCTGCTGGACGTAGGCGCGCAGGGCGGGGTTGGGGCCGCTCTGGGCGTAGGCCTGGTAGTTCGCCACGGTCATGCGGTGGGCCTGCACCTGCATCTGCGCGTAGGTGCGGTCGAAGCCCGGGCCGGCCGGGGTGCTGGCGAGCTCGGCCAGCATCGCCTGCTGCTCGGGGCCGAGCGGGACGACGCCCGTCGCCGCCGTGGTGGTCACGTCGCCGTCGAAGTCGACCGCGCTGGCGCCGGCCCGGGCCCCGCGGGCCGCGCCCGTGCCGAGGCCCTCGAGACCGCCGACCGGGCCGCCCTGGAGCGTGCCGCCGACGACGCCCGCGGCCGCGCCCGTGGCGGCGCCGACCGCTCCGCCCGCGATGGCGAACGGCGCCTCGACGATGTCGCCGAGGCCGCCGCCGCCGCGGGCGATGGTCTCGCGGCCGCCGAGGAGGGCCACGTTGGCGGCCCGGTGGTCGCGGATCATCTCGCGGGCGTACTCACGCACCCGGGGGTTGCGGCTCCGGTCGAGGGCGATCTGGCTCGACCTGACCTCGAAGGCGTTCGACATCAGGGCCATCGAGCGGAATTCGCCGAAACTGCCGATCTGCTGCGCGAAAGCCGGAGTTGCCAAGGCCACGATGAGGCCCGACAGGGCAACGTACTTCTTCATCATTCTTCTCCAAAAAGGATTTTTCTTGTTCAGCGATAAATCTGGCGGCCGTAGACGGCCAAATTGGTCGAATGGAACCAAGCTAGTCGCTTCGGCCTGTCAACGATGCAGGGCCGGCTTGGTTCCGCCTCAACGTCATGCATCCGAGTCATGGGAATCCCGGGCACGGAAATCCACGGCATGGGGATCCCGGGCAGGAGCCTCCCGAGCCTGGGCGGGTCCGGCCGGACTTCCGGCGGCGGCCGGAATGCCGCTGGCCGGATTCGGCCCGCCTCCGGTATGACCGGCGCGCCAGGGCGTCCGGATGGGCCGGACCGCGCCCGATCGCAGCCGGTGCCCGTGAGACGTCCCCCGACGCTGCCGCTGATCCAGGTCCTGCGCGCCCTGGCGGCCCTGATGGTCGTCGTCAGCCACGCGCAGTTCGACGCCGCCGGCTACGCGGCCCGGGCCGGCCTCGCCTTCGCGCCGGCCGCGTTTCTGCCGTGGAACGCCGGCGTCGACGTCTTCTTCGTCATCTCGGGCTTCATCATCGTGCACGCGGCGGGGCCGCTGCACGGGCGCCCGGGCGCCCGCCGGGTCTTCCTCGCCCACCGGGTCGCCCGGGTGGTGCCGCTCTACTGGCTCGCCACCACCGCCTACCTGGTCCTCGCCTGGCTGCGGCCGGGCCTCATCAACGCGGCCGGCGAGGGCCTCGCCCCGGGCTTCGTCGCGGCCTCCTACCTGTTCTGGCCCGCCGCCCGGCCGGACGGCTTCGTGCAGCCGCTCTACTCCCTGGGCTGGACGCTGAACTACGAGATGGCGTTCTACGCCCTGTTCGCCCTGGTGCTGCCCCTGGCGCGGCGCCGGGCGGTGGCGGCCCTGCTCGGCCTCCTCGCGGGCCTCGTCCTGGTGCACGCCCTCGCGGAGGGGCTGCCGACGCCCCTGGCGTTCTGGACCCACCCGATCGTGCTCGAATTCGGGGGCGGGGCGGCCCTGGGCCTCGCGCGCAGCGAGGGCGTGCGCCTGCCGGCGGCGGCTTGCCTCGTCCTCGCGGGCCTTGGTCTCGCGCTCCTGTCGGGGGCGGGCGAGGCCGGCGGCCTGCCGCGCGTCCTCGCCTGGGGCGGCCCCGCAATCCTCCTCGTGGCGGCCGCCGCGCTCGGGCAGGACCCCGCCGCGCCGCCGGGCGGGCCCGGGCCGCTCCTGCGCCTCGCGGTCGTGGTCGGGAACGCCTCCTACGCACTCTACCTCGTGCATCCGTTCACCGTCCGGGGCGTGCGGGTGGCCGTGGAGGCCGCGGGCCTCGCGCCCGGCGTCCCGGTCCTCGTCGGGCTGATGCTCGCCCTGTCCTGCGCGGGCGCGCTCGGCGTGCACCGCCTCGTGGAGCGCCCGCTCACCCGGGCGGTCAGGGCCGCCCTCGACCCGCCCGCGCCCGGGGCGGCCCGCGCTCCCGCGGCCCGGAGCGGAAATTGACGCGCCGCGGGAAGAGCTCACGGCTACACGCGCGCCGGCGTGTTGACACTCACACCAGCGCCATGCTGTGTCGCCATGCGACAAGCGCATGAGCGCATGCGAGGAAACGCAGGGGTAACGCGTCACGATGGCCCAACCGACCACTCACGCCGAGGCCGGGGCCGCCCCACCGGACATCGTCCTGGTGACCGAGGGCCTGACCAAGGAATTCAAGGGGTTCCGCGCCGTCAACGGCGTTGCGCTCCAGGTCGTGCGCGGCTCGATCCACGCGCTCATCGGCCCGAACGGCGCCGGCAAGACCACCTGCTTCAACCTCCTCACCAAGTTCCTCACCCCGACCGCCGGCTCGATCCGCTACAACGGGCGCGACATCACCCGGATGCGCCCGGCCGACGTCGCCCGCCTCGGGCTGGTGCGCTCGTTCCAGATCTCCGCGGTGTTCCCGCACCTGACCGTCAAGGAGAACGTCCGCATCGCGCTCCAGCGGCGCAAGCGCGGCGATTCCTTCGACTTCTGGCGCTCCGAAACGGTCCTGCGGGCGCTGAACCAGGAGGCGCTCGCCCTCGTCGAGGCCGTGGGCCTGTCGGACTTCGCCGAGGTGCCGGCGGTCGAGCTCTCGTACGGGCGCAAGCGCGCCCTCGAGATCGCCACCACCCTGGCGCTCGAGCCCGAGATGCTGCTCCTCGACGAGCCGATGGCCGGCATGGGCCACGAGGACGTCGACCGCACCGCGGCCCTGATCCGGCGGGTCTCGGCCAACCGCACCATCCTGATGGTCGAGCACAACCTCTCGGTCGTCGCCTCGCTCTCCGACCGCATCACCGTCCTGGCCCGCGGGCAGGTGCTGGCCGAGGGCGACTACGCCACCGTCTCGAAGGATTCCCGGGTGATCGAAGCGTATATCGGAGCCGGTCATGGCTGAGGCGGTGATGACGAAGCCGGCTCCCGCGGCCGCGCCGGGCGGCGCGGCGCCGCTCCTCGCCGTGCAGGGCCTCGAGGGCTGGTACGGCGAGAGCCACGTGCTTCACGGCGTGACCTTCGACGTCAGGCCCGGCGAGGTGGTGACCCTGCTCGGCCGCAACGGCGCGGGAAAGACCACGACGCTGCGCGCCATCATCGGGATCCTGGGCAAGCGCAAGGGCTCGATCCGCTACGACGGCGCCGAGACCATCGCGATGGCGTCGCGCAACATCGCCAAGCTCGGCCTCGGCTACGTGCCGGAGGAGCGCGGCATCTTCTCCAGCCTCTCGGTCTACGAGAACCTGATGCTGCCGCCCCGGGTGAAGCCCGGCGGCCTCACGGTCGAGCAGGTCTACACCCTGTTCCCGAACCTGAAGGAGCGCTCGGCGAGCCAGGGCACCAAGCTCTCGGGCGGCGAGCAGCAGATGCTGGCCATCGGCCGCATCCTGCGCACCGGCGCCAAGCTGATCCTCCTCGACGAGCCGACCGAGGGCCTCGCCCCCGTCATCGTGCAGCAGATCGGCCGCACGCTGTCCCGGCTGAAGAGCGAGGGCTACACGATCGTGCTGGTGGAGCAGAACTTCCGCTTCGCCCAGACCGTGGCCGACCGGCACTTCGTGGTCGAGCAGGGCCGGGTCGTCGATATGATCCCGAACCCCGAACTCGACGCCAACATCGACAAGCTGCACGCCTACCTCGGCGTCTGATGCTGGCCCGGCTCCTCCTCGCCGCCGCCCTGGCGGGCCCCCTCCCGGCGGGGGCGGCCGACGCCCAGACGGCCGACGCCCGGCCCGCCGGCACCCGGGTGCCGGTGAGGATCGGCGTGCTCAACGACCGCTCGGGCGTCTACGCCGACATCTCGGGCGAGGGCTCGGTCGTGGCCGCCCGCATGGCGGTCGAGGACGCCAGGGCGGCCGGCCGGGACCTCGCCGTCGAGATCCTGGCGGGCGACCACCAGAACAAGCCCGAGGTGGGCGCGTCCCTGGCGCGCCAGTGGTTCGACCGGGACGGCGTCGACGCGGTCTTCGACGTGCCGACCTCCTCGGTGGCCCTCGCGGTCAACCAGGTCACGCGCGAGAGGAACAAGGTCTTCGTCGATTCCGGCGCCGGCACGGCGGACCTCACGGGCGCGCAGTGCTCGCCCAACACCGTGCACTGGACCTTCGACACCGTGGCGCTCGCCAACGGCACCGGCGGCGCCATGGTCAAGCGGGGCGGCGACACCTGGTTCTTCGTCACGGCCGACTACGCCTTCGGGGAGGCGGTGCAGCGCGACACCACGGCCCTGATCGTGCGCCGGGGCGGGCGCGTGCTCGGCGCCGTGAAGACGCCGTTCCCGGCCTCGGACTTCGCGCCCTCCCTGCGCCAGGCCCAGGCCTCCGGCGCCAAGGTGATCGGCCTCGCCAACGCGGGCGGCGACACGATCAGCGCGGTGCGCGAGGCCGCGCGGCTCCGGGTGACCGAGGGCGGGCAGGCGCTGGCCGGCCTGCTGATCTTCTCCTCCGACATCCACGCGCTGACGCCGCGGGTGGCCCAGGGGCTGGTGCTGACCGAGCCGTTCTACTGGGACCTGAACGACGCCACGCGGGGCTTCTCGGAGCGCTTCGCGCGCCTCTTCGGCGGCAAGAAGCCCACCGCCGCCCAGGCCGGGGTCTATGCCGGGGTGCTGCACTACCTGCGGGCTGTCGAGGCGCTCAAATCCGCCAAGGACGGCGGGCAGGTCGTGGCCAAGATGAAGGAGCTGCCCACCGACGACCCGCTCTTCGGCAAGGGCACGATCCGGGCCGACGGGCGCAAGATCCACGACATGTACCTGTTCGAGGTCAAGAAGCCGTCGGAGTCGAAGGGCGAGTGGGACCTCTACAGGACGCTCGCCACGATCCCGGGCAGCGACGCCTTCCGGCCCCTCAACCAGGGCGGATGCCCGATCCTCGGCAGGGCCGTCGAGGTGAACGGGGCCAAGTGAGCGGGGCCAAGTGGACGGGCCAAGTGAACGGGGCCGAGCGGACGGGGGCACGCGGGCGGAGGACGATCGAGCGGGGGCAGGCGCGCCGGAGCCGGGTGAGCGGGGCTCCGCCCCGGCGCCCCCAGGCGAGAAGCGGGCACGGCGGACCGGAGCCGAAGCCCGCCGGGGACCGAATCCAGGACACCATCGGGCGCCGCGTGCGGACGGCGCCGCAGAGGAGGAATTGATGCTGAAACGACTGCTTCTCGCCACGGCCCTCGGCGCCGCCGCCATGGGCGCGGCCTCCGCCCAGACCCCCGTGAAGGTGGGCGTGCTCAACGACCGTTCGGGCGTCTACGCCGACATCTCGGGCGAGGGCTCGGTCATCGCGGCCCGCATGGCGGTCGAGGACTTCAAGGCCGCCGACAAGGGCCTCAAGGTCGAGATCGTCTCCGCCGACCACCAGAACAAGCCCGACGTCGGCGCCTCCATCGCCCGGCAATGGTACGACCGGGACGGCGTCGACGCGATCTTCGACGTGCCGACCTCCTCGGTGGCCCTCGCCATCAACCAGGTCACGCGCGAGAAGAACAAGGCCTTCGTCAACTCGGGCGCCGGCACGGCGGACCTCACGGGCGCGCAGTGCTCGCCCAACACCGTGCACTGGACCTACGACACCGTGGCGCTCGGCAACGGCACCGGCGGCGCCATGGTCAAGCGCGGCGGCAGCACCTGGTTCTTCCTCACCGCCGACTACGCCTTCGGCCAGGCGCTCCAGCGCGACACCAGCGAGGTCGTGACCAGGAACGGCGGCAAGATCGTGGGCGCCGTGAAGACGCCGTTCCCCACCGCCGACTTCTCGTCCTTCCTGCTCCAGGCCCAGGCCTCCGGCGCCAAGGTGATCGGCCTCGCCAACGCGGGCGGCGACACCATCAACGCCATCAAGCAGGCGGCGGAGTTCGGCATCACCGAGGGCGGGCAGGCCATCGCCGGCCTGCTGATCTTCTCCTCCGACATCCACGCGCTGACCCCCAAGACCGCGCAGGGCCTGGTGCTGACCGAGCCGTTCTACTGGGACCTGAACGACGCCACGCGGGGCTTCTCGGAGCGCTTCGCCAAGCAGGCCGGCGGCAAGAAGCCCACCGCCGTGCAGGCCGGGGTCTACGCCAGCATGCTGCACTACCTGCGGGCGGTCGAGGCGCTCAAGTCCGCCAAGGACGGCGGGCAGGTCGTGGCCAAGATGAAGGAGCTGCCCACCGACGACCCGCTCTTCGGCAAGGGCACGGTCCGGGCCGACGGGCGCAAGATCCACGACATGTACCTGTTCGAGGTCAAGAAGCCGTCGGAGTCGAAGGGCGAGTGGGACCTCTACAGGACGCTCGCCACGATCCCGGGCAGCGACGCCTTCCGGCCCCTCAACCAGGGCGGATGCCCGCTGGTCGGCAAGAGCTGATCCGGCCCGCCCCCGATCGCGGCCGGATCGGCGCCGACAGCGTCGCGCCGATCCGGCACGGCTTCCCCGACCGGCGGAGGGCGACCCCCGCCGGTCCGCCGCGCCGGGGCGCCGCCCCGGCCCATGTCACCACCCCCGCGAGTCGCTGATCCCCATGCCCACGATCCTCGGCGTCCCCATGCAGGCGCTCTTCGGCCAGCTCCTGCTCGGCCTCATCAACGGCTCGTTCTACGCCATCCTGTCGCTCGGGCTGGCGATCATCTTCGGGCTGTTGAACATCATCAACTTCACGCACGGCGCCCAGTACATGATGGGCGCCTTCGTGGCCTGGATGCTGCTCAACTACGCCGGCCTCGGCTACTGGTGGGCCCTGATCCTGGCGCCCGTCATCGTGGGCGTGTTCGGGGTGGTGCTGGAGCGGCTGCTGATCGCCCGGCTCTACAAGCTCGACCACCTCTACGGCCTGCTCCTGACCTTCGGCCTCGCCCTGATCATCCAGGGCCTGTTCCGCAACCAGTACGGCGTGTCGGGCCTGCCCTACGCGATCCCGCCCGAGATGGCGGGCGGCCAGCGCCTGCCCTTCATGTTCCTGCCGAACTACCGCGGCTGGGTCGTGGTCGCCTCGCTCGTCGTCTGCATCGCCACCTGGCTCGTCATCGAGAAGACCAAGCTCGGCGCCTACCTGCGGGCCGCGACCGAGAACCCGACGCTGGTCCAGGCCTTCGGCGTCAACGTGCCCCTGCTCCTGACCCTGACGTACGGCTTCGGCGTCGCGCTCGCGGCCTTCGCGGGCGTGCTCGCCGCACCGGTCTACTCGGTCAACCCGAACATGGGCGCCGACATCATCATCGTGGTGTTCGCCGTGGTGGTGATCGGCGGCATGGGGTCGATCCTCGGCTCGATCATCACCGGCTTCGCCCTCGGCCTCGTCGAGGGCCTGACCAAGGTGTTCTACCCCGAGGCCTCCTCGACCGTGATCTTCGTCATCATGGTGCTGGTGCTCCTGGTGAAGCCCGCGGGCCTGTTCGGCCGCGCCGCCTGAGGCGCGCGCCCGGTCCCGCGGGGCCGGGCACGCGCCTCACGGGGGCCTTTGTTTCTCTCAAGCGCGCTCCGGCGCCGCACCGGTGTCCACCGCGGCGGGGCGCGCAGGATCAGGAGACGTGGATGCCGGTTCTCCGTCCCGACACGCGACACGACACGATGACCCTCCCTCCCGCCAGGACCGCCTGAGATGGCCCATTCCGCTGCCGCGGCGTCTGACGCCGCCTCCCCGATCGCCCCCGCCCTGCCGGAGGGGCACGACGCCAAGGGCTTCCACCGCATGGTGTTCGCCGGCATCGCGGTGCTGCTCGTCGTGCTGCCCTTCGTCCTCTACCCCGTCTTCCTGATGAAGGTGCTGTGCTTCGCGCTGTTCGCGCTGGCCTTCAACCTCCTGCTCGGCTACGGCGGCCTGCTCTCGTTCGGGCACGCCGCCTATTTCGGCATGGCGAGCTACGTCTCGGCCTACACCGCCAAGGTCTGGGGCCTGACGCCCGAGCTCGCGATCCTCGCCGGCACCGTCACGGCGGCGCTGCTCGGCCTCGCGTTCGGGGCGCTCGCGATCCGGCGCCAGGGCATCTACTTCTCGATGATCACCCTGGCGCTCGCCCAGATGGTGTTCTTCTTCTCGCTCCAGGCGAAGTTCACCGGCGGCGAGGACGGCATCCAGGCGGTGCCGCGGGGCAACCTGTTCGGCGTCATCAGCCTGGCCGACGACCGGGTGCTCTACGCCCTCGTGGCGGTGATCTTCTTCCTCGGGATGCTGCTGATCTACCGCATCATCCACTCGCCCTTCGGCCAGGTGCTGAAGGCGATCCGCGACAACGAGCCGAGGGCGATCTCGCTCGGCTACCGGGCGACGCAGTACAAGCTCGCGGTCTTCGTGCTCTCCACCACCCTCGCGGGCCTCGCCGGCGCCACCAAGTCCATCGTGTTCCAGCTCGCCTCCCTCACCGACGTGCACTGGTCGATGTCGGGCGAGGTGGTGCTGATGACGCTGGTGGGCGGCATGGGCACGGTCTTCGGCCCGATCCTCGGCTCCTTCGTGATCGTCGCGATGGAGAACTACCTCGCGCAGTTCGGCGCCTGGGTGACGATCATCCAGGGCGTGGTGTTCGTGATCTGCGTGCTGGTGTTCCGCGAGGGCATCGTGGGCCTGTTCGCCCGATTGCTGAAGCGCCCGCTCTAGCGGCGGGGAGGGGACCCCGGCCGCCGGCCCGGGCCCCGGGCCGGGGCCGTCAACCGCCCGCAGGGGGCGGGCGGGCGATGAAGTCCGGGTCGGAGAGCGCGGCCGCGAGGAGGCCGAGCAGGCCGAGATGCAGCCCCAGCGCGCCGACGCCGAGCCCGTGCATCGACCAGAGCAGGACCGCCCCGAAGGCCATCAGGGGCGGGCCCGCCACGTAGGCCGCCGCCCGCCAGGCGCGGGCGGGCCGGGCGAGCCGCCACCACGCGGCCGCGAAGGCGAGCGCCCCGAACCCGCCCTTGATCGCCGCCATCCAGCGGATCACCCGGGCGAGGTCGGGGTCGATGGCGCGCGCCGGCGCGCCCGCGGCAAAGGCGGCGCCGGCCGCGAGCGCCAGGGCGGTGCCGAGCAGGAGGGGGATCCTGAGCCCCGGCGCGCGCGGGGCCGGGGCGGCTCGGGACCGGACGATCCCGGTCGCCTGCATCACGGATCGCATGGGCGCACTCCCGGTCGGGAACGGGCGGGAAGAACCGGGCCGGAGGCCGGATCCGGTCCGATGGCGTCCGGGCAGCCCCCGCTCTTCCGGGGCGTCGGGTCCGCGTTCGCCGGCCGACGGCCCCCGCGGGCCGTGGGCGGGAGCGGCGCCGCCCCGAACCCCGCCGCGGCTCGCGACGGGGCCCCGTCGCCGCTCACACGACGCGCCGCGGGCGCTCCTCGAAGGTCGCGTCCGTCCCCGGGTCCTTGGGCGGCGGCACGACCACCGGGGTCGCGGCGGCGGCGAAGGGCGGGGCCGCGACGTCGAGACCGTTCCCGGCCGGCCTTGCCGGCTCGGGCGGTCTTGCCAATTCGGACGGTCCTGCCGGCACGGACGGCCTTGCCGGCTCGAGTGGTCTCGCCATTTCGGGCGGTCTTGCCGGCTCGGGCGGTCTTGCCGGCTCGGGCGATCTTGCCATTTCGGGCGGTCTTGCCGGCTCGGGCGGTCTTGCCGGCTCGGCCGGCGCCGGCGCGTCCGGACCCGCGAGCGAGCCCGAGATCGCCGGCTCCGGCTCGGCGTCGTGGCTCGGCCGGGCGAGGAGGTCGGGCGGGGTCTGCCACACGAAGGCGTCGAGGCGCCCGCTCGCCGGCGAGACGGGCATCCAGCGCTCCGACACCATGCCGTCCGCGCACCAGGCGGGGTCGCGCGGCGCGCGCGCGGCGCGCGACAGCCACTCGCGGGCGCGGCCCGAGCCGCGGCCGTGCTCGGCCTCCTCGATCTCGGCCATCAGCAGGTAGGCGCGCGCGGTCGGGCCCTCGGCCAGGAGGGGCGCCAGCACGTCCCGCGCGCGGCCGAACTCCCGGGCGTCGAGGGCCGCCCGCGCGATGGCGAACCGGGCCTCCGGGTGCCAGGACGAGAGCCGGGCCAGGGTCTCGGCCCGGGCGAGGCGGTCGCGGCTCGAATCGCCCGGCCGCAGGTCGAGATAGACCCGGGCGAGGTCCGGGTGCGGGCCGGCGCGCCAGGCGGCCTCGACCACGCGGGCCGCCCGCTTCAGGTCGGCCCGGCGCGAGAGCAGGCGGCCCGCCACCGCGGCGGCCGGCACGAGGCCGGGCGCGAGCTTGACGGCCTCCTGCGCCCGGGCCAGGGCCCGCTCGGGGTCGCCGGCCTCGGATTCGAGCGCGCTCGCGGTCAGCAGCACGGCGCGCTGGCGCCGGGCCGCGGCCTTGTCGGAGAGGCCGAGCGAGGCGCGGCGCGACACCGTCTCGAGGGCGCCGGTCCAGTCCCGGTCGGCGCACTGGCCCTCCAGCACCGCCTCGTTGGCCCAGGAGACGCTGGGGGCGAGCCGCGCCGCCTCGATCGCGTAGGCGCGGGCGGACGCCTCGTCGTCCTGGCGCCGCGCCTCGACGAACAGACCGCGCAGGCCGAGCACCCGGGTCTCGGGGTCGTCCACCATGCGCCGGAAGGCCCGCTCGGCGCCCGCCCGGTCCCCCGAGATCTGGGCCGCCTGCGCCTTGAGCAGCAGGGCGAGGGGCTCGGCCCCGAGCAGGCGCTCGGCCTCGCCGGCGTGGCGCCTGGCCGCGATCGGGTCCCCGGACCCCACCGCCACCATGCCGCGGGACAGGGCGCCGTAGCCCCTGGCCTGCCGCCGGCGCCGGCTGGAGAGGGTCAGGCGCTCGGGCAGGTGCAGGACGCCCCGGGCGAGGGCCCAGACGAAGCCCAGGATCACCGCCAGGACCAGCACGCCGATCAGCGCGGCCGCGAGGCTCGTCGCCGCCTCGTAGCCGCCCCAGGTCACGGTCACGACGCCGGGGCGGTCGGCGAGCCAGACCGCCCCGTAGGCGGCAAGGGCCAGGAGGGCCAGGAAGGCGAGTGCGCGCCACATCGGTTCATCAACTCCTAAGGTCCGCGCGGCCGCCGAGGCGCGCAGAGCGGGGCGGCCGGGCCCCTCGACAACTCCGCGTCCGCCGCCCGGGCAGCGGGCGGCGGACGCATGCGAACATGGACGGACGTGTGGCCCTCACCGGGCGGGCTGAGGTTGCGATCCCGGGCCCGGCAGGGCCGCGAAGGAGGCCGAGAGGCGCGTCCGGGCGGCCTCGCCCGCCGCCGCGCGGGCCTTGAGGCGCTCGCCGAACGCCGCGCCCTCCCGGCGGGCCGCCTCCGGCAGGGCGTCGAAGGCCGCGGCCGCGTCCGGGATCGCGCCCCGGTCGAGGGCGTCCTGGACCTTGGCGACGCCCGCCTCGGTCGGGTCCGCGTCGGCCTGCGGGGCGGTGCCCGGCCCGCTGCCGCCGGTGCCGACCTTGCGCACCGAGACGATGGACTCGGCCATGCTGGCGAGGCGGTCGCCGAAGCTGCCTTGCTCCGCCACGGCGCGCTGCTGCGCCGCCCGGGAGGCCGCCAGCATCCGGGCGCCGAGGGGCTGGAAGGCCTGGGACAGGCTCGCCGCCGTGGGCGCGCCGCTCGCCGCGAAGGGCTCCAGCGGCGCCAGCGCCGCGGCCTGGCCGGGATCGAGCTGCTTCAGGGTCCCGAGGGCGTCCGCGTACGGCGCGCCGAGGGCGAGGGCGGCGGCGATCCGGTCGGCGGCCACCACCCGAAGGGCCGCCTGGAGCGTGCCAGCATCGGCCCGCCCCTCCACCGCCTTGGCGAGGTCGGCGAGACGCTGGTCCGTCGCCTTGCCGCGGCTGTCGAGGGCCTGCTGCAGCCCATCGAGGCGCTGGCCGAGGGCCTTGTCGGCCTGCTCGTCGGCGGCCGTCCGACTGCCGAGGTCGGCCTGGAGCCCCTTGAGGCCCTTGTCGAGCCCGTCGAGGCGCGCCCGGAGGTCGGCGGCGTCCGTCCGGCCCTGGAGCGCCGTGACGGCCTGGGACAGGCCGTCGACCTTCTGGCGCAGCTCCGGATCGGCGAGCTTGCCCTGGAGGTCGGCAAGGCTCCTGTCGAGCCCCTCGAGGCGCGCCAGAAGGGCGCCATCCGGCGCCACGCCGTTCGGCACCACGCCGTTCGGCGCCGCGTCCGGGGCGCCGGCCGACGGAACCGGGGTGCCGGCGGCGGGGCCGCCGGCCGGCACGGCCTCCGCCCGGCGCAGGGCCTCGTTCGCCCGGTCGGTGGCGGCCTTGGCCGCCGCGTCCGCGCCGCGCACCGCCTCCGGCAGGGTCCGCAGCGCCGTCTCGGCGGCAGCGAGCCGGCGGTCGAGGGCCTGCACGCTCTCGCGCGGGGCGAGGTCGGCGATGCGCTGGTCGAGGGAGGACGCGCCGGACTCGGCCGGAGGCGTCGGCAGGAGGCCGCCGGGCAGGAGGCCGTAGGCCGGCCCGTAGACGGCGGCCCCGTAGAGCAGGCCGGCCCCGACCACGCCGCCGAGGAGGGCCGCGGTGAGCACGGAACCGAAGCCGGCGCCGCCCCGGGCGGCGGGCGGCGGGCTCGCGGGACGCGCCGCGGCGCCGGCCGGC
>NZ_QOWC01000129.1 GCF_003574465.1 Methylobacterium crusticola
GGCCGCCGGCCGCCGGCCGGCCGTCCCGACGCCGTCGCGCTGGTCTCGGCTGCGTCCCGCCGCGCCGGCAACGCCGCGGGCGCGATCGCCGCTCTCCAGACCGTCATGACGACCCATGTCGGCCCGTTCCGCACCGAGGCCGGGCTCGTGCAGGCGCTCGAGGCCATCGGCGACCTGAAGGGGACGCTCGGCGACGGACCGCCCGGCGAGCCCGGCCCCTACGCCCAGGCCCGGCTGGACTGGTTCGACCTGCGCGGGATGCTGCTCGTCGCCGAGGCGGTCGCCCGCGCGGCCCTCGCCCGTCGCGAGAGCCGGGGCGCCCATCAGCGCGACGACCATCCGGAGACGGACGAGGGCTGGGCGCTGCACCAGACGATCGCGCTCACGGGCGGCGGCTTGGCGAACGGCGACTTGGCGAGCGGCGGCTTGGCGAACGGCGGCTTGGCGAGCGCAGACCTGGCGCTCGGCCAAGCCGCGGTGGTGGGCACGCCGGCCCCGCAGGAAGCGCATTGATGGCCGTCACCGCACACCTGATCGTCCGGCGCGGCCCTGGCGCCGACGCCCCTTCCAGCCGCTACGCCGTGCCTTACACACCCGGCCAGTCGGTGCTCGACGGCCTGCGGTTCGTGCGCCAGGCCCTCGACCCGAGCTTGAGCGTCCGGCACTCCTGCATCAGCGCCAACACCTGCAAGGAGTGCATGATCCTCGTCGACGGCAAGGTCGCGTATGCCTGCACGGCGCGGCTTGAACCGCGCGAGATGGTTCTGCAGCCGCTGCCCAACAAGCCGCACCTGCGCGACCTCGTGACGGAGATCGCTCCGCCCGATGAGCGCCTCGACCACGCGCTGAGGACCCTCGGGCGGGCGCCCGGCGGAACGCCGACGCGGTGAGCGCGCCCGCGTGCACCTGGCTCGGCCGATCCGTGCCGCGCCTCGAGGACGGCCCGCTGCTGCGGGGCCTCGGCCGCTTCGTCGACGACATCCGCCTGCCCGGCCTGCTCCACGGCGCGTTCCTGCGCTCTCCCCACGCCCACGGTCGCCTGACCGCCATCGACGCGGCGGCGGCCGAGGCCCTGCCGGGCGTCCATGGCGTCCTGACCTACGGCGACCTGCGCCGCGTCCTCACCTGCGACCGGATCCCCCTGGCGATGCCCGCCGGCGCGATCCGGTTCGACGTCGATCCCTTCGTGCTGGCGCGCGACGAGGTGTGCCACGTCGGCGAGCCGGTCGCCCTCGTCGTCGCCGAGAGCCGTGCCGTCGCCGAGGATGCCCTCGCGCTGATCGGGCTCGAGATCGAACCCTTGCCGGCGGTCGTCGATCCGCGGGCCGGGCTCGCGCCGGACGCGCCGCGGGCGCGGCTCGACTGTCCAGACAACCGCGTCGCCGCCACGGAGGCCGCCTACGGCGACGTCGACCGGGCCTTCGCGGGCGCCGCCCACGTCGTGCGCGAAGCCTTCAACCTCCACAAGGGCGGCGGCCACTCGATCGAGCCGCGGGGCGTCGTCGCGCGGTTCGATCAGGCGGAGCGCCTGCTGACCGTCTGGGACAGCACGCAGATGCCGCATCAGGCGAAGCGGGCGCTCGTGCGCACCCTCGGCCTGGCGGAGCACCAGGTCCGCGTCGTCGCGCCCGACGTCGGCGGCGGCTTCGGGCCGAAATTCGTGTTCCACCCGGAGGAACTGGCGGTCGCGGCGGCGGCCATGATCGTCGGCCGTCCGGTGAAGTGGATCGAGGACCGCCTCGAGAGCTTCACGGCGACCGTGCAGGAGCGCGACCAGCACTGGACGATCGAGGCGGCCTGCGACGCCGAGGGCCGGCTCCTCGGGATCCGCGGCGACCTCGTCCACGACCACGGCGCCTACACGCCGTACGGCGTCGCGCTGCCCTACAACTCCGCCACCAACCTGCTCGGACCCTACCGCCTGCCGGCCTACCGGCTCGCGATCTCGCTGTGCCTGACGAACCTCGTCCCGGCGACACCGACCCGGGGCGCCGGCCGCCCGCAGGGAACCTACGTCATGGAGCGGCTTCTCGACCGCCTGGCCGAGCGGACCGGGCTCGACCGCGCCGAGATCCGCCGCCGCAACCTGATCACGCCCGACCAGATGCCCTATCGCACGCCCCTGCGGACGCGGGACGGCAAGGCCATGACCTACGACAGCGGCGACTACGTCGAGTGCCAGCGGCGGGCCCTCGCGCTCGCGGGCTGGGACGGGTTCGAGGCGCGCCGCGCGGCCGCCCGGAGGGAGGGGCGCTGGCTCGGCATCGGCCTCGCCAACTACGTCGAGGGCTCGGGGCGCGGGCCGTTCGAGAGCGCTGCCGTGCGGGTCGGCCCGTCCGGCACGGTCGTCGTGACGACCGGCGCCACGGCCCAGGGGCAGGGGACCGTGACCATGCTCGCCCAGGTCGTGGCCGAGGTGCTCGGCATCGCCCCGGAGCGGATCGCCGTGGTGGCGGGCGACACCAACGCCTCCGCCCTCGGGCTCGGCGCCTTCGCGAGCCGGCAGGCCGTGACGGCCGGCAACGCCGCCCACGCGGCGGCGCTCGCGGTGCGGGCCAAGATCCTGCAGGTCGCCTCCGCCTGGCTCGAGGCCTCGCCGGCGGATCTCGAGCTCGTCGACGGCCGGGTCCAGGTCAAGGGCGTCCCCGGTTCCGGCCGCGCGCTCGGCGAGGTGGCGGACGCGCTCGCGGGCGCGCCCGGGCTGGCCCTTCCCGCGGGCGTGGCGCCGGGGCTCGCCGCCGGCGTCGATTTCGAGCCCGAGGGCCTGACCTACTGCAACGGCACGCACGTGGTCGAGGCGGAGGTCGACCCGGATACCGGCACGGTCGCGATCACGCGCTACACCGTGGTCCACGATTGCGGACGCCTCATCAACCCGATGATGGTCGAGGGCCAGATCGTCGGCGGCGTGGTGCACGGCATCGGCAGCGCCCTCTACGAGCGCATGCTCTACGCCGAGGACGGGCAGCCGCAGACCGGGACCTACGCCGACTACCTGCTGCCGACCGCCGACGTCGCGCCCCGCATCGCGATCCACCACATGGAATCGCCGAGCCCGCTCAACCCGCTGGGCGTGAAGGGGGCGGGCGAGAGCGGCACCATCGCGGCCCCGGCGGCGGTCGCCTCGGCGGTCGAGGACGCGCTGCGTCCCTTCGGCGTGCGGGTGGCGGACCTACCCATCACCGCCGCGCGCCTGCACGGGCTCCTGGCCGCGGCCGGAGGCGCGGCACCATGAAGCCCGCGCCCTTCTCCTACCACGCCCCGACGACGCGGGCCGATCTCCTGGCGCTCCTCGCCGCGCACGACGATTGCCGCCTCCTCGCCGGCGGCCAGTCCCTCGTGCCGCTGCTCAACCTGCGCCTCGCCGGCCCCGCGCACCTGATCGACATCACCCGCGTCGCCGGCCTCGACGGGATCGCCCGCGACGGCGAGGTGCTGCGGATCGGCGCGACGACACGCCAGCGCCGCGCCGAGCGCTCCCCGCTGGTGCGCGCGGCCTTCCCGCTGCTGAGCGACGCGCTCGCCCATGTCGGGCACGTGGCGACGCGCAACCGCGGCACGATCGGGGGAAGCCTCGCCCACATGGATCCGACCGCGGAATTGTCCGTCGTCGCCCTCGTGGCCGACGCAACCCTGACGATCGAGAGCGCGCGGGGCGCCCGCACGATCCCCTTCGTCGCGCTGCCGACCGGCCCCCTCGCCACCGCGATCGCCCCCGACGAGGTGCTGACCCGCATCGACCTCCCGCTCTGGCCGGAAGGGCACGGCTGGGGCTTCGCCGAGGTGACCCGCCGCGGCGAGGGCTTCGCGGTCGTCTCCGCCGCCGCCCTGGTCGCCCTCGCGCCCGACGGGACCTGCGCCCGGGCCGCGCTCGCGGTCGGCGGCCTCGTCGCGGCGCCGGCGCGGGTGGGCGAGGCGGAGGCGCTGCTCGCCCGCCGCGTGCCCAGGGACGACCGGATCGCGGCAGCCGGCGAGGCCGCGGCGCGGCTGCCCGCCGAGAGCGACCTCTACGGGCCGGAGGCCTACAAGCGCCACCTCGCCCGGGTTCTCACCGTCCGGGCGCTGCGCCAGGCCGTCGATCGCGCCCGGGGAGGCGTCCGTGACTGAGCGGCGGAGCATGCGGCTGACGGTGAACGGCGCGGTCCGCACGGCGCAGGTCGAGCCCCGGCTCAACCTCGCCGACCTCCTGCGCCACGAGTTCGGCCTCACCGGAACCCATGTCGGCTGCGAGCACGGCGTCTGCGGCGCCTGCACGGTGCTGCTCGACGGCGCGACGGCGCGCTCCTGCCTCACCTTCGCGGTGCAGGCGGACGGGTGCGCGGTCACGACGA
This sequence comes from Methylobacterium crusticola, assembly GCF_003574465.1. Classification (GTDB taxonomy): domain Bacteria; phylum Pseudomonadota; class Alphaproteobacteria; order Rhizobiales; family Beijerinckiaceae; genus Methylobacterium; species Methylobacterium crusticola. The sequence continues at coordinate 4,332 of NZ_QOWC01000129.1, forward strand.
TCGAGGGGGTCGCCGACCCCGACGGCGCGCTGCACCCGATCCAGGCGGCGCTCGCCCGTCATCACGGGCTGCAATGCGGCTACTGCACGCCCGGCATCGTGATGACCCTGCTCGAGCTTCAGCACGACCTCGACGGCGCGCCGATCGACGAGCCGGCCCTGCGCCGGGCATTCGCCGGCAACCTGTGCCGCTGCACCGGCTACCAGGGCATCGTCGATGCGGCCCTGTCGGTCCTCAATGCCGGCGCGGCGGAGCCCTGCCCGTCGCCTCGCCCCGATCCCGCCGGAAAGGGCCACGCGTGAAGCTCGCCGTACCCGACCTCGTCTCGAACTCCTACTTCCCGGCCCTCGCGGCGATCGAGCTCGGCTGCTTCGCGCAGGAAGGCCTCGGCGTCTCGCTCGAGGTCATGTTCCCGCCCGACCGCGCCTACGCGGCCATGCGCGACGGCGGCATCGACCTCGTCGCGGCGTCGGCCCACACGATGCTGGCCGCCTTCCCCCGCTGGCGCGGCGGCAAGCTCGTCTGCGCCCAGGCGCAGGGCATGTACTGGTTCCTGGTGATGCATTCCGACCACGCCGTCGCGCGCGGCGACCTCGCGGCGCTCACGGGGCGGCGGATCGGCGCGGCGCCCTACGTCGAGATGGGCCTGCGCGGCCTCCTGGCGCAGGCGGGCCTCGATCCGGTCCGGGATGGAATCGCGATCGGCCCGGTCCCGCCCCACCCCGCCGCGGGGGCGAATTTCGGCCTCTCCGCCGCGATGGCCCTGGAGGCTCGCCAGATCGACGGCTTCTGGGCGAACGGCATGGCGGCCGAGCGGGCGGTGCGGGGCGGGTTCGGGAGCATCGTCCTCGACGTGCGTCGGGACCGCGGCCCGGCGGACGGCTTCGATCTCACCATGGCGACGATCGCGGCCCCCGACCGCCTCCTGCGCGACGACCCCGGCCTCGCCGGAGCCGTGAGGCGGGCGGTGGCGCGCGCTCACGCGATGCTGACGCAGGAGCCGGAACTCGCGACGCAGGTCGGCGCGGCGCTCTTTCCGCCCGCGGAGGCCGCGATGATCGCCGACCTGATCCGCCGCGACCTGCCCTTCTACGACACCGCCATCACGGCCGATCAGATCCGTGCGGTCAATGCCTTCGCGCGGCGGATGGGCATCCTCGACGCCGACGTACCCTTCGCGGAGGTCGTGGCGGCGTGAGCATTCCGACGGGGAGCGAGAGAGGCGTGAGCGAGACCATGGACGGCAGGCGCTGGGACTTCTGGATCGACCGCGGCGGGACCTTCACGGACATCGTCGCGCGCCGGCCGGACGGCACGCTCGCCGTCCACAAGCTCCTGTCCGAGAATCCCGGCGCCTACCGGGACGCGGCGATCCAGGGAATCCGCGACCTGATGGGACTCGCCCCCGGGGTCGCGATCCCGGCGGCCGGGATCGCGGCGGTCAAGATGGGCACGACCGTGGCCACCAACGCCCTCCTCGAGCGCAAGGGCGCCCGCACGGTCCTCGTCACGACCCGGGGTTTTAGGGACGCCCTGCGCATCGGCTACCAGGAGCGGCGCGACATCTTCGCCCGGCGCGTCGTCAAGCCCGACCAGCTCTACGACGCCGTGGTCGAGGTCGCCGAGCGCGTGCGGGCGGACGGCACGGTCGAGGCCGCGCCCGACCTCGCGGTCGTCCGGCGGGATCTGGCGGCGGCTCGGGAGGCGGGAGCCGAGGCCTGCGCCATCGTGTTCCTGCACGCCTACCGCTTCCCCGACCATGAGCGGGCGGTGGCTGAGGTCGCCCGCGCCCTCGGCTTCGCGCAGGTCTCGGTGAGCCACGAGGTCTCGCCCCTGATGAAGCTCGTCGGGCGCGGTGACACCACGGTGGTCGACGCCTACCTGTCGCCGGTCCTGCGGCGCTACGTGGACCAGGTCGCCGCGGAACTCGACACGGCCGGGACGGAGTGCCGGCTGATGTTCATGATGTCCTCCGGCGGGCTGACCGACGCGGGCCTGTTCCACGGGCGCGACGCGATCCTGTCGGGGCCGGCCGGGGGCGTGGTGGGCTGCGTCGAGACGGCGAAGCTCGCCGGCTTCGACCGGGTGATCGGCTTCGACATGGGGGGCACCTCGACGGACGTCTCGCATTTCGAGGGCGAGTACGAGCGCACCTTCGAGACCGAGGTGGCGGGCGTGCGGATGCGCGCGCCCATGATGGCGATCCACACCGTTGCGGCGGGAGGCGGCTCGATCCTGCACTACGACGGGGCGCGCATGACCGTGGGCCCGGATTCGGCCGGCGCCAATCCGGGCCCGGCCTGCTACCGGCGCGGCGGCCCGCTCGCGGTCACGGACGCCAACGTGATGGTCGGCAAGCTCCTGCCCGGCCACTTCCCGAGGATCTTCGGGCCCGGCCGCGACGAGGCTCTCGACGTCGAGGTGGTGCGCCGGGGGTTCGCGGCGCTCAGCGCCGAGATCGGCGGCGGACGCGGCCCCGAGGCGATCGCGGACGGCTTCATCCGCATCGCCGTCGAGAACATGGCGAACGCGATCAAGAAGATCTCGGTGCAGCGCGGCTACGACGTGACGGGATACGCCCTGCAGTGCTTCGGCGGCGCGGGCGGCCAGCACGCCTGCCTGGTCGCGGACGTGCTCGGGATGCGCTCCGTGATGATCCACCCGTTCTCGGGGCTGCTCTCGGCCTACGGCATGGGCCTCGCCGACATCCGCTCGACCCGCCAGCAGGCCGTCGAGGTGCCCCTCGCCGGGAGCCTGGACGCGGCGGCCTCGACGCTCGACGCACTCTCGGCGCGGGTCCGGGACGAGCTCCTCGGGCAGGGGGTGCCGGCGCCGGAGGTCGCGATCTTCCGCCGGGCCCACATCCGCTATGCCGGGACCGACACCTCGTTGATCGTGCCGTTCGGCGACGCGGCGGCGATGCGGGAGGCGTTCGAGGCGGCGCACCGCACCCGGTTCGGCTTCGTCGACGAGACGAAGGCGCTCGTCGTCGAGGCTGTGTCGGCGGAGGCGGTCGGGGGCGGCTCGGAGATCGACGAGGCGTCCGGACCGCTCGCGGCGGGCGCGCCGGACCCCGCGGCCCGGACGCGGTTCTACTCGCAGGGCGCGTGGCACGAGGCCGGCATCTTCCTGCGCGACGACCTCGCGCGGGGCCAGAGGATCGCCGGGCCGGCCCTGATCATCGAGCCCCACCAGACGGTCGTCGTGGAGGCGGGCTGGGCGGGCGAGATCACCGCCCGCAACCACCTCGTGCTCGCGCGGATGCAGGCGGCCCGCCACGCGCCGGCCGTCGGCACCCAGGCCGACCCCATCCTGCTCGAGGTGTTCAACAACCTCTTCATGTCGGTGGCCGAGCAGATGGGGCTGACGCTGCAGAACACCGCCTACTCGGTGAACATCAAGGAGCGGCTGGACTTCTCCTGCGCGGTGTTCGACGCGCAGGGCCGGCTCGTCGCGAACGCCCCCCACATCCCGGTCCACCTCGGGTCGATGGACAAGTCGGTCGAGAGCGTCATCCGCAGCCAGGGCGCGCAGCTGCGCCCCGGCGACGTCTACGCGATCAACGCGCCCTACGACGGCGGGACCCACCTGCCCGACATCACCGTGGTGACGCCGGTCTTCGACGTGGCCGGACGGCGCGTCCTGTTCTACGTCGCGGCGCGCGGGCATCACGCGGATGTCGGCGGGATCGCGCCCGGCTCGATGTCGCCGCGCGCCACGACCATCGAGCAGGAGGGGGTCTACATCGACACCTTCAAGCTCGTCGACCAGGGCCGCTTCCGCGAGGAGGCGCTCGTCGCGCTGCTCACCGGCGCCACCTACCCGGTCCGCAACGTCACCCAGAACGTCAACGACCTGAAGGCGCAGATCGCCGCCAGCGAGCGCGGCATCGCCGAACTCAGGAAGATGATCGCGCATTTCGGCGAGGACGTGGTCCAGGCCTATATGGGCCACGTCCAGGACAACGCCGCCGAGAGCGTCCGGTGCGTGATCGACGGCCTGTCGGACTGCTGGTTCGCCCTGGAGATGGACCAGGGCTGCACGATCCGGGTGGCGATCCGCATCGACCGCGAGCGGCGCGAGGCGGTGGTCGACTTCACCGGGACCTCGCCGCAGCGCGAGGACAACTTCAACGCCCCGGCCCCGGTGACGCAGGCCGCCGTGCTCTACGTGTTCCGGGTGATGGTGGAGGGTGCGATCCCGATGAATGCGGGCTGCCTGCGCCCGATCCGGATCGTGATCCCGGAGGGCTCGATGCTGGCGCCGGCCTACCCGGCCGCGGTGGTCGCCGGCAACGTCGAGGTCAGCCAGGCCGTCACCAACTGCCTGTTCGGGGCGCTCGGCGCGCTCGCGGCGGCCCAGGGCACGATGAACAACCTGACCTTCGGCAACGACCGGTACCAGTACTACGAGACGATCTGCTCCGGCTCGCCCGCCGGGCCCGGCTTCGACGGGGTGGGCGGGGTCCACACCCACATGACGAATTCGCGCCTGACCGATCCGGAGATCCTGGAATTCCGCTACCCGGTGGTGCTGGAGGACTTCCATCTCCGGCGGGGATCCGGCGGCCGCGGGCGCTGGTGCGCGGGCGACGGCACGTCCCGCACGATCCGCTTCCTGGAGCCGATGGAATGCGCACTGCTGACCGGCCACCGGCGGGTGCCGCCCTTCGGCCTCGCCGGCGGCGAGCCGGGCGAGGTCGGGGCGAACCGCGTGCGGCGGCGCGACGGGACGATCGAGGAGCTCGGCGGCTGCAACCAGACCCGGATCGAGGCCGGGGAGGCGATCACCGTCGTGACCCCGACGGGCGGCGGCTACGGCGATCCGCGCGAGAGGAGCTGACCCTTGGCCGGCCCTGCGCACCGGAGCCCGTTTCGGGGGACCCCGCCTCACCCCGCCGCGACCGAACCGCCCGCCGGCGCGACGGGCGGGCATCATGGCACCTGAGGCCCGCAACCAGGGCGCAGGAGCGGCGCGGCCGGGAGGCTGGCGCACGATCGTCGACCGCACCCTCCTGTTCGTCGCCGCGCTGGCCGGCTGGCATGTTCTCTCGGGGCGGGTCGTCGACCCGTTCTGGATCTCGAGCCCCGGGCTGGTGGCGGAGCGGCTCTGGCGCCTCGCCCTGAACGGCGACCTCGCCTGGCACGCCGGAGCGACGGTCTGGCAGGCGCTGCTCGGGCTCGGGCTCGGGCTTTGCGCCGGCTTCGCGATCGGGCTCCTGCTCGGGCGCTCGCCCCGCCTGGCCGCGGCAGTGGATCCCTACCTCATGGGGCTCTACTCGCTGCCGCGGATCGCGCTGGCACCGCTCTTCATCCTCTGGTTCGGGATCGGGCTCGGCTCCAAGGTGATGATGGTGTTCTCCTTCGTCGTCTTCATCGTGATCCTCAACACCATGCAGGGGTTGCGGGAGGTCGACCGCGACCTCGTCGACCTGATGCGCTCCATGCGGGCCTCGCCGTCCTACATCGCGCGCCGGGTCCAGCTTCCCTCGATGCTGCCATGGCTCTTCGCGGCCGCCCGGATCAGCGTCGGCCTCGCGCTGATCGGATCCGTGCTCGGCGAACTCCTCGGCGCGAATCGCGGCCTCGGCTGGTACGTCGAGCATTCGGGCGGACGCCTCGACACGACGGGCGTCTTCGCCGGGCTCGCGGCCCTGATGGCCATCGCCGTCGCGATGAACCAGGCCGTCAATCTGCTCGAACGGTGGCTCTGCCCCGCGCGGTGAGCGCCCGTCCCGTCGCCCGCCCCCTCGAACCGCCCCCTCGCCCCGCCCCTTCGGCCCGCCGACACCCAGGAGTGCCCCTCATGTCCCTCATCCGAACGAGCCGGATGGTCGCCGCCGCGGCCCTCGCATCGTCTCTCCTCGCGGGCCAGGCACTCGCCCAGACCAAGCTCGTCGCCGGCATCGCCGCCTACAACGAGGCGCTCCTGCCCATCCACACGGCCGAGCAGAAGGGCTACCTCAAGGAGGCGGGCCTGACGCTCGAGCTCGTGACCTTCAAGGGCGGCGGCCCGGCCGTCCAGGCGCTCGTGGGCGGCAGCATCGATCTGTGCCTGTGCGCGGCCGACCACGTGGTGCGGCTGCGCTCCCGTCGCCAGCCCGCCAGGATCCTGGTCGGACTCGACGGCTTCCATTCCTACGCGCTGCTCGCCAAGGGCGACGCCCCTTACGTCGATCTCGCGGGCCTCAAGGGCAGGCGGATCGGCGTCACCTCGCCCGGCAGTCTCACGGACAACACGCTCCAATGGGCGATCCGGAAGGCCGGATTGCGGCCGGACCGCGACTTCGAGATCATCGGGGCCGGCAGCGGGGCGGCCATGCAGGCCGCGATCGATTCGGGCCAGGTGGCGGCCGGGCTCCTGATCACCACGGACGCCGTGGCGATGCTGCGCAAGGCTGGCGCCTACAGGGTCGTCGTCGACTACCGGACCATGCCCTACCCGTCCTTCGACGCCATCGCGCTCGAATCCTGGATCGGCAGCCACCGTCCGGCCGCCCAGGGCTTCGTCAGGGCGGTGTCCCGGGCGATCGCCGACCTCAGGGCCGATCCGGCGCTCGCCGCCGCGGTCACCCGCACGATGTACCCGGACTTCCCGGCCGACCTCGTGCAGGAGGTCGCGCGCAGCGCGGTCTCGCGCATGCCCGAGGGCGGAACCGTCAGCTCCGAATCCATCGCCACGATGAACGCCATCCTGCTGGCGGCGGACGATTCCCTGAAGCCCGTCACGCTGCAGGATGTCTACGACGCGTCCCTCTCCGACCGATGAGAGCCGCCCTGGAGCACGCCGCGACCGCCCCCGGGGCGCAAGCCGAGCGCCCGGCGAAGGTCCGCGTCGAGGGTGTCAGCAAGGCCTATCCGGGGCCCGACGGGCAAGCGGTCACGGTCCTCGACGCGGTGAGCCTCGCCGTCGCGGACGGTGAGTTCCTCTCGCTCGTCGGGCCGAGCGGTTGCGGGAAGTCGACCCTGCTCAGGCTGATCTCCGGCCTCGCGCCGGCGACCGGGGGACGGATCGTCATCGACGGGCGGACCGTCACCGGTCCACCGCCCGGGGTCGGCTTCATGTTCCAGCGCGACACGCTGCTTCCCTGGGCGACGGTCGGGCAGAACATCGCGGTGGCGCTCGAGCTGAACGGCACCCCCCACGCGGCACGGGCGGCGCGGATCGCCGAACTGCTCCAGCTGTTGGGTCTTGCCCGCTACGAACACTATCGACCGAGCGCCCTGTCGGGCGGGATGCGCCAGCGGGCGGCGCTCGGCCGCCTGCTCGCCTACGGCCCCGACCTCTACCTGCTGGACGAGCCGTTCGGCGCCCTCGACGCGATGACGAAGATGAGCATGGGACGCGAACTCCTGCGGATCTGGAGCCGCGATGCGAAGTCCGTCGTCTTCGTGACTCACGACATCGAGGAAGCGGTCGGCTTGTCGGACCGCGTCGTCGTCATGGAAGGACCGCCGGGCCGGATCAAACGCGAGTATCGGATCGGCCTGCCGCGGCCCCGGGACTTTCGCGAGGTCCGCCTGCTCCCCGAGTTCCGCCAGCTCTGCGAGATCATCTGGCAGGATCTCGGCCAGACGCCCGGATGATCGGCGACGAGCCGCGATCCGCGGCGTCGCGACGGTCGATCGTGAACCGCCCCGGGTTTCCCGGAAGCTCCAGCTTCTGAGACGATGGAGCCATGACGAAGCGAACAACCCCGTTTTCGCCCGAGGTGCGCGAGCGCGCGGTGCGGAGGGTGCGCGACCACGAGGGCGAGCACGGACTCGCGAAGCAACCGGCTCGAACCCACAGCGACGCAGCCTTGATGACCGAGATCCAGCGCGTGTTCGAGGCGAACGTCTGCGCCTCCGGCGCACGGAAGGTCCGGCGGCGTCTGGCTCGGCAGGGGTGCTACCCAGCCTGAAAGAGCCGAAGTCCAGCCGAGTGGCTTGGGAACCGGTGCTTCCCTGGCGCCGCAACGAGCCGTTAAGTCTCTCCCTCAGCAACGGGAATCAGCGTGCGGTTGTCGCCGACAAGCGTGAATTGTCGGCAATTCCGGCAGGGGCCCTTAAAGCGCTCATGGTGCGGTGCGGCATCCCCACGAGGCCCGCACCATGGACGCATCCGTCACCACCCCCGCAGCCGGCCAGGTCGCCGGGCGATCGGGCCTGAAGCTGCTGGGCGTCAATCTGGCCGGAGCGTCGTTCGGAGAGCTCGGCGGCACCGATGCGATCGGCACGACGCACACCTATCCCACTCACGCGACGATCGACTACTTCGCCGCCGCGGGGCTGAACGTCTTTCGCCTCGATCTCAAGTGGGAACGCATCCAGCCGGCCCTCGGCGGGGCCCTGAGCGAGACCGAGATGCGGTACGTCGACGACATCGTCGCGTACGCGGGATCCAAGGGGATCGCGGTCGACGTCTCTCTCCACAATTTCGGGAAGTACGGTTCGGACCTCATCGGTTCGGCGCAGGTCCCCGATGCCGCCTTCGCCGATGTCTGGGGCAAGCTGGCCAGGCGCTACGCCGGTTCGCCGAACGTCCTCTTCGGCCTCATGAACGAGCCCTACCTCCAGTCAGCGACGACCTGGCTCCCGGCGGCGAACGCGGCCATCGCGGCGATCCGCAGCACCGGTGCGCGACAGGAGATCCTGGTGCCCGGCACCTACTGGGACGGCGCACAGAGCTGGGTCAGCAGCGACAACGATACCGTGATCGGCACGGGCGTCGTCGACCCGGCGAACAACTACGCGTTCGAGGTCCATCAGTATCTCGACATCGCCAGCGAGGGGACGCACTTCAACGTCGTTTCTGCGACGATAGGAGTCGAGCGGCTTCAGGCAATCACCGAGTGGGCCAAGCAGACCGGCAGCCGATTGTTCCTCGGGGAATTTGCCGTTGCGACCGATGCCACCAGCCTGACCGCCCTGGACAAGATGCTCGCTTACATGTCCGAGCACAATGACGTCTGGCAGGGCGGAACCTACTGGGCGGCGGGCGAGTGGTGGGGTGATTATCCCTTCGCGATACAGCCGATCGATGGCCAGGACCGCCCGCAGCTTCAGGTTCTCGACAAATACATCTCGGCCTCAACGACGCCGTTCTGGGTGGTGCCGGAGCCGGCCACCGCCGTCCAGGCGCCGCAACCGCCCGCGAACCCGCTCGCGCCAGCGCGTCGCAGCTTCGACGGCGATGACCATTCCGACATCCTGTTCCGCGACGACCGCGGCCACGTCAACGCGTGGCTCTTGAGCGACGGCCACGTCGCGGCCGCGCCGAACATCGGGACCATCGGGCCGCAATGGTCGGTCGCCGGGACGGGTGACTTCAACCGGGACGGCACAAGCGACATCCTGTGGCGCGATGATGCCGGCCACATCAACGCGTGGCTGCTGCACGGGGGACAGGTCGCAGCGGCGCCCAACGTCGGAACGGTCGGGTCAGAGTGGAGCATCGAAGGCACGGGTGACTTCAACGGCGATGGCCGGGACGACATCCTCTGGCGTGACACGGCCGGGCACATCAATGCGTGGCATATGAACGGTGATCAGGTCATAGCTGCCCCCAACATCGGCACGGTGGGATCCAACTGGAGCATCGTTGGTACCGGCGACTTCAACGGCGATGGCACCGCGGATCTCTTGTGGCGCGATTCAGCAGGCCACATCAATCAATGGCTGCTTCACGGCGGTCAAGTCACCAGCGCGCCCAATATCGGAACAGTCGGATCCGATTGGACAGTCGCGGGGATCGGCGACTTCAACGGGGACGGCAAGGACGACATACTCTGGCGAGACAATGTCGGCCATATCAACACATGGCTGCTCGACGGAGCTCAGATCGTCAGTGCACCGAATATCGGCCGGGTCGGATCGGATTGGAGCGTCGCAGGAACGGGCGATTACGACGGTGACCGGCGCGACGACATCCTGTTCCGCGACAATGCGGGGCACGTCAACACGTGGCTGCTGGACGGCAATCACGTCACGGCCGCGCCGAACATCGGCTCCGTCGGACCTGAGTGGATCATCCAGGCGTGAGGGCAGGCGGTGCGGGGCGCGGGCAACGCGCCCCGCAAAGCCTCCTGGCCGCCGGATGGTCGGGCGGGACGTCGCGTGGCCGGCGCGGAGGCGGTGAGCGGCGTCCGCCGCGGCAGAGCCCGCACTCACCCGCGATGTCCTCTCCAGTCGAGGCCATGCGCGGACGCGGCCTTTCGGCTGCAGCCGACTCGTGGAGTCTACGGATATTGATCCGTCTACACTAAAAAGTGTGCATATGTCAAGTGAAGTTCAATCGCACCTTCACAATGCACGGATCGCTTGGTTAAATCAAGCAACAAGCGGCGCCATGCATAAAACGGGAGGGTGACGTGGCCTTTAATTACACGGTGCAGCTGAGTGGCGTGACAAATTCAACGCAAGTCGACGCGATTTATGCAGACGTCAGCGCGGCGGCATCCCGCTGGTCGCGGTATATATATGGGCTCGGAGCGCTCGATATAGCGGTCAATATCACATCGACATCTGCCGGGCGGGCCAGTGGCGGCGCGGGTGCCGTCTCGTACGTCGGCAGGGACGGCACGCGCGCGGTGTACGAGAATGGAACGGCGTACGAGCTGCGGACCGGATCTGATCCGAACGGCTCATCGCCGGATATCATTATCAGTATAGATCCCGATTACCTGAGCATGCTTTGGCTCGATCCAAATAGCGCCGCCCCTTCCAACACAATCGATGGGATGAGCGTGTTCATGCATGAGATCGGCCACGCGCTCGGCATTCAGAGCTACCGCGACCCGTCGACGGGCATGCTGCCGGCCTATGAAACAACCTGGGATCGGCTTGTCGCGATCAATCCGGACGCGACGGCCTCCTTCACCGGGGCGCAGGCCGAGGCTCAGTACGGCGGTCCGGTTCCGGTCACCACTTTGAGAAACGGCGAGCAATACGCCCACCTGTTCAATAGTTCAGCTGAGCGAGATGGGCAAGACCTGATGAATGGCGTCGCGTTCTACTATGGCGCTCGGTACACCATATCGAAACTTGATCTCGCAATCATGAAGGATTTGGGCCTCGATGTGATCAATGGATTGCCGTCGTTTCGAACGGCATCGGACGATTTCAATCGGGACGGATATTCCGACATGCTGTGGCAGGATACTGCCGGCCACGTCAACGCGTGGCGGTTCAGCGGCGGCGGCCAGGTCGCGGCGGTCGCGGCCCTCGGTCTCGTCGGTCCGGAATGGAGCATCGAGGGTACGGGGGACCTGAACGGCGACGGCACGGGCGACGTCCTGTGGCGCGACGCGGACGGTCACGTGAACGCGTGGTTGCTCGGCAGCGACGGTCAGGTCGCCGCAGCTCCGAATATCGGCCTGGTCACGCCCGATTGGAGCGTGCAGGGCACGGGCGACCTGGACGGCAACGGAACCTCCGACATCCTGTGGCGGGACACGGCCGGCCGCATCAATGCCTGGCTGCTCGACAGCGGCGGCCGCGTCGCCGCGGCGCCCGACTTCGGGACGGTCGGCCCGGAATGGGCCGTCAAGGGCGTGGCCGACCTGAACGGCGACGGCACGAGCGACATCCTCTGGCAGGACAGCGCCGGCCACGTGAACGAATGGCTGCTGAACGCCGGCGGCGCGGTCGGATCGGCCCCCACCATCGGAACGGTGGGAGCGGAGTGGACGCTGCTGGGCACGGGCGACTTCAACGGCGACGGCACGAGCGATCTCCTGTGGCGCGACGCGGCCGGCCACGTCAACGAGTGGCTGCTCGACGGCGACGGTCAGGCCGCGACGGCACCGAATATCGGCCTGGTCGGCTCGGACTGGACGCTCCTGAGCACGGGGGATTACAACGGCGACGGTACGGCCGACCTGCTGTGGCGTGACACGGTGGGTCACGTGAACGAGTGGCTGCTCGACGGCAGCGGCCACGTCGCGTCGGCTCCCAACGTCGGGGTCATCGGCCCGGAATGGACGGCCAAGGCGTAGGGAGCGGCGGGACCCGCGCGTGTCCGGCTGCGCCGCCGCCGGCCCGGCGCGGCACCCTCCCGGCAGGGCCGCGGCGGCCGGAGCCGCTCAGCCGCGGCGCTCCTCGGCGTCGAGGAAGTCTCCCGCCGTGGCGGCGACGAGGGGACCGTCGGCGCGGGCGGGGGCGCGCACCCGGGCCGGATCGAGGGTGCCGAGGCAGGCTCCCGTCTCGTCGAGCACGCGCGGGCCCGGCCCGCCGGCGGGCAGGGCGCGCAGAACCTCGGCGTAGGGCGCGGCGGCCGAGAGCGCGGCGGGGTCGGCGTCCGCGGCGGCGCGGCCCTCGCGGATGCGGCAGGCGTAGAGCGAGCGCGGCTCCAGGACCCGGGCGACCAGCATCGCGCCGGCCACGGCCACGAGCACCGGCACCATCAGGCTGTCGAGGCGCCGGGTCAGCTCCAGCATCAGCACCACGGAGGAGACCGGCCCCTGGGTGGCGGCCGCGAGCAGCGCGGTGGCGGCGACGAGGGCGCAGGGACCCGCGCCCGCGCCGGGCCAGACGAGGTCCCAGCCGACCGCGAGGAGGCCGCCGAACACCGCCCCGAAGGCGACGGTCGGCGTGAACAGCCCGCCCGGCGCGCCGCAGCCGAGGCAGGCGGCCGTGGCCAGCGGCTTCCCCACGACCAGGAGGGCGAGGAGCGGCCAGGCGATCCCGCCCGTGAAGGCGCGCTCGGCCACGTCCTTGCCGTTGCCGAGCACCTGCGGGAGCAGCGTCGCGGCGGCGCCGAGCAGCGCGAGGACGAGGACGGGCGCGAGCGCCGCGGAGAGGCCGGACGGGCGGTGCGCGTCGGCGGAGGCGATGAGCCGCACGTAGGCCGCGGCGGCCACTCCCGCGAGGGGACCCGCCAGCACCGCGAAGCCGAACAGGGAGGCCGTGACCGCCTCCCCCGGCACCGTGTAGATCGCCCGGTCGGGCAGGAGCAGCCACGCCACCGCGGTGGCGAGCCCGCTCGCCAGGAGAGCGGGGGCGACGAGGGGCAGTGCGAGGCTGCCCAGCAGCACCTCCAGGGCGAACAAGGCGCCGCCCAGGGGCACCTCGTAGACCGCCGCGATGCCGGCTCCCGCCCCGAAGGCGGCCAGGATCCGGGCATGGCTCCGCGACAGCCGCAGGCGGCGCGCGAACAGGCTGCCGAAGGCGGCGCCGGCCTGCTTGGGCGCCGCCTCGCGTCCGAGGGAGGCCCCCAGTCCGACGACGGCGACCGACAGGACGCCCTGCGCGAGGGTGCGGACGAACGGCAGCCGGCCGCCGTGGAACCAGATCGCCGCCGAGAGCTCGGCCCCGTGGCCGCCGCCGGCCCGGCTCGCACGGCGCAGGGCGAGGCCGCCGAGGGACACGAGCAGCCCCGCGCCCGCCAGGACGGCGAGGCGGCGGTGCGGCGAGGCCGCCTCGACGGCCGCCGCGAACCCGGCCGCCCCCTCGCCCCAGGCGAGGGCCTGCACGAGGCGCAGCCACTGCATCAGCAGCCCGGCCGCGAGGCCGGCCGCACCCCCCGTGGCGAGCGCCAGGCCCCAGAAGATCCAGCCGACATCGCCGTCGTCGAGGTTGGGCTGTGGAGATCGCATCGTCCTGCGCGCCGGCCGCGACGGCCGCTCGGTCGGGCCTTCCGCCGAGGGAGTGTCGCCCCTGCCGGGCCCACCGTCCATCCCGCCCGCCGACCCGTCCCCGGCCTTAAGGCGCGCCGCGCCGACCGGCCCGGATCCGCGGCCCCCGAGGGCGCAGGGCCAGCGTCCGGACGGCCGCTCGGACGACCCGCAGGGGCCGCACGCAACCCAGCCATGCCGTCCATAATTTGATCTTTCATGTTGTTGCAATGCAGCATAGAAAGTAAAAACGAGGTCGAGATGACATCATGGCCTCGTTGCCGGTCATGGAGATTTCCTTTCCTGACTTGAAACCGTCCCGCCAGGACGGCTCCTTTTTCGCTTGGCCGTTTCGCAAGTACGGCTGGCTTTACCGTCAAAGCTATGCCGAACCAGCAGCCACACCAGAGTGTCACGTTCCGCGGCCGCGGCTGCGCCCGTCTCGTGCGAGGCCGCCTGCTCCTGGACGTCTGCCCGATCTGCTCGCAGCGCAACGCGCGCGCGATGGTGCCCCGCGGGCGGTGCGCCTGGTGCGCCTACGTTCCGGATCCGGCCGACATCGAATCCGCCCGCCCGGTCGCCGGCCCCCTGGCCGGCCGCGGCGTGGCGCTCGACCCGGACCGGGATGCCGGCCCCGGGTGAGGCCGCTCCGGCCGGAGGGCGACGTGTGCCGGCAGGGCGGCCGGGCCTTCGCGCGACCGGGCTGATCTGCGACCGGGTCGATCTGCGCCGTCCGGGCCCGCGTCGCGGCGTGGCGGGCCGGCCGTGCGGCCTGCCGCCCTCGTGCGGGCCCGCCCGGGCGCAACCCGGACCCGTCGTCGCCCGCGTCCGGAACGGGCCCCGGCGGTGCGGCAGGGCGGCGGCCCGGCGCCGCGCCCCGAGGCGCAAGGCTGCCTGCGGCGACGGCCGGCTCACGGCCCCGTGGCTGCGCGGGAGGAGACACCCGAGGCTCCGGGCGTGCTAGGAAGCCCGCCATGCCCGCCGAACATTCCCGCCACGTCGCCCCGACCGACCCCTCCGCTCCCCGGATCGACAGCCAGGCCGCCACGGGGAAGTGCGCCTCGACCGGCGATGCGACCCGCGCGGCCCTTCGGGCGCTGCGCGCGCAGGGCGAGGGGGGATCCGTCGGGCGCGTCCCCTCATCCGAGCCGTCCCCGGCGCGAGGCGGCGCCTGAGCGATGGGGCCGACCGCTTCGCGTCCCGCCGGCGGCGGCGCCATGGGGGCGCTGGTGCGGGCCCATGCCTGGGCCGCCACCCCGCTCGGGCCCCGGGAGCACTGGCCGCCGTCGCTCGTGACCCTCGTGCGGGTCATGCTCAACTCACGCCAGCCGATGTTCATCGCCTGGGGGGCGAACCGTACCCTCGTCTACAACGACACCTACGTGCCGATGCTCGGCGCGCGCCATCCGGAGGCCCTCGGCCGGCCCTTCTTCGAGGTCTGGCCCGAGGTCCGGGACGAGGTCGGCGCCCTGATGGATCGCGTGTTCGCCGGGGACCCCGTGCACATGGACGATCTGCAGCTCACCGTGAACCGCAACGGCTTTCCGGAGGAAGCGCACTTCGCGTTCTCCTACACGCCCGTGCCCGGCGACGACGGCGCGGTCGTCGGCCTGTTCTGCGCCTGCACCGAGACGACCCGGCAGGTCCTGGCGGAACGGCGCGCCGTCTCCGAGAGCCTGCGCCACCGCCAGAGCCTGCAGCAGATGCCGGGCTTCGTCGGCATCCTGAGCGGACCGGACCACGTCTACGAGTACGTCAACGATGCCTACGTGGCGATCTCCGGCCCGCGGGACTTCCTCGGGCGGAGCGTGCGCGAGGTGTTTCCCGAGCTGACCGGGCAGGGGTTCTACGAGCTGCTCGATCAGGTCTACGCGTCCGGCGAGCGGTTCGAGGCGCGGGCCATGCCGATCCGCCTGGCCGGGGAGGACCGGGACCGGTTCATCGACCTGCTCTACCAGCCCATGCGGGACGCGGAGGGCCGGGTCACCGGCATCTTCGTCGGCGGCTACGACGTGACGGATCAGGTGCGCGCGCGGGTCGCGCTGGCCGACAGCGAGAGCCGCTACCGCACCCTGTTCGAGAGCATCGACGTCGGGTTCTGCGTCGTCGAGATGAGGTTCGACGCGGCGGGCCGGGCCGTCGACTACCGCATCATCGAGGCGAACCCCGCCTTCGCGCGGCAGACCGGCGCCGACGTCGCCGGGCGCTGGGTCAGCGAGTTCGCGCCCGACCTCGAACGCCACTGGTTCGACACCTACGGGCGCGTCGCGCTCACGGGCGAACCCGCCCATTTCGAGAACAGGGCCGACGTGTTCGGGCGCTGGTTCGACGTGCGGGCCCTGCGGGTCGGCCCCCCGGCGGCGCACCGGGTCGCGATCTTCTTCAGCGACATCTCCGAGCGGAAGCACATGGAGGAGGCCCTGCGCGTCCTGAACGCCACGCTGGAGCAGCAGGTCGTCGAGCGCACCGCCGAGCGCAACCTTCTCGCCACGATCGTCGAGCGCACCGACGTCATGGTGATGGCGGTGGACCGCGCCTTCGACATCCTGGCCATCAACAAGGCCAACGCGGACGAGTTCGTGCGCGCCTACGGCTTCCGCCCGAAGGTCGGCGACAACGTCCTCGCGGCCTTCGCGGACCGGCCGGAGCACCAGGCCCAGGTGCGGGCCGGCTGGAGCCGTGCGCTGGCGGGCGAGGAGGTCACTCTCATCGAGGATTACGGCGACCCCGACCGCGTCCGCCCGTCCTACGAGATCACCTACCGGAGCCTGCGCGACGACCAGGGGCGGGTCGTCGGCGCCTACCAGTTCGTGAGCGACGTCACGGAGCGGCTGCGCCAGCAGGCCGAGCTGGTCCAGGCGCAGGAAGCCCTGCGCCAGTCCCAGAAGATGGAGGCGGTGGGCCAGCTCACGGGCGGCCTGGCGCACGACTTCAACAACCTGCTGGCGGGCATCTCGGGCTCCCTCGAGCTGATGCACACCCGGATGCAGCAGGGCCGGATCAACGACGTCGAGCGCTACATGACGGCGGCTCAGGGGGCGGCGAAGCGGGCCGCGGCCCTGACCCACCGGCTGCTCGCCTTCTCGCGCCGGCAGACGCTGGATCCCAAGCCGACCAACGTGAACCGGCTCGTCACCGGGATGCAGGAGCTGATCCGGCGCACGGTCGGGCCGGCCATCGCCGTCGAGACCGTCGGGATCTCCGGGCTGTGGCCGGCGCTGGTCGATCCCCCGCAGCTCGAGAACGCGCTGCTGAACCTGTGCATCAACGCCCGCGACGCCATGCCGGACGGGGGCCGCATCACCATCGAGACCGCCAACAAGTGGCTCGACGCCCGGGCGGCGCGCCAGCAGGACATCCCGGAGGGGCAGTACCTCTCGCTCTGCGTGACCGACACCGGCACCGGCATGACGCCGGACGTGATCGCCAAGGCGTTCGATCCCTTCTTCACCACCAAGCCGACCGGCGAGGGCACCGGCCTCGGCCTCTCGATGATCTACGGCTTCGCCAAGCAGTCCGGCGGCCAGGTGCGCATCTACTCGGAGGTGGGCAGAGGCACCACGGTCTGCATCTACCTGCCCCGGCACTACGGCCCGACCGAGGAGGACGACCACGCTCCCAGGCCGGCGGCGCAGTCGCGGGCCGAGCAGGGCGAGACGGTGCTGATCGTCGACGACGAGCCGACGGTCAGGATGCTGGTCACCGATATCCTGGAGGACCTCGGCTACACCGCCATCGAGGCGGCCGACAGCGCCGCGGGGCTGAAGGTGCTGCAATCGGACGTGCGCATCGACCTGCTGGTCACGGATGTGGGCCTGCCGGGCGGCATGAACGGCCGGCAGATGGCGGATGCCGGGCGCGAGCGGCGGCCGGGCCTCAAGGTGCTGTTCATCACCGGCTACGCGGAGAACGCGGCGGTGGGCAACGGACACCTCGCGCCCGGCATGGCCGTGCTGACGAAGCCGTTCGCCGTCAACGTCATGGCGGCCCGCATCCGGGAGATGATCGAAACGTCGTAGCGGCGCGCCTCCCCGGTGCCGCGGTGACGCCGCGCGGCAGCCTCGGGACCGCCGTCCCGGCGCCCTCGATCCGGCCGGTCGCGCCGGGCGGGGCCGGCGCCCGCGCGGCGGACGGGCCGGCGGGGATCAGGCGGTCACGAGCTCGCGGACGCGGGTCGCGAGCATGTCGACCGCGAACGGCTTCGTCAGCACCTTCATGCCCGGCTGGAGCTGGCCGCTCCCGATGACGGCGTTCTCCGCGTAGCCCGTGATGAACAGGGTCTTCAGGCCGGGACGGATCTCCCGTCCGGCGTCGGCCATCTGCCGTCCGTTCATGCCCCCGGGCAGGCCGACATCCGTGATGAGGAGGTCGATGCGCGCGTCCGAGCGCAGCACCTCGAGGCCGGCGACCCCGTCGGCGGCCTCGATCACCGTGTAGCCGAGGTCGCCCAGCACGTCCGTCACCAGCATGCGCACCGTCGGCTCGTCGTCCACGATCAGGACCGTCTCGCCCTCCCGCGCGAACGCCGCCGGCGTCCCGCCGGGACCGCCCTCGTCCCTGTGCGCATCGCCGTCGTGGCGCGGCAGGTAGATGCAGACCGTGGTTCCCTGCCCGACCTCCGAGTAGACGCGCACCTGGCCGCCGGATTGCTGGGCGAAGCCGTAGATCATCGAGAGGCCGAGGCCGGTGCCCTGGCCCAGCGGCTTGGTGGTGAAGAACGGCTCGAACACGCGGGCGACCACGTCCGGCGCCATGCCGGTGCCGGTGTCGGTGACGCACAGGGACAGGTATTCGCCCGCGGGCATGTCGTGCGCGCGGGCCGCCTCGCGATCCATCCGCCTGTTGGCCGTCTCGATGGTGATGCGGCCCCCGTCCGGCATGGCGTCGCGGGCGTTGAGGCACAGGTTCAGCAGCGCGTTCTCGAGCTGGCTCCCGTCGACGAGGGCCGGCCAGAGGCCCGCGGCGCCCACGGTCTCGACCGCGATGCCGGGTCCGACCGTGCGCTGGATCAGCTCGGTCATGCCGTTCACGAGCGTGTTCACGTGGGTCGGCCGCGGGTCCAGCGTCTGGCGCCGCGAGAAGGCGAGCAGGCGGTGGGTCAGGGCCGCCGCGCGCTTCGCCGCGCCCTGCGCGGCCGCCATGTACCGGTCGATGTCCGTCAGCCGTCCCTGGGCGATCCGGGCGCTCATGAGCTCGAGGGCGCCCGAGATGCCCGCCAGCAGGTTGTTGAAGTCGTGCGCCAGGCCGCCCGTGAGCTGCCCCACCGCCTCCATCTTCTGGGACTGGCGCAACTTCTCCTCGGACTGCACCAGCTCGGCCGTCCGCTCGGCCACGCGCTGCTCGAGCGTCTCGTTGAGCGCCCGCAGCGCCGCGGCGGCGCGGTCGCGCTCCGCCTCGACGGCGCGGCGCTCCTCGACGTCGATGAGGACGCCCGGGAAGCTCCGGGGCGTCCCGTCCCGGGCGTGCTCGACGCGCCCGTTCGCCTCGATCCAGTAGTAGCGCCCGTCGCGGCGCCGGACCCGGTACTGGTGGGCGTAGGCGCCCCCCCGGGCGATCGCCGCGCCGATGGCGGCCGACAGGCCCTCCCGGTCGTCGGGATGGACGGTCGCGACCACCTGCCGGAGGCTGAGGCCCTCGCGGCCGAGGGCGGGATCGAGGCCGAAGGCCCGCGCGAACCCCTCGTCGACGGTGAACCGGTCGCCCGGCAGGTCCCAGTGCCAGGTGCCGATGATCGCCCCGGCCTCCAGGGCGAGCTGGACGCGCTCCACGCTCTCCCGCGCGAGCGCCTCGCTCGCCCGCAGGCGCTCCTCGGCGATGCGCCGCGCGGTGACGTCGCTGAAGAAGATCGCGATCTGCCTGTCGGCGGGGTCGCCGACACGGACCGCCCGGACGTCGAACCAGCGCTCGAAGCCTTTGGCGTAGCTCTCGAAGTTCGCCGGCTCGCCGGTCTTCGCGACCCGGCCGTAGGTCTCGAACCAGAAGCGCTCCAGGTCCGGCGCGAACTCGGTGACCCAGCGGCCGCGCAGGTTGGCGCCGGCCTGGCGCTCGAAGGCGGCGTTGGCCTCGACGAACCGGTAATCCGCCGGCCGGTCGTGTTCGTCGAACCGGACCTCCACGATGGCGAACGCCGCCTCGATCGTCTCGAGGATCGTGCGGAAGCGCTCCTCGTTCACCCGCAGGGCGGTCTCGGCGCTGCGCAGCCGGCTCAGATCGAGCATGGCGCCGATCATCCGGCAGGCGCGCCCCGCGCCGTCGCGGATGACGTGGCCGCGGTCGAGCACCTCGGCGTAGGTGCCGTCGGCCCGCCGGAAGCGGTACTCGTCGGTCCAGGCGGTGCCGGCGCCGTCGATCACGGCGTGGATCGAGGCGTCGATGCGCGCCCGGTCATCGGGGTGGATCTGGGCGATCCACCAGTCGCCGGTCGGTGCGACGGCCTCCGGCGCGTGGCCGTAGGCCGTGGTCAGGGCCTCGTTCCAGAGCACGTGGTTGGTGGAGAAGTCCCAGTCCCAGATCGCGTCGTTGGTGGCCCTGGCGGCCAGGCGGTAGCGCTCCTGGGTCTCCTTGAGGGCCGCCCCCACCCGGTGCTCCCTGGTGCGGTCGCGCACGATCTTCACGAAGCCGAGATGCGCGCCGCCCTCGTCGGACAGCGGCAGCATCTCGCCGGAGGCCCAGAAGCGCTCGCCGTCCTTGCGCAGGTGCCAGCGCTCGTTGAGGGCCCGTCCCTCGTCGAGGGCCCGGCGCATCTCGTCCGGGACGCGGCCGCCCGCCCGATCCTCGGGCGTGAACAGCCGCCCGGCGTCCTGGCCGCGCATCTCCGCGGCGCTCCACCCCATCACGCGTTCCGCGCCCGGGTTCCACTCGGTGATGAGCCCGGCCGGGTCGGACACCACCATGGCGACGTCGACCGCGCTCGCGAACACGGCGCGCAGGCGCGCCTCGGTGCTGCCGGGCGCCGACCAGGCGGCGCCCGGCGCGGGCGCCGGCCGGGCGGCGCCCGGTGCGGGCGCCGC
>NZ_KZ984631.1 GCF_003574465.1 Methylobacterium crusticola
GCTCGGCCGGGCGCAGGCGGTGACCGGCGCCGAGGAGCGCCAGCGCGAGGTTGCGGGCCCGCACCCGGCGCCCGGACAGGAGCGCACGGGCGATCGCGAGCGTCGCGCCGGGGTGGCGGGCGAGGATCGCGGCGCCGGCCCGCCAGCGCGCCGGCCCGGCCGGGGCGCCGCCCCCGGCGAACCGCAGCGGGTCGAAGGCCGGATGGTCCGGAAGCGCCCGCGGCCTCACTCGAGGTCCTCCCCGAAGGTCGTGACCGAGAAGGCCGGGTGGTAATGGGGGTCGTCCCGGATCACCGCCCGCCAGCGCGCGGAGAAGCGCGCGGCCTCGGCCTCGAAGCGGGCCCGGGCGGGGCCGACGCTGGGGCCCCGGCTGACCGACTCGTGGTGGGCGAGGACCGCCCTCGGCGTCCAGACCGTCCGGTAGCCGGCCTCCCCGAGGCGCAGGCAGAGATCGACGTCGTTGAAGTCGATCGGGAAGGCCTCCGCGTCGAGCCCCCCGACGGCGTCGAACTTGGCCCGCGCCACCGCCAGGCAGGCGGCGGTGACGCCCGAGACCTCGTGGGCCACGCGCAGGCGGCCGAGATGGCCGGGCGTGCCGGCGGGCCGGTTGCGCAGGGTGTGGCCGGCCCGGCCGCCGAGGCCCACCACCACGCCGGCATGCTGGAGCCGGCCGTTGGCGAAGAGCAGCTTCGCGCCGACCGCCCCGACCTCCGGGCGCAGCGCCTGGCGCACCATCGCGTCGAGCCAGTCCGGGCGCAGCACCGCGACGTCGTTGTTGAGGAGCACCACCACCTCGCCGCGGCTCGCCGCGACGCCCGCGTTGACGAGGCGCGAGAAGTTGAAGGGCCCGGGCCGGTCGAGGCGGCGCACCCGCGGGTCGCGGTCGAGCTCGGCGTAGAGGGCGGCCACCTCCGCCTGCGACGAGCCGTTGTCGACGACGACGAGCTCGATGCCCGGATACGCCGTCTCCCGGAGCACGCCGCGGGTCGCGACCCGGAGCAGGTCGGCCCGGTCGCGGGTCGGGATCACCACCGAGACCAGGGGCGCGGGCTCGGGCAGGGGCCAGTCCAGGTCGACGGCGTCGCCGAGGCGGGCGACCGTGGCGGGGGAGCCCGCCCGCCGCAGGGCCCGCTCCAGGTCGGCGGCGTGGCCCGCCGGGTCCTCGGCCTCCGGCAGGCAGCGGCAGAGGATGCGGGGGATGCGGCGCACCGGGTCCGGCCCGACCGCGAGGGCGGCGGCGAGCAGCAGCGCCCGGGCCCCCTCCCCCGGCGTCCAGGCGCAGCGGGCCAGGAGCGCGCGGCCGAGGAGCAGCGGGCGGCCCGGGTAGAGGCCCGTCAGGGCGAAGTCCGGGCTCCAGCCGGGCTTCAGCCGCGGGCGCAGGCCCTCGGGCGCGGCGATCTCGGCGTCGGCGTAGGCCAGGGCGGCGGGCGCGGGGCCCGCGAAGGCGCCGGCCAGGAGGGCGAGCGCGTCGGGGGAGAGGACGTCGCCGGGCGCCAGGACGCCGACGGCCTCTGCCTCCGGAAAGCCCGCCGGTCCCTCCTCCCCGGTCAGCCGCGGGTCGGCCGGGGGCAGGAAGCCGGGCGGCGCCCCGCCCTGCCAGCGCAGGACGAGGCGCCAGTCGCGGTGGTCCTGGGCGAGGAGCGCCGCGAGGCTGCGGCGCACCGCCTCGCCCTGGTCGGGACGCGCGTCCATGGCGAGGCCGATGCGGAGCGCGGGCGCGGGGCCCGCGCGGTCGAAGGCGGGCTCGAAGGCGCGCTGGCGCGCCGCCTTCCAGGCGGGGTAGCCCGAGAGCGGCGTCACCGCGGCGGCGATGCGCAGCGTGCTGCGCAGGCGGCGCTGGTCGCGCCTCACCCACTGGTAGAGGGCGACCGGGAGCTTGCCCGGGCGGCGGCGCGCCCCGAGGGCCAGCATCGCGACGTGGCCGAGGAGGCGCGCCTCCTCGATCCGGAACCCCTCCGCCGCGAGCAGGATGGTCTCGGTTCCGGGCGGCACGAGGCCGATCCAGGCCGCCCGCCCGAGCACCGGGCCGGGCAGGAGCGCGTCCTCGTGCGCCCCGTCCGCCCGCAGGAAGCGCAGGAGGGGCCGGACCGGATCGCGCCAGCGGCTCGCCGCGTAGGCGAGGGAGAGCCAGCGGCCGGCGGCCGGGCGGTCGAGCGTCAGCCTGCGGGAGAAGTCCGGATCGCCCGGGTGGGGCTCGACGCGGAAGCGGGCGTCCCGCCTCACGGCCTCACGCGGCAGGTCACTCGGCCGCGCCGGCGGAGGCCGCCGGCTTGCGGCGCGGGGCGCGGGGCGCCTTGCCGGCGGACCCGCCGAGGCCGACCTCGATGTCGAAATCGTTGACGTAGGCGGCCGGGACGCTGAACCCGTCCTCCACGATGGCGAAGCTGGCGTTGGCCTCGCCCGGCGGGATCGTCACGGCGGCGCGCCGGGCCCGGCGCGCGATGACCACGGTGCCGTGCTTCAGGGTCACCGTGAAGGGAGCCTCGAACCGCCCGGGCGACCCGCCCGGGCCGAGCAGGGCCCGGCCCTCGACCCCGACCGACACGAGGGTGGTGCCGTTCGGCCCGGGCGTGCAGGCGCGGCTGAGCTGCCCCAGGCGGACCTGGGTGCGCACCCCGGTCCCGCCCAGGGTCTGCAGGGACGCCTTGCCCTCGGCAACCTCGATGACCGGGCAGTACACGCTGTCGGGGCTGGGCGGCGCCTCGGGGGGCTTGGTGGTGCCGCCGTACTTGAAGATGTTGAGGAACGGGTTGCCGTCGTCCTGCGCCCGGGCGGCCGGGGCCGCCGCGAGGGCGGCCGCGGCGAGGAGCCCGGCGCGGGCGGCCGCGGCGAGGAGCCCGGACCGCGGGGCGAGGCCGCGGGCCGGGCCGCCCGTCTGGAGAAAACCTGCCGTCACGAGTCCCTCCCCGGGGCGCGGCCCCGTCTGGCGCATCATTTCAGGCCGTCGAACCCGTCCTTGAACCCCTTGAGCGAGAGGGGGATGCCCACGCCCTCCTCGGGGGTCTGGAACACGATGAAGGTCGCCTGCTGGCCGCCCTTGAGCTGGCCGATCAGCTTGTCGTCCATCACCACCTCGGCGACGCAGCCCGTGGACAGGCAGCGCACGAACGAGGTGCGGCCGACGTCGGTCTGGTCGATCTTGAGGCCGAGGCCGGAGGGCAGCAGGATGCCGAGGGGCGCCACCACCCGCAGCAGGGTGCCGCGGTTGTCGGCCGTCCTCAGCACGATCACCACGAGGCTCAGGTTGGGCCGGTCCTCGGCGGCGACGTACTGGACCAGCGCGCATTGCTCGGCCTTGGCGCCGGCGGGGGTCTCGCAGCGCAACTGCCAGTCGTCGAAGCTCTGCTTCACGGCACCCTGCGCGAGGGCGGCCGGCGCCGGGAGGCAGGCCGCGAGCCCGAGGATGCCGAGGGTGCCGGCGCGCACGCGGCGTCCGATCGGTCGCAAGCTGTCTGGCACGCCGCTCATCACTCCGCTTCGCGCGGCGCCGTCGACGCGGCGCCGCACCCCTTGCGGGCGTTCCGACCACGCGGGCCGGGGCCTGTCAAGCGAAGCGCCGCGCCGGCACGGGAACCGGCAGCCTCCCGCGCGGCTTAGCTCCCGCGCGGGGCACCCGCGACGGCACGGAAGACACAGCTCGGCCGTATCGGAGCGCCGCGCGCCCGGCCGCCTTTTGGGGGACCGCCCCCGCGCCTAGAGTACCGTGCCGTCTGCCCGCCAGGATCGCCCCATGAGACTTCCCGCCCTCGCCCTCCTGACCCTGGCCGCGACCGGAGCGGGCCTCGCCGCCGCCGCGGCCGAGCCCCTGCCCCTCGGCGAGACGACCTACGTCGAGCGCTCGCTGGAGCGGGACGCCACCCTGACGGTCGAGCACCCGCCGGTGCCGCGCAACCCCCGCGGGCGCCGGGCCGCGCGCTCGGCCGAGATCGCCGGGTTCTGCCGGGACGGGGGCCTGGTCCGGCGCTACGACGCGGCCGGGCAGGTGATCGTGCGGCAGCGCGAGCTCTGCGACAACGTCGCGCCGCGCAGCCTCTATCCCGGTTTCGTCGATCCGCGGCCGGCCTGGCCGGCCGAGCCGGTCGTGGTGGTGCGCTCGAAGGGCTGAGACCGGGCCCGCGGCGCGGGCCTTCCCCTCACCCGTAGCGGTGCAGCTCGGCCCCGTGCCGCTTGAGCCAGCGCTCGGGCTCCTCGTAGCGCGGGTAGAGCGTCTCGACCACGCGCCAGAACCGGTCCGAGTGGTTCATCTCGACGAGGTGCGCCACCTCGTGGGCCGCCAGGTAGTCCAGCACCGAGGGCGGCGCCATGATCAGGCGCCAGGAGAAGTTGAGGTGGCCGCGGGCGGAGCAGGAGCCCCAGCGGCTGCGGGTGTCGCGCACGGTCAGGCGCTTGGGCGCCCGGCCGAGCGCCCTGCCGTGGCGGGTCACCGCGGCGCCGAGGTCCCGGCGCGCCTCGGCCTCGAGGAAGTCGCGCACCCGGCGGGCGACGTGGGGCGCCTGGCCGGACACCGCGATGATGGCCGTGCCGTCGGGCGCCGTCGTGGCGAGCGTCGCGCCCGCGGCCACGGACCAGTGCAGGATGCGGTGCGGCACGCCCCGCAGGGGCACCACCGCGCCGTTCTCGAACGCCACGCGCTCCGGCAGCCGCGCCACGCGGCCGGCGATCCAGGCGCCGTGGGCGTCGGCGAAGCGCTGCGCCGTCGCGATGTCGGCCCGCTCGGGCAGAGTCAGCACGATCTCGCCGGTGGCGCTCGACACGCGCAGGGTGATGCGCCGCGCCATGGCGCGGCGGCGTACGGCGACCGGATAGAAGGTCCCCTCGTGGATCACTGTGACGTGGGTGGGTTCGGGCGCCGACCGGCGCAGCAACGCGACTCGCATGGGGCCATTGTAGGCGCTGGGGGCGGGCCGTGTCAGCTTACCCGTTTGCCGCGCGAGGCGGGGCAGGATGCCGCCCAGCCATGCGCGAAAGGCATGAAGCGCCGGCATGCTGGCTCCCGCAGCCGGGCAGCCGGGCGGCCGTCAGTCGGGTGCCGGCCGGGGCCGTCAGGAGGCCTCGAGGAGCGGCACGGTGTCGGTGCCCTGCATCGCGTGCATGAACTCCGAGATCCGCGGCAGGATCTGCGACCGGAAGCGCGAGCCGTTGAACACGCCGTAATGCCCGACGCCCTGCTGCAGGTGGTAGAGCTTGCGCGAATCGGGCAGGTTCGGCGTCAGGTCGAGGGCCGCGAGCGTCTGGCCGACGCCCGAGATGTCGTCGTTCTCCCCCTCGACCGCCATGACGGAGCAGTGGCGGATCGCGCCGGGGTCGACGCGCTCGCCGCGGTGGAGCATCTCGCCCTTCGGCAGGGCGTGCTCGACGAACACGGTGTTGACGGTCTGGAGGTAGAACTCGGCCGTCAGGTCCATCACCGAGAGGTACTCGTCGTAGAAGTCGCGGTGCTTCTCGGCCGAGTCGCCGTCGTTGCGCACGAGGTGCTTGTACATGTCCCAGTGCGCGGTCAGGTGCCGGTCGAGGTTCATGCCCATGAAGCCGGAGAGCTGGAAGAAGCCCGGGTAGACCTCGCGCCAGCTGCCCGGGTAGCCGGGCGGCACCACCGTGATGCAGTTGCGCTTGAACCATTCCGAGCCGCGCTCGGCCGCCAGGCAGTTCACGGCGGTCGGCGAGCGCCGGGTGTCGATCGGGCCCCCCATCAGGGTCATCGAGGTCGGCACGCCGGGCAGGCCCTGCGCCTCCATGCGGGCGACCGCCGCGAAGACCGGCACCGAGGGCTGGCAGACCGCGATCACGTGCAGGTCCGGCCCCAGGGCCTGGAACATCTCGATCATGTAGTCGATGTAGGTGTCGAGATCGAACCGGCCGGCCTCGAGCGGCACCATGCGGGCGTCGATCCAGTCGGTGATCAGCACCTCGTGGGCCGGCAGCAGGGCCTCGACGGTGCCCCGCAGGAGCGTCGCGTAGTGGCCCGACATCGGCGCCACCACGAGCACCTTCGGCTGCGCCGCGGCGGCCGGCCGCTTGAGGGCCCGCTCGAAGGCGACGACGCGGCAGAACGGCTTCTCCCACACCACCGTCTCGGTGACCTCGGCGGGGATGCCCTCCACGATCGTCCTCGGGAGGTTGAAGGCCGGTTTGCCGTAGCGTCGGGTCGTGCGCTCGAACATCTCGCAGGCGGCCGAAACCGTGCGGCCGTACGGGGTGTAGGTGATCGGGTTCACCGGGTTCTGGAACACGAGCTGAGTCGCGTCGGCGGCGACCCGGGCCGGGGTCAGCATCCAATGCGCGGCTTCGTACCAGAAATAGGAGAGATCCATGACGCCACCGTTCCCGTATTGGTCCAGCAGCGCGCGAGCGCCGCGGAAGACGCCTGCCCCCAACTGAGGACGCGAGAATAAAGTTCCTCATTTGAATGACAACGTCGGGGGAGAACCAAGCTACCAAAAGGTGGAAGCGTGCCTTTTTTACCGCAGCGGCAGGTTTCGCGGTGCCGCGATGCTGCGGTGCAACAGCCGCGGGCGCGGCCGGCCGCCTCCGGTTTTCGGCGGCGGCGGCCTTCGGCTTCCGCCGGCGGCGGCCTTCGCTTTCCGCCGGCGGCGGCCTTCGCTTTCCGCCGGCGGCGGCCTGGGCGGCGGCGGGCCGCGCTCTATCGTGATCCCATGTCCGAGATATCCCCGACCGACCTCGTGCGCGACGCGCGCCACCTGCGACTCGACACGCTGGTGCGGCTGCGCTGGCTCGCGGTGGCCGGGCAGAGCGCGGCGGTCGCGGGCGCGCATCTCGGCCTCGGGCTGCCCCTGCCCTTCGGGTGGTGCTTCCTCGTCATCGCGGCGTCGTCGTGGCTCAATCTGGGCCTGCGGATCCGGTTCCCGGCGAGCCACCGGCTCAGCGACGACGCCGCGGTCCTGCTGCTCGGCTTCGACATCATCCAGCTCGCCGCCCTGCTGTTCCTCACCGGCGGCCTCCAGAACCCGTTCGCGCTCCTGTTCCTCGCCCCGGTGCTGATCTCCGCGACGGCGCTGCCGCCGGCCCGCACCCTGGCGCTCGGCCTCCTGGCGGTGGGGCTCGCGACGCTGCTCGCCCTCGTGTACCGCCCCCTGCCGTGGTTCGCCAACGAGAAGCTCGAGCTGCCCTTCCTGTACGTGTCGGGGGTCTGGACCGCGATCCTGCTCGGCACCGCCTTCACGGGCGTCTACGCCTGGCGGGTGGCCGAGGAGGCGCGCCAGCTCGCCCAGGCGCTCGCCGCGACGGAGCTGGTGCTCGCCCGCGAGCAGCACCTCTCGCAGCTCGACGGCCTCGCGGCGGCGGCCGCGCACGAGCTCGGCACGCCCCTCGCCACCATCACGGTGGTGGCCAAGGAGCTCGACCGGCAGCTCGGGCCGAGCGCCACGCCCGCCGTGGCGGAGGACCTGCGGCTCCTGCGCGACCAGGTGGAGCGCTGCCGCGGCATCCTGTCGAAGCTCACCTCCCTCGACGACGACCAGAGCGGCTTCTTCGAGACGATCTCCCTCAGCCACCTCGTGGAGGAGCTGGTGGCGCCCCAGCGCGCCCTCGGCATCGCCCTCGAGGCCTCGACCAGGGGCGAGGGGCCCGAGCCGTCCTGCCGGCGCAACCCGGGGGTGCTGTTCGGGCTCGCCAACATCGTCGACAACGCCGTCGACTTCGCCGAGAGCCGGGTGGCGATCGAGGCGCGCTGGACCCTCGAGCGCGTCTCCCTCGACATCCGGGACGACGGCCCGGGCTTCGCCCCCGACGTGCTGCTGCGCGTGGGCGAGCCCTACGTGAGCACCCGCAGCGCCGCCCAGGCCGGCTCCGAGGCCGGGACGGGACTCGGCCTCGGCCTGTTCATCGCCAAGACCCTGATCGAGCGCTCCGGCGCCCAGCTCACCCTCGGGAACGCGGTCGACCCCTCGACGGGCGCGGTGGTGCGCATCGTCTGGCCGCGTCACGTTTTCGAGAGGGAGGCGCAGGAGCGCAGATTCGCGCTGCCGAACCCGGCCCCACCCCTGACGCAGGCCCGCGACGCACCTATATAAAACCCTGAAGAAACATAATGAATGGCAAGGAGCGTCGCTTGATGACGCAGTACGGAACCTCAACCGTGGAGGCCAGCCCGGGCACGATCCCGGACGGGGACGCCCTCGCGGCGCACGCCGACCGCAGCCTCCTCATCGTGGATGACGACAAGCCCTTCTCGACGCGCCTGGCCCGGGCCATGGAGGCGCGGGGCTACCGCGTGCACGTCGCCGAGAGCGTGGCCGAGGGCGTCTCGGCGGTCGAATCGCAGCCGCCGGCCTTCGCGGTGATCGACATGCGGCTCGCCGACGGCAACGGCCTCGACGTGATCGCCCGCCTGAAGGAGCGCCGGCCCGAGGCCCGGGGCGTGATCCTGACCGGCTACGGCAACATCGCCACCGCCGTCACGGCGGTGAAGCTCGGCGCGTTCGACTACCTGGCGAAGCCCGCCGACGCGGACGAGATCCACGGCACCCTGATGGCCGAGCCGGGCGAGCGGGCGGACCCGCCCGAGAACCCGATGTCGGCCGACCGGGTGCGCTGGGAGCACATCCAGCGCGTCTACGAGCTCTGCGGCCGCAACGTCTCGGAGACGGCACGGCGGCTCAACATGCACCGCCGCACGCTCCAGCGCATCCTGGCCAAGCGCGCGCCCCGCTGAGCGCGAACCGCCGGGCGGCCCCGGGGGCCGCCCGGCGCATCGTCTACCCGGCGAGCGCCAGCGGCGCGTCCTGCAGGAAGCCGGCGCCGCCCGTGACCGTCTCCTCCAGCCCCCGCGCCGCGGTCGCGACGTTCTCGGCGAAGAACCGGGCGAGCGCGATGCGGGCCGGGTGCGCCGGGTCGGTGTCGCCCCCCTTGAGCGCCGCGGACGCCGCGAGGGCGCCCTGCGCCAGCGAGGCGCAGCCCTGCGCCAGGCCAAACAGGCGCAGGTAGGGTGTCGCGCCCGCCAGGGCCTCGTCGGGCCGGTTGGAGCCCAGCGCCCTCAGCATGAAGCTCGTGGCGCGGTCGAGGGCCTCAATCGTCTCCCGAAGGCGCGGCGCGGTGTGGCCGAAGGCCTCCGTCCCCTCCTTCACGAGGCGCTCGGCCACGGCTCGCATGGAGCCGATCTGGCCCCGCACCACCGCGCCGCCCTCGAGGGGGACCTTGCGGGTGACGAGGTCGATGGCCTGGATGCCGTTGGTCCCCTCGTAGATCGCCGCGATGCGGGCGTCGCGCAGGTGCTGGGCCGCGCCCGTCTCCTCGACGAACCCCATGCCGCCGTGGACCTGGATGCCGAGGGAGGCCACCTCGATGCCGATGTCGGTGGCGAACGCCTTGGCGACCGGGGTCAGCAGGGAGGCCCGCGCCTGCGCCGCCCTGCGGTCGGCGGCGTCGGGGGCGCGGTGGGCGCGGTCGATGGCCTCGGCGGTGAGGTAGCAGAGGCTCCGGGCCGCGCCCGTGAGGGCCTTCATGGTCAGCAGCATGCGCTGCACGTCCGGGTGCGCGATGATGGCGCTCGCGCCGCCGCCCTCGGCCGCGGCGCCCGCCCGGCCCTGGCGCCGGTCGCGGGCGTAGGAGAGCGCCTGCTGGGTGGCGCGCTCCGCGATGGCGACGCCTTGCAGGCCGACCCCGAGGCGGGCGTTGTTCATCATCGTGAACATGCAGGCGAGGCCGCGGTTCGGCTCGCCGACGAGCCAGCCCAGGGCGCCGTCGCGCTCGCCGTACACCATGGTGCAGGTCGGCGAGCCGTGGATGCCGAGCTTGTGCTCGATGCCGGCGCAGCGCAGGTCGTTGCGGCTGCCGTCCGGCAGCACCTTGGGCACCAGGAACAGCGAGATGCCGCGGGTGCCGGCGGGCGCGTCGGGCAGGCGCGCCAGCACCAGGTGGATGATGTTGTCGGTGAGGTCGTGCTCGCCCCAGGTGATGTAGATCTTCTCGCCCCGGACCCGGAAGCTGCCGTCGCCGACGGGCTCGGCCCTGGTGCGCAGGGCCGAGAGGTCGGAGCCGGCCTGCGGCTCGGTGAGGTTCATGGTCGCGGTCCACTCGCCCGAGACCAGCTTCTCCAGGTAGCGCGCCCGCAACTCCTCCGAGCCGTGCCGGCTCAGGGCCTCGACGCCGCCCGCCGTGAGCAGCGGCCCGAGGCCGAACGCCATGGCGGCGGAGTTCCACATCTCGATGCAGGCGGCGTTGAGCAGGATCGGCAGGCCCTGGCCGCCGTACGCGACGGGCCCCGGCAGCGCGTTCCAGCCGCCCTCGGTCCAGGCCCTGTAGGCCTCGCGGTAGCCGGGCGGCATCGTGATGGCGCCGTCCTTGAGCGGGGTTCCGTGCCGGTCGCCGACCCGGTTGAGGGGCGCCACCACGTCGTTGGCGAAGCGGCCCGCCTCCTCCAGGATGGTGTCCACGAGGTCCGGCGTCAGGTCGCCGTGCAGGCCGTCCGCGATGGCGCGGTCGAGGCCGGCGACCTGCCGGAGGGTGAAGGCCATCTCGGCCACGGGCGCGCGATAGGTCATGGATGCTCCTCCCCGGGAGCGGTCTCGCGGCCTTGCAGGGCCGCCCTGATTTGACGCCGGGCCCCGCGCGACGCTACGGCCGCCGGCATGGCGAGCGACAGTTTAGACGTGAACCAACCTCATGGGTCAATGGCCGGCCCGCCGGCACGCAGCGCGNNNTTCAACCCGCTGATCGCCCACCTGCCCGACCTCGCGGCCGCGCGGCGCGAGGGCGCGTTCGGGCCCGCGGCGCTGCGCCTCGCCGAGGCCTTCTGGCCGGGTCCCCTGACCCTGGTGGTGCCGGCGGCCGAGGGCGGCCGGATCTGCGACCTCGCCCGGGCCGGCCTGCCCAGCGTGGCGCTGCGGGTGCCGGCGGGCGGCCTCGCGCACGCCCTGCTCGCGGCGACCGGCCGGCCGGTCGCCGCGCCCTCGGCCAACCGCTCGGGGCGGGTCAGCCCCACGCAGGCCGCCCACGTGCTCGGCGACCTCGACGGCCGCATCGCGGCGATCCTCGACGGCGGGCCGTGCCCGGTCGGGGTCGAATCCACCATCGTGGCCTGCCTCGCGGGCGGCCCGGCCCTGCTGCGGCCCGGCGGGGTCGCCCGGGAGGCGATCGAGGCGGTGCTGGGGGGCCGCCTCGCCGCGCTCGCGACGGCGCCGGAGGCGCCTGTCGCGCCGGGCCTCCTCGCCTCGCACTACGCGCCGCGGGCCCGGGTCCGGCTCGACGCCGAGGCGGTCGCCCCCGGCGAGGCGGTGTTGCTGTTCGGGGCCGCGCGCCCGGCGGGCATCGAGGCCGCCGGCGCCTGCCTCGACCTGAGCCCGGCCGGCGACGCCGTCGAGGCCGCCGCCAACCTGTTCTCCCACCTGCGCCGCCTCGACGCCTCCGGCGCCGCGACGATCGCGGTCGTGCCGATCCCCCCGGCGGGCCTCGGCGAGGCGATCCGCGACCGCCTGCAGCGGGCGGCGGCGCCCCGGCCGGGCGGTCCCGCGCCGCCGTGACGGGGACCGGCGCGGCGCGGCGCGCGGCGAAAAAATCTTTTTCGCGGCGGCCCGGAACCGATCGGCGCCCCGCCCGTTGAGGGGGAGTAGAAGGCCACACAAGCCCCCATCGGCCTTCCCCCTTCAGAGGCTCGGATCCGTCCGGGCCTTTTTCTTTGGGCGCGGGCCGCCGGGAATCAGCCCGCGAGCTTCCGCGCGATGCCAGCGACGTGGCGGCCCTGGTAGCGGGCGCCCTCGAGCTCCACCGCGCTCGGCTGGCGGCTGCCGTCCCCGCCCGCGATGGTGGAGGCGCCGTAGGGCGAGTTCCCCATCACCTCGGTGGTGCCGAGCTGGCCCTGGAAGCTGTAGGGCAGGCCGACCACCACCATCCCCTGGTGCAGCAGCACGGTGTGGAAGCTCAGGATGGTGGATTCCTGGCCGCCGTGCTGCGAGGCCGTCGCGGTGAAGACCGAGCCGACCTTGCCCACGAGGGCGCCCTTCGCCCACAGGGCGCCGGTCTGGTCGATGAAGTTCTTCATCTGCGCCGCCATGTTGCCGTAGCGGGTCGGCGTGCCGAAGATGATCGCGTCGTAGGACGGAAGCTCGTCCACGGTCGCGATCGGGGCCGCCTGGTCGAGCTTGTAGTGCGCCTTGCGGGCGGCCTCGTCGGGCACGAGCTCGGGCACGCGCTTGACCACGACCTCGGCGCCCGCCTCGCGCGCGCCCTCGGCCACCGCGGAGGCCATCTGCTCGATGTGGCCGTAGGTCGAGTAGTAGAGCACCAGCACTTTCGCCATCGCGATCGAACCTTCCCTGTCGCCCCGCGCGACCGCGATCGGGCGGGTTTCCGTCCCCGCACGATCGCGGATCGCCGGCCCGGGCGAAACCGCCTATGCTGCAAGCCGACGCTTGCAGGAGCGCAAGGACACCGTGCCACCCGCCCTCGCCTGGGACGATTTCCGGCTCGTCAAGGCCATCTCCGACCAGCGCGGCCTGACCCAGGCCGCCGAGCGGCTCGGCATCAACCACTCCACGGCCTTCCGGCGCCTGGGCCAGATCGAAGCCGCCCTGCACACCGCCCTGTTCGAGCGCCACCGCACCGGCTACGTGGCGACGCCCGCGGGCGAGGAGATGGTGCGGATCGCCGCCCGCATGGAGGAGGACGTCACCGGGTTCGCCCGCCGGCTCGAGGGGGCGGCGCCGACGCCCGCCGGCGAGTTGCGGGTCACGACGGCGGATTCGCTGCTGATCGACCTCCTGACCCCGATCCTCGCCCGCTTCTGCGCCCGCTGCCCGGAGGTGCGCCTCGACGTCGTGGTCTCGAACCAGGCGCTGAACCTCGCCAAGCGCGACGCCGACGTCGCCCTGCGGGCGACCGACGACCCGCCCGACACCCTCGTGGGCCGGCGCCTCGCCACGATCGCGTGGGCGCTCTACGGCCGGGCCGGGGACGGGGACGGCGGGGCGCTCGCCGAACGGCGCTGGGTCTCGCCGGCCCCGGGGCTCGGGGCCGCCAAGGCGGCGCGCTACGTGCTGGAGCGGACGGCGCCCGAGCGGGTGGTGCTGCGGCTCGACACGGTGGTGGGCCTAGCCGACGCGGTCGCGGCGGGGATCGGCATCGGCCCCCTGCCCTGCCTCATCGCGGAGCGCCGCCCGGGGCTCGTGCGGCTCTCCGCGCCGGAGCCCGACCTCTCCGCCGGGCTCTGGCTCCTCACCCATCCAGACCTGCGCCGGGCCGCGCGGGTGCGGGCCTTCCTGGACTTCGTCGGGGAGGCGATCCTGCGCGAGCGCGACCTCATCGAGGGCCGGAGCTAGCGCACCGCGATGATCTCGCTGTCGTGGCCGGCCACCGTGACGGTGTCGCCGGCCTGCTTGCCTGTGAGGGCCCGGGCGAGGGGCGCCACGTACGCGATGGTGCCGCGGGCCGGATCGGCCTCGTCCTCGCCCACGATGCGGAAGATCTGCTCGGCGCCGCCGTCGCGGGCGATGGTCACGGTGGAGCCGAAATGCACGACGTCGCCGGGGGCCTGTTCGACCACCTGGGCCGAGTTGCGCCGGGCCGTCCAGTAGCGCAGGTCCCGGTTGACGCGGGCGAGGCTGGCCTTGTCGTCGGGCGAGAGCCCCGCATGCTCCGTGTGCAGCCGATCGAGCTCCGCGTCGATCAGGGCGAGGCCCTCGGGCGTGACGAAGTTCGGGTGCGGGGAGACGGGACGGTCGGGAAGGTCCTCGAAGGCCTCCCCCCCTTCCCGCTCGCGGACGAATGCAATGCTCATGAAACCGGCAATGCGCGGGGCAATGTCAAGGTTCCACCGCGCGGCGATCAAACTCCCGCGCCCGCCCGGGGCGTCAGTCGACCGTCACCACCACGCGCCCGCGGGTGCGCCCGGCCAGGATCGCGGGGCCGCGCTCGATCACCCCGCTCAGGGGGATCGTCGTCGTCATCGCGGCGAGCCTGTCGAGGTCGAGGTCGCGGGCGAGCCGCGCCCACGCCTCGCGCCGCAGGGCCTGGGGCGCCATCACGCTGTCGATCCCGAGGAGCGCGACGCCCCGCAGGATGAAGGGCGCGACCGAGCCCGGCAGGTCCATGCCGCCGGCGAGCCCGCAGGCCGCGACGGCGCCGCCGTAGCGGGTCATGGCGAGCGCGTTGGCGAGCGTCGTCGAGCCGACCGCGTCCACGGCCGCGGCCCAGCGCTCCCGGCCGAGGGGCTTGCCGGGCGTCGACAGCTCCTCGCGGCCGATGATCTCCGCCGCGCCGAGGCCGCGCAGGTACTCCGCCTCCTCGGCCGCCCGGCCCGTGGCGGCGACGACGTGCCAGCCCGCCGCGGCGAGCAGCGCGGTCGCGACCGAGCCGACGCCGCCGGCCGCGCCCGTGACCAGGGCCGGGCCGGCCTCGGGCCGCAGCCCGTGGCGCTCCAGCGCCAGCAGGGCCAGCATCGCGGTGAAGCCGGCGGTGCCGACGGCCATCGCCTGCTCGGGGGTCAGGCTCGCCGGGAGCGCCACCAGCCAGTCGCCCTTCACCCGCGCCTTCTCGGCGTAGGCGCCGAGATGGGTCTCGCCGAGGCCCCAGCCGGTCAGGATCACGGCGTCCCCGGGCGCCCAGCCGGGATGGCTCGAGGCCTCGACCACGCCCGAGAAATCGATGCCCGGGATCATCGGGAAGCGGCGCACCACCGGCGCCTTGCCGGTCAGCGCCAGCCCGTCCTTGTAGTTGAGGGTCGAGTGCGTGACCCGGACGGTGACGTCGCCGTCCATCAGGTCGGCCTCGTCGAAGCTCCGGAGCGCGACGCTCTGGCCGCCCTCGCCCTTCTCGATCACCACGGCCTTGAACGTGCCCAACGCGGCCTCCCCTGTCGCCGTTCGCAACCCGGGTTGTGGGGCGCCGGGGGCCGCGCGGCAAGCCGTCGCGCGGCCCCCGGACCGGCGCGGGCGGGAGCGCGCGGGCGGGAATACCCGGGCGGGAATGCCCGGGCGGGAGCGCGCGTCAGTAGCCGTCGTAGAGGCTGCCGCCCCCGAACGCGATGCCGGCGGCGGTCCCGGCCGTCGCCAGGCCGAGGCCGACCCCGGCGCCCGCCACCGCGAGCCCGGCGCCGACGGGGCCGTAGCCCCCGCCGTACCCGCCGCCGTAGCCGCCCGCCGGGCCGGCCGGGACCCAGCCGGCGCTCGCCGGCTGGACCAGGACCCGGCGCTGGTAGGAGGCGTAGGCCGGCGGGATCACCTGCGGCACGACCTGCGGCGGGCGCACCAGCACCCGGCGGGTCTGGACGGCGTATTGCGGCGGGGTGGTGACCCAGCAGCCGACGAGCTGCCCGTAGGCGTCGTAGGAGGTCTGCCAGACCCGGCGCGCGGGGGCCACCAGCACCTTCTCCGACACGGTGTCGTAGACCGGCGGCACCACGTGGTTGACCGTGCGGGGCGGGCGCACCATGACCTGCTCGGAGACGGTGCCGTAGACCGGAGGCGTCGAGACCCGGCGGTAGCAGTCGGTGGTGCAGCCGAAGCCGCCGGCGACGGCCGGCGCGGCGAGCACGACGAGGCCCGCCGCGGCGACGAGGGCGGCGGGGAGACGGGCGACCAGGGCGGTCATCGGAACTTCCTCAAGGATGGCGGAGAGCGGCGCGGCGCGGCCTGCGACAGCGCCACGCTTGCCCGCCAGAGAAGCCGCTCCCCGCCGCGATCGGCAAGCCGAAACCCCGAAGAGGGTAAAATTGCCCTCGGGAATTACTACGTATTTCGGCGCAAGTCGGACGGAGTCGCGCAACGCTGCGCGTCGATCGACTCGGGCGGACTCGCGAACCTCGCAATCTCCGCATCGCCTATAGTTGCCGTAAACCCTAACGGACGGGCGCGGGGCGGCCCGGCCGGGGACGGCGCGCCGCCGCCCCGGGGGCCCCGTCAGGTCTGGCCCTGGCGCAGCTGGTAGAAGATGTGGCGGCCGATCACGTCCATCTTCTTGAGCCGGCGCGACCAGCGCGGGCGCACGTAGTCGGCGTGGTAGTGGGTCGCGCCGCCGACATCCGCCAGGTAGGTGCGCCCGTCGACGACCGCCCTGGCGACCCGGGCGGCGGCCTGCCAGGAGGCATCGTCGGTGATGCGCAGCGAGCGGCCCTCGCAGGCGAACGAGAACTGGCAGCCCATGTAGCGGTGCCGGTTCTGGTAGACGACCCCGCAGATGTTGGCCGGGTAGAGCCCGCTCTTGGCCCGGTTGAGCACCACCTGGGCCACCGCCGCCTGGCCCTGCTCGGGCTCGCCCCGGGCCTCGAAGTAGACGGCCTCCGCGAGGCAGCGCTGCTCCTTCTCGGCGTTCTCCGGGGTTATCAGGTCGGCGTAGCGGCGGCGGGCGTCCCCGGCCGGGGACGCCTCGGCGGGCACCCGGGCGGCAGTGGTCAGGGCCGCCCGCGCGTCGCGCTCGAGGCGCGGCGAGAAGGGGCCGCCGGCCACCGGGGCGGCGGCGACCTCCACCGGGATCGCGTCGGCGGGCGCCGGGGTGGCGGAGGAGAGCGCCACCGCCCGCGGCACCGCCGGGGTGCCGCCGTCCTGGCGCGCGTCGCGGGTCTGGCCGCCGCTGCCGCCGCCGCGTGTGGCCACGGAGGCCGCCGCGGCGGGCGAGCTGGCGCCGGGCTCGGGCGCCTCTCCCTCCGCGAAGGGCACGAAGCCGCTCTCGGGCTCGAGGTCCGGGTTCCAGGTGGCGGGCCCGGGCGTCAGCGCCGCCGCGACCGCGTTGCCGGCGCTGCCGAGCCAGCCGCCGCGGACGACCGCGAGCGGCCGCCGGGCCGCGCCGACGCGGGCCGACATCAGGGCGTCGGACTTGCGCTGGCGCTGGGCGAGGGGCCGGGTGCGGGCGTCGGCCTTGAGGTCGCCCCGGAGCGGCTCGGCGTCGAGGGGCGTGGCGTCGGGCCGCCAGGCGCCGAGCGCCACCGGGGCGATGAGGCCGCCCTCCGGCAGGGGCGGCATCCCGTGCGCCGCGAGGCGCGCGACGGCGCTCGACCCGAGGGAGGATTCGTAGCCGGCCGAGGCCGTGAACGAGACGAGCACGCCGAGGCCGGCCACCCAGGGGGCGAACGCGGCGCAGAGCCAGCGCATCCCCTTCGTCCGTCGAACCCGCCTCTTGCGCACGCGCCGTTCCCGCGATGGTGGGGCCACCGGGGCCCGTTACGGCCGGGAGTGTCGCGGGGTATGGTTGAGCGTTGGTTAAGGCCGCCGGGAGGATCGAGGCCGATGCCGGGGAGGCCGCGCCGTCAGGCCCTCTGCCAGCCGGGGCGCGCCGCCCCGGCCGCGGCGCCCGGGTCCGCCCCGCCCGCGACCATCCGGCGGCCCTCGAACACGGTGGCGTAGAGGGTCTCGATCGCGTGGCGGCCGACCGCCGGCCTGATCGTCGCGCCGTCCGGGTAGAAGACGTCGAGGGCGTCGTCGAGGTCCGTCTTGAACGTATCCTGCTCGCCGTGGCAGACCATGCCGGGGATGTGGGACGTGACGTAGTTCTGGACGTCCATCTGCTGCGGCGAGCGCGAGTGCGGCTCGCCGAGCCTGCGCTCGCGGACGAAGACGTTCTCGGTCCGCCCGGCGGGCACGACCGCGTAGAGGTCGTAGTCGGCGTGGACGTAGCTCCCGCCGGTCGCCAGGGTGGTCGGCGAGTGCCGCACGCAGCCGTAATGGACGTGGCCCGGATCCATCTGGGTGAAGTAGGTGTATTCCGGGCAGATCGTCCGGAGAGGCCGGCCCCGGCCGTCGTAGAGGGATTTCGGGGCGAGCTTCGGGGGCCGGTAGTGGCTGGCGCCGTTCTCGCCGGAGCCGTGCGCGAAGGCCCGCCACTCCTTGATCGCGCTCTCCACCTTGTCGCGCCCGAAGACGATCGGCAGGTAATCCCGCAGGACGTCGCAATCGACCACCAGCCCGGCGGTCGTGTACGCCCTCCCGTTGATGTTGACGTTCTCCTCCGCGGTCTTCGCCTTGCAGTCGATCAGCTTGGGCGCGTAGCCCGGCTTGCCGATGTAGGGCAGGCTCCTCGGGTTGGTCCGCCGGACCGCGATGTAGACGCCGAACAGCTTCGCGGCCCGCCGGAAGACGACGATGTCCTCGGCCCGGAAATACGTCTCCGTCGGTCCGTCCTTGGTCGCCATGGGCCGCCCCTGACCGCGCTCGGCCGCGCTGTGCCTGCGGGGGCAGCGTAGCCCGCCCGCCCGTCGCGGCCAACGCTCCGCGGAGCGCCGGGGCCGGGTGCGGGCGCGGGGGCGTGCGGCGGCGCACACGCGGGGGGAGGCCCGTCAGGCCGCCGCGCCCGCGCGCGGGCCCGCCTCCCCGCCGAGGCGTCCCGCGAGGTCGCCGGCCCGCTCCGCGTAGACGACCGCGAGGGCCTGGGCGACGCCCCGGACCGCCACCGTCTCGGTGCGCAGGCCGGCGGGGTCGATCCCCGCGCGCCGGGCGGCGTCGCAGGAGGCGACGAGCTGCACGTCCGCCGCCTTGGCGAGGGATTCGAGCCGGCTCGCGAGGTTCACGGCGGGCCCGATCGCCGACATCGCCTGGCTCTCGCCGTAGCCGAGCCGGCCGAGGACCAGGGGGCCGGCGTGCAACCCCATGGCGATCCGCAGCGGCGCCGGCAGTTCGTCGGCGATCTGCCGGTTGAGGCCCGCCACGGCGCGGTCGACCGCGGCCGCCGACGCGAACGCCGCCCGGCAGGCGGCGTCGATCCCGTCCCGGTGGGTGAAGAGCGCGAGCAGGCCGTCCCCGGCGTAGCCGCCGATCCAGCCGCCCGCGGCCTCGACCTCGCGGCCCACCGCCTCGAAGAAGCGATTGAGGATGAACACCACGTCGAAGGCGAACTTGCGCTCGGACAGCGGCGTGAACCCGCGGATGTCGACGAACAGGATCGCCACCTCCCGCTCGATGCCGGCGACGTCGGGATTGGCGAGGTGGGCCCCGGCGCTCTCCGGGCGCCGCGCGTCGAGGATGCGGATCAGCGCGACGTCGCCGGTGGGCCGGGCCTGGCAGGCGAGGCGCACGTTCGGGGGCGCGCCGATCGCCCGCAGGGTCGCGGCCTCCACGGCGGCGGGCGGCGTCAGGTTGCCCTCCCCGCCGACGATCAGCACCCGGCAGGTCGAGCAGCGCCCGCGCCCGCCGCAGACCGAGACGTGGGGAACCCGGTTCGCCCGGCTGACCTCGAGGAGCGTCGGGCCCTCGAGCGTCCGCACCGTCGGCCCCCCCAGGTAGGCGACCGAGAGCCGCTTCGCCCGCAGGCCGCCGGCGATCCGCACGGCCGCCACCGCGAGGGCCCCGGCGAAGACCGCGTAGACGAGGGCCGAGACCGGTCCGTCCCAGGCGGCGACGGCGGGCGGCACCGGCGGCACCTGCCAGCGGGCGGCGAGGTCCGGGGCCGCGAAGCGCCGGGCCAGGACCACGTCCTGCTCCATCATGCGGCCCTGCATGACGATCCCGGCCAGCGCCGCCGCCGGCAGGCCGAAGGCCGGGACCGCGAGGAGCGGCGCGGCGCGGCGGTAGCCCGGCGCGAGGCGCAGCCAGGCGTGCAGGCCGAGGCAGCCGTGCACCCAGACGACGAGCAGCAGCAGGGTCTGGTGGACCATCGCGTCCGGCCAGAGGTGGACGATCTCGTAGGCGTAGCTCGTGCGCACGCCCTCGCGCAGGTTGGCGACCCGGGTGGCGAGGACGTGCGGGACGAGGAGGAACGGGATCGCGAAGCCGAGCAGGGTCTGCACGCCCTCCCAGGGCGGCATCCTGAGGGTGCGGCGCCCGGCGAGGCGCCGCACCGCCAGGGCCACGTGGGCGAGGAGCGCGAGGCTGAGGACGAGGGAGCCCGGCACGGACCGGGTGACGGCGACGCGCCAGCGGGCGGCGTCCGTCATCGCCTCCAGGCTGACGAGGCCGAGGGCGTGGTTGGCGAAGTGGGCCGCCGCGAAGGCGAACAGGATCAGGCCCGAGACGAGGCGCACGCGCTGCGCGGCCGACCCGCGCCACAGGCCGGCCCCGGCGGCGGCGGCGCCCGCGGGGTCCGCCGGCCCGCCTCGGGGCGGCTTCGGTGCGGCGGGCGGCTGCATGGCGGGTGGCAGCATGGCGGGCGGCTCCTCCCGGGGGCTGCCGGCCGCGGACCCGGGCGTCCCCGCAGGGAGCGTCCCGGGCCGGGAGCGGCCTTCGCGTGAAGGGGCCCCGGCCTCCTCGGGCCCGGGCCTCAGGCCTCGCCCTGGGGCTTCTCCTTCAGCGCGGCCTGCGCGGCGGCGAGGCGGGCGATGGGCACCCGGTAGGGCGAGCAGGAGACGTAGTCGAGCCCGGTCTCCTGGCAGAAGGCGATCGAGGCCGGGTCGCCGCCGTGCTCGCCGCAGATGCCGAGCTTCAGGTTCTTCCGCACCGCCCGGCCGCGCTCGGCGGCGAGGCGGACGAGCTCGCCCACGCCCTCCTGGTCGATGGACACGAAGGGGTCGGAGGGCAGGATGCCGCGCTGGGTGTAGAGGCCGAGGAAGCGGCCGGCATCGTCCCGGCTGATGCCGAGCGTGGTCTGGGTCAGGT
This sequence comes from Methylobacterium crusticola, assembly GCF_003574465.1. Lineage (GTDB taxonomy): Bacteria > Pseudomonadota > Alphaproteobacteria > Rhizobiales > Beijerinckiaceae > Methylobacterium > Methylobacterium crusticola. Next base: position 20,469 of record NZ_KZ984631.1, read on the forward strand.
CGTTGGTGCCGAAGGAGAAGAACTCGGCCGAGGCGGCGATGTCGCCGGCCCGCAGGGCCGCCCGCGGCAGCTCGATCATGGTGCCGACCTGGTACTCGACCGCGGTCCCGGCCTCCTGCGCCACGGCCTTGGCCATCGCGTCGATGCGGGCCTTGACGAGGTCGAACTCGGTGCGGGTGAAGACGAGGGGCACCATCACCTCGGCGATGATCGGCGTGCCGGACTGGCGCGCCGCCTCCACGGCGGCCTCGAAGATCGCGCGGGCCTGCATCTCGGCGATCTCCGGGTAGAGGATCGCCAGCCGGCAGCCGCGGAAGCCGAGCATCGGGTTGAACTCGTGCAGCTCGTTCATCCGCCGCCGGACCTTGTCCTCCGGCACGCCGGTCGCGGCCACGAACTCGGCCACGTCCTTGTCGGTGTGGGGCAGGAACTCGTGCAGCGGGGGGTCGAGGAGCCGGATCGTCACCGGCAGGCCCGACATGATGGTGAACAGCTCGACGAAGTCCTGGCGCTGGTAGGGCAGGAGCTTGGCGAGGGCCGCGCGGCGGCCCTCGGCGTCGTCCGCCAGGATCATCTCGCGCATGGCCACGATGCGCTCCTCCTGGAAGAACATGTGCTCGGTCCGGCACAGGCCGATGCCCTCGGCGCCGAACTTGCGCGCCGCCCGCGCGTCGAGGGGCGTCTCGGCGTTGGTGCGCACCTTCATGGTGCGCACGCCGTCGGCCCACTCCATCAGCGCCGCGAAGTCGCCCGACATCTCGGGCTCGAGCATCGGCACCGTGCCCTCGATCACTTGGCCGGTCGAGCCGTCCACGGTGATGCGGTCGCCGGCCTTGAGCGTGACGCCCCCGACCGAGAGGGTGCGGGCGGCGTAGTCGACCCGGATCGAGCCGGCGCCGGAGACGCAGGGCTTGCCCATGCCGCGGGCCACCACCGCCGCGTGCGAGGTCATGCCGCCGCGGGTGGTGAGGATGCCCTCGGCCGCGTGCATGCCGTGGATGTCCTCGGGCGAGGTCTCGATCCGCACCAGGATGACCTTGCGCTCGGCCTTCCTGGCCGCCTCGGCCTCCTCCGAGTTGAACACGATCTCGCCGCAGGCGGCCCCCGGCGAGGCCGGCAGGCCGGAGGCGATGACCTTGCGCTCGGCCTTGGGGTCGATGGTCGGGTGCAGGAGCTGGTCGAGGGAGGCGGGCTCGACGCGCCCGACCGCCTCCTCGCGGGTGATCAGGCCCTCGCCCGCGAGCTCCACGGCGATGCGCAGCGCCGCCTTGGCGGTGCGCTTGCCGTTGCGGGTCTGGAGCATCCAGAGCTTGCCCGTCTCGACCGTGAACTCCATGTCCTGCATGTCGCGGTAGTGGTTCTCGAGCAGGCCGTAGATCCGCACGAGCTCGGCGTAGGCCTCCGGCATCGCCCGCTCCATCGAGGGCTTGTCGGAGCCGGACTCGATGCGCGCCGCCTCGGTAATGTCCTGGGGCGTGCGGATGCCCGCCACCACGTCCTCGCCCTGGGCGTTGATGAGGTACTCCCCGTAGAGCGCCCTCTCGCCCGTCGACGGGTTGCGGGTGAAGGCGACGCCGGTGGCCGAGGTCTCGCCCATGTTGCCGAACACCATGGCCTGGACGTTCACGGCGGTGCCCCAGCTCGCCGGGATCGCGTGCAGCTCGCGGTACTTGTTGGCGCGCGGGTTCATCCACGAGCCGAACACGGCGCCGATCGCGCCCCAGAGCTGCGCCTGCGGGTCCTGCGGGAAGTCCTGGCCGAGCTCGCGCTGCACCAGGGCCTTGTACTGGCCGATCAGGTGGCGCCAGTCGTCGGCCGAGAGCTCGGTGTCGAGGCTGAGGCCCTTCTGGTCCTTGTAGCGCTCCAGCACGTCCTCGAAGGCGTGGTGCTCCACGCCCAGCACGACGTTCGAGTACATGGTGATGAAGCGGCGGTAGCTGTCGTAGGCGAAGCGCGCGTCGCCGGAGCCTGCGGCCAGGGCCTCGACGGTGGCGTCGTTGAGGCCGAGGTTGAGCACCGTGTCCATCATGCCGGGCATCGAGGCCCGGGCGCCCGAGCGGACCGAGACGAGGAGCGGGGCCTCCGGATCGCCGAAGCGGCGCCCGGCCAGGCCGCCGACCGCCTCCAGCGCCGCCGAGACCTGGCCCTCGAGCTCGGGCGGGTACTGGCGGCCATGGTCGTAGTAGTAGGTGCAGACCTCGGTGGGGATGGTGAAGCCGGGCGGCACCGGCAGGCCGAGATTCGACATCTCGGCCAGGTTCGCACCCTTGCCCCCGAGCAGGTCGCGCATCGACGACTTGCCCTCGGCCTTGCCGTCGCCGAAGGTGTAGACCCACTTCGCCATGTCGTTTCGTCCATTCGTCCGGGTTGCCGCCTTGAGCCCCGCCGGGTTGAACCATCCGGACGCGCAACGCAAGATGAACGGTGCCGCCGGGTCCCCGGGGGAGATCGCGCGGGCCGGGCGGCGCGCGGGCGCCCTAGCGGGCGCCGGTCCAGTCGGCTGCGTTGGCGCGCGACCCGCTGGTCGGCATCGCCTCGCCGGGCGCGTAGCGGCCGAGCTCGGCGGCGCGGGCGGAGATCCAGGAGACGTGCTGGGCGGTGGGGGTGACGGCCGTGAAGCCGCCGCAGGCCGTGCGGGCCCGGCCCTGCTGGGCGGCGCCGCTCGACCAGCTCACGACGCCGACGAGCTGGTAGCCGCCCGGCCCGCCCCGCAGGATCGGGCCGCCGGAATCGCCCAGGCAGGCGCCGGCCCCGGCGGTCTCGGCGAGGCTGCGCCGGTCGGCCACGACCGTCACGGTGTTGGCGACCTGAAGCTCGCCCAGGGAGACGAGGCGGGCCTGCCGCAGGACGCGGGCGGTGCTGCGGCGGTTCTCCGCCACCACGCCGTAGCCCGCGATCGCCACCGGGTCGCCCGCCGCGATGTCGCCGCCGTAGCGGGGATCGAAGGGCTGGAAGTCCGGCCCGAGCCGCTCGTTCAGCTTCAGGATCGCGAGGTCCGTGCCGGGCTGGGTCTCGGGCGTGGTGCCGGGCACGAAGTCCGGGTGCATGGCGGCCGCGACGGCGCGCAGGCGGCGCTGCCGGAACGCGCGGTCGACGGCGACCACCCAGTAGCCGGCGCGGTGCATGACGCAATGGGCCGCCGTGAGCACGAGGTCCGGCCCGATGAGCGAGCCGGAGCACATCTCCCCGGTGGTGCTCTCGATGCGCACCACCGAGCCGCGCAGCCCGTCGGGATCGCGGGACACCTCGCCCTGCACGACGGCGCCGGCGCCGACGCTCCACAGGCCGAGGGGCGCGGCGACCGCGAGGGCGGCCAGGGCGGGACGGAGACGGGACGGGGCGAAGCGCATGCAGCTAACCTAGAAGCGTGCGGCCACGCTCGACAAGTGAAGTCTCGCACGCCGGCCGAGGTTCCACCCGGTTCGTGTTTCGCACTGTAAACGAAGTGTCGGCGGCAAGCCGCGGGCCGCGGAGCCTCCCGCTTGGGCCGCGCCGCCCTCCCCTTACTCCCAGCGCGGCGAGACGCCCCATCCGGCGAGCGTCCGGTCGATCCAGGCGCGCTGCGGGGCGAGGAGGACGCCCTGGGTGAAACCGCCGCAGGCCGCGGCCCCGCCCCCGACCCAGGTCGTGACCGCGACGATCCCGGCGCCGCTCGCGATGGGGCCGCCCGAGTCGCCCTCGCAGGCCGCGGGCGCCGCGCCCGGGGCCTTGAGCCAGACCAGGATGCGGCTCGGCCCGTGCGGCTCCACCACCGGGAGCGCCGCGGTGCGGAAGGTGCCGGTGCTGCGGTGATCGCCCGGCCGCGCCACGCCGTAGCCGCCGAGCACCAGCCCGGTCCCGGCCGGCAGCGGCCGCTCCGACAGCAGCGCCGCCGCGAAGCGCGCCGGAAGGGGCGCGGCGGTGCGCACCAGGGCGAGGTCGACCGAGCGCCGGCGCCCCGCGATGGCGCCCGCGTCGTAGCCGGGATGCACGGCGGCGGCGGCCACCGCGAGCAGCACGGGCTCGCCCGCCTCGTCGCGGAAATGCACCCGGTGCTCGGCGCGGCCGGCGGCGCAGTGGGCGGCGGTCAGCACCGCGTCGCGCCCGACCACGATCCCGGTGCAGACGCCGCCGCGGGACGACAGCACCATCACGCTGCCGCGGGCGAGGTCCGAGTCGGGCGCCTCCGTGCCGCCGATCACGGCGCCGGCCGGCGCCGCCGCCAGGGACGGCGCGAGGATCGCCGCCGCGAGGGCGAGGCGCGCCGCCCTCGCGGCGCGCGCCGGCACC
>NZ_QOWC01000132.1 GCF_003574465.1 Methylobacterium crusticola
GTCCCGGGCGCCGCCCGCCCGACGACCTCGATCACGACGCTGCGGGCGGCACCCCCCCCGCAGCGCGAACTGAAACCCAGGCGCATCGATCAGACAGCGACCGCAGGAGCCGGAATGTCCATCCTCATCGACAAGAACACCAGGGTCATCTGCCAGGGCTTCACCGGCAAGAACGGGACCTTCCACTCCGAGCAGGCGATCGCCTACGGGACCCGGATGGTGGGCGGCACCTCGCCCGGCAAGGGCGGCTCGACGCATCTCGGGCTGCCGGTGTTCGACACCGTCACGGAGGCGCGCGAGGCCACGGGCGCCGACGCCTCGGTGGTCTACGTGCCGCCGCCGGGCGCCGCCGACGCGATCTGCGAGGCGATCCAGGCCGAGATCCCGCTGATCGTCTGCATCACGGAGGGCATCCCGGTCCTCGACATGGTGCGGGTCAAGCGCGCCCTCGCGGGCTCGAAGTCGCGCCTGATCGGCCCGAACTGCCCCGGCATCGTCACGGCGGGCGAGTCGAAGATCGGCATCATGCCGGCCAACATCTTCAAGCCCGGCACCGTCGGCATCGTGTCGCGCTCCGGCACCCTGACCTACGAGGCGGTGTTCCAGACCACGAACGAGGGGCTCGGCCAGACGACGGCCGTCGGCATCGGCGGCGACCCCGTCAAGGGCACCGAGTTCATCGACATGCTGGCGATGTTCCTCGCCGACGACAGGACCGAGTCGATCGTGATGATCGGCGAGATCGGCGGCTCGGCCGAGGAGGAGGCCGCGCAGTTCATCGCCGACGAGGCGCGGCGCGGGCGCAAGAAGCCGATGGTGGGCTTCATCGCCGGCCGCACGGCGCCTCCCGGCCGCCGCATGGGGCATGCCGGCGCCATCATCTCGGGCGGCAAGGGCGGCGCCGAGGACAAGATCGCCGCCATGGAGGCGGCCGGCATCGCGGTCTCGCCCTCGCCGGCGCGCCTCGGCAAGACCCTGGTCGAGGTCCTGAAGCGCTGAGCCCTCGCCTGCGTCCCGCGCAGGGCTGATGCCGCGCGCGGGGCATGAGCCCCGTGCGGGACACCGCTCCCGATCCCATATGCGTTGACCTCAAGCCCCCCTCGGCGCCCGGCCCAGAGCCGGGCGCCCCAACCGTCGATGGTCCGCCCTCGTCCCGCCCCGACCGGGGGCCGGCGCCCCACCGATCCAGCCGCGGATAGACAGAACGCCATGGCACGCCAGGACGCGAACGAAGCCCTCCTCGGAACCTCGTTCCTCTACGGAGGCAACGCCGCCTACATCGAGGAGCTGTACGCGACCTACACCCGGGACCCGAACGCCGTGGACCCCGAGTGGCGCAGCTTCTTCTCCGGTCTGAAGGAGGAGAGCGCGGTCGTGGTCAAGAACGCGCAGGGCGCGTCCTGGACCAAGCCGAACTGGCCGGTGGCCGCCAACGGCGAGATCGTCTCGGCCCTCGACGGCAACTGGACGACCCTCGAGAAGGCGGTCGGCGAGAAGATCAAGACCCGCCAGGAGGCCAAGGGCGCGGCGGTCTCGCCCGCCGAGGTGCAGCAGGCGACGAAGGACTCGGTGCGCGCCATCATGCTGATCCGCGCCTACCGGATGCGCGGCCACCTGCACGCCAAGCTCGACCCCCTCGGCCTCCAGCCCCGCGGCGACCACGAGGAGCTGCACCCCCAGCATTACGGCTTCGCCGAATCCGACTGGGACCGGCCGATCTTCCTCGACAACGTGCTGGGGCTCGAGTTCGGCACCATCCGGGAGATCGTCGCGATCCTGGAGCGCACCTACTGCCAGACGCTCGGCGTCGAGTTCATGCACATCTCCGACCCCGAGGAGAAGGCCTGGATCCAGGAGCGCATCGAGGGCAAGGACAAGGAGATCTCGTTCACCGAGCAGGGCCGGCGGGCGATCCTCAACAAGATGATCGAGGCCGAGGGCTTCGAGAAGTTCCTCGACCTCAAGTACACCGGCACCAAGCGCTTCGGCCTCGACGGCTCGGAGGCGATGGTCCCGGCGCTCGAGCAGATCATCAAGCGCGGCGGCGCGCTCGGCGTGCAGGAGATCGTGCTCGGCATGGCCCATCGCGGCCGGCTGAACGTGCTCGCCAACGTGATGGCCAAGCCCCTGCGGGCGATCTTCCACGAGTTCAAGGGCGGCTCGTCCTCCCCCGCCGAGGTCGAGGGCTCGGGGGACGTGAAGTACCACCTCGGCGCCTCGAGCGACCGCGCCTTCGACGGCAACACCGTCCACCTCTCGCTCACCGCCAACCCCTCGCACCTCGAGATCGTCGACCCGGTGGTGCTCGGCAAGGTGCGGGCGAAGCAGGACCAGCACAACGACGCCGCCGACCAGCGCACCAGCGTGCTGCCGCTCCTCATCCACGGCGACGCCGCCTTCGCGGGGCAGGGCGTGGTGGCGGAGTGCCTCGGCCTGTCGGGCCTGAAGGGCCACCGCACCGGCGGCTCGATCCACTTCATCATCAACAACCAGATCGGCTTCACCACCGATCCGCGCTTCTCGCGCTCCTCGCCCTACCCGTCCGACGTCGCCAAGATGGTCGAGGCGCCGATCTTCCACTGCAACGGCGACGATCCCGAGGCCGTCACCTTCGCGGCCAAGATCGCCACCGAGTACCGGCAGAAGTTCCACAAGCCGGTCGTGATCGACATGCTGTGCTACCGCCGCTTCGGCCACAACGAGGGCGACGAGCCGGCGTTCACGCAGCCGCGGATGTACCAGATCATCCGCAAGCATCCCTCGACGCTGGAGACCTACGGCACCAAGCTGATCGAGGCCGGGGTGGTCAGCGCCAGGGAGCTCGACGACCGCAAGGCCGAGTTCCGCGGCACGCTCGAGAGCGAGTTCGACGTGGCCACGAGCTACAAGGCCAACAAGGCCGACTGGCTCGACGGCCGCTGGTCGGGCCTCAAGGCCGTGCGCGAGGACGAGGACGACCCCAGGCGCGGCCGCACCGGCGTGCCGGCCGAGACGCTGCGGGAGGTCGCCCACGCGATCACCACGGTGCCGCAGGACTTCCACCTCCACCGCACGATCCGGCGCTTCCTCGACAACCGCGCCAAGGCGATCGAGACCGGCGAGGGGCTCGACTGGGCCACGGCCGAGTCCCTCGCCTTCGGCTCGCTCCTCGTCGAGGGCCACCGGGTCCGCCTCTCCGGCCAGGACGTCGAGCGCGGCACCTTCTCGCAGCGCCACTCGGTGCTGATCGACCAGGAGAACGAGGCCCGCTACACGCCCCTCAACCACGTGCGGGAGGGCCAGTCGCGCTACGAGGTCATCAACTCGATGCTCTCGGAGGAGGCGGTGCTCGGCTTCGAGTACGGCTACTCCCTGGCCGAGCCGAACTCCCTCGTCTTGTGGGAGGCGCAGTTCGGCGACTTCGCCAACGGCGCGCAGGTCGTGGTCGACCAGTTCATCTCCAGCGGCGAGCGCAAGTGGCTGCGCATGTCGGGGCTGGTGCTGCTGCTGCCCCACGGCTACGAGGGCCAGGGCCCCGAGCATTCCTCCGCCCGCCTGGAGCGCTACCTCCAGATGTGCGCCGAGGACAACATGCAGGTCGCCAATTGCAGCACGCCCTCGAACTACTTCCACATCCTGCGCCGGCAGCTGAAGCGCGACTTCCGCAAGCCGCTGGTGCTGATGACCCCGAAGTCGCTGCTGCGCCACAAGCGGGCGGTGTCGTCGCTCAGCGACATCGCGGACGGCTCGACCTTCCACCGGGTGCTGTGGGACGACGCCGAGCGGGCGCAGGATGGGATCAAGCTCGCCAAGGACGACAAGATCCGCCGCGTCGTGCTCTGCTCGGGCAAGGTCTACTACGACCTGTTCGAGGAGCGCGAGAAGCGGGGCATCTCCGACGTCTACCTGATGCGCGTCGAGCAGCTCTACCCGTTCCCGCTCAAGTCGCTCGCCGGCGAGGTCTCGCGCTTCCGCAACGCCGACGTGGTCTGGTGCCAGGAGGAGCCCAAGAACATGGGCAGCTGGTCCTTCGTCGAGCCCTACCTCGAGTGGGTGCTCAACCAGGCCGGCACCGCCTCGAAGCGCCCGCGCTACGTCGGCCGGCCGGCCTCCGCGTCGACGGCGGTCGGCCAGATGTCGAAGCACATCGAGCAGCTCCAGGCCTTCCTCAACGAGGCCCTGGCGGTCTGACCCTCCCCTCGCCTCCGGCGTCCCGACCGCGGGACGCCGCCTCCCTGATCCGGGCATCCCCACCGCCCCAACCCTCGACGGAAGACATGGCCACCGAAATCCGCGTCCCGATGCTCGGCGAGTCCGTGAGCGAGGCCACCATCGGCCGCTGGTTCAAGAAGCCCGGCGACACCGTGAAGGCCGACGAGCCCCTGGTCGAGCTCGAGACCGACAAGGTCACGCTCGAGGTCAACGCCCCCGCCGCAGGCCAGCTCGGCGACATCGTGGCCAAGGACGGCGAGACCGTCGAGCCCGGGGCGCTCCTCGGCTCGATCGTCGAGGGCGGCGCCGCGGCCGGCAACGGCGCCCGGGCGCCCGCCAAGGAGGCCGCCAAGGAACCCGCCAGGGAGGCCCCGAGGGCCGCCGAGGCCCCGGCCAAGACCTCCTCGGCCTCCTACGGCAGCCACGGCGACGCGGCCCCGAAGGGCGCGGCCTCCCAGGACCACGGCCCCGCCGTGGCGCGCCTCGCGCAGGAGACCGGCGTCGATCCGGCGACGCTCCAGGGCACCGGCAAGGACGGCCGCGTCACCAAGGGCGACATGCTGGCGGCCTCCGCGTCCGCCCCGGCCCCGGCGGCCGCCCCCGCCGCCGCGCCCCAGCTCGCCCGGGCGCCCTCGGCCCCGACCGACGCCGCGCGCGAGGAGCGCGTGCGGATGACGAAGCTGCGCCAGACCATCGCCCGGCGCCTCAAGGACGCGCAGAACACCGCCGCCATGCTGACGACGTTCAACGACGTCGACATGGGCGCCGTGATGGCCCTGCGCCAGCAGTACAAGGACGTCTTCGAGAAGAAGCACGGCGCCAAGCTCGGCTTCATGGGCTTCTTCACCAGGGCGGTGATCGGCGCCCTGAAGGACGTGCCGGCGGTGAACGCCGAGATCGACGGGCAGGACCTCGTCTACAAGAACTACTACCACATCGGCATCGCGGTCGGGACCGACAAGGGCCTGGTGGTGCCGGTGGTGCGGGACGCCGACACGCTCTCGATCGCCGGGATCGAGAAGGCCATCACGGGCTTCGGCCGCAAGGCCCGCGACGGCAAGCTCTCGATCGAGGAGATGCAGGGCGGCACCTTCACGATCACCAACGGCGGCATCTACGGCTCGCTGATGTCGACCCCGATCCTCAACGCCCCGCAATCGGGCATCCTCGGCATGCACCGCATCGAGGAGCGGCCGGTGGTGCGCAACGGCAAGATCGAGGCGCGGCCGATGATGTACCTCGCCCTCTCGTACGACCACCGCATCGTCGACGGGAAGGAGGCCGTGACCTTCCTGGTGCGGGTCAAGGAGGCCCTCGAGGATCCGGCGCGCCTCGTGCTGGACCTCTGACAGAACGCCCGCGGCGGCCCGCGGGAGCGGCGCGCGGGCCCGACCCCCGGGGGGAGGCGGGCGCCGCCTCTCCCCGGGCCGCCGCGGTCCGACGAGGCATGAGATCCGAACCGGCGGCAGGCGCCAGGGAGCATCGCGTCATGGACAAGGTCCTGGTGGTCACCGGCGGCAGCCGCGGCATCGGTCGGGCGGTCTGCCTTCGCGCCGCGCGCCTCGGCTGGCGGGTCTGCTTCTCCTACGTCGCCGCCAAGGACGCCGCCGACGCCCTCTCGGGGGAGATCGCGGCGGCCGGCGGCACGGCCCTCGCGGTGCGCAGCGACGTCGCGGTCGAGGCCGACATCGCGGACCTCTTCCGGCAGGCCGACGGCCTCGGCCCCCTCGGCGGCCTCGTCAACAACGCGGGCGTGGTCGACCAGGCGGCCCGGGTCGACGCCATGAGCGCGGCCCGGCTCACCCGGATGCTGACCACCAACGTCGTCGGCTCCTTCCTGTGCGCCGGCGAGGCGGTGCGGCGGATGTCGACCCGCCACGGGGGCGCGGGCGGCGTCATCGTCAACCTGTCGTCGGTGGCCTCGCGCATCGGCGCGCCCGGCCAGTACGTCGACTACGCCGCCTCGAAGGGCGCCATCGACACCTTCACGACCGGCCTCGCCCTCGAGGTCGCGGGCGAGGGCATCCGGGTCAACGCCGTCGCGCCCGGCCTGATCGACACCGACATCCACGCCAGCGGCGGCCAGCCCGACCGGATGGCCCGCCTCGGCCCGACCGTGCCGACGGGGCGCGCCGGCACCGCCGAGGAGGTCGCCGCGGCGGTGATCTGGCTCCTCTCGGACGAATCCTCCTACTCCACCGGCACCATCGTCACGGTGTCGGGCGGGCGCTAGCCGCGGCCGCGGCAACGCTCCTGATCCCCCGCAATCCGCGTACGGCGGCCCCTCGGCGCCGACCCGTCCCCAACCTCGTGAGTCCCGACCTGATGTCCTACGATCTCGTCGTCATCGGCACCGGCCCCGGCGGCTACGTCTGCGCCCTGCGCGCCGCCCAGCTCGGCCTGAAGACCGCCGTTGTCGAGAAGCGCCCGGCCCATGGCGGCACCTGCCTCAACGTCGGCTGCATCCCCTCGAAGGCCCTGCTGCACGCCTCGGAGGCGTTCGAGGAGGCGACCCGGCACTTCCCCGACCTCGGCATCACGGTGGGCGAGCCGCAGCTCGACCTCGCCCGGATGATGGCCTTCAAGCAGGAGGGCGTCGACGGCAACACCAAGGGCGTGGCCTTCCTGCTGAAGAAGAACGGCATCGAGACCTTCCAGGGCACCGGGCGCCTGGCCGGGGCCGGCCGGGTCGAGGTGACCTCGGACGACGGCGGCAACCGGATGCTGGAGACCCGGAACGTCGTGATCGCGACGGGCTCGGACGTCGCCAACCTCCCGGGGGTGACGATCGACGAGGAGGTCGTCGTCTCCTCGACGGGCGCCCTCGAGCTCGCCCGGGTGCCGGGCAAGCTCCTGATCATCGGCGCGGGCGTGATCGGGCTCGAGCTCGGCTCGGTCTGGCGCCGACTCGGCGCCGAGGTGACGGTGGTCGAGTACCTCGACCGCATCCTGCCGGGCATGGACGGGGAGGTGGGCAAGCAGTTCCAGCGCATCCTCCAGAAGCAGGGGATCGCCTTCAGGCTCTCCTCGAAGGTCACGGGCGTCGCGCGCACGGAGGCGGGCGCCACCGTCACGGTGGAGCCGGCGGCCGGCGGCGAGGCCGAGACGCTCGAGGCGGACGTCGTGCTGGTGGCGATCGGCCGGGTGCCCTACACGGCCGGGCTCGGGCTCGAGAAGGTCGGCGTCGACGTCGACAACAAGGGCCGGATCGAGACCGACGACCGCTACGCCACCAACGTCACGGGCATCTACGCCATCGGCGACGTCATCGCCGGCCCGATGCTGGCCCACAAGGCCGAGGACGAGGGCGTCGCGGTGGCGGAGATCCTGGCCGGCAAGGCCGGCCACGTGAATTACGGCGTGATCCCGAACGTGGTCTACACCACGCCGGAGGTCGCCTCCGTGGGCAAGTCCGAGGAGGAGCTGAGGAAGGACGGCATCGCCTACAACGTCGGCAGGTTCCCGTTCACCGCCAACGGCCGGGCCAAGGTCAACCACACCACCGACGGCTTCGTGAAGGTGCTGGCCGACGCCGCCACCGACCGGGTCCTCGGCGTCCACATCGTCGGGCCGGACGCCGGCAACCTCATCATGGAGGTCGCGGTGGCGATGGAGTTCGGCGCCTCGTCGGAGGATATCGGCCGCACCTGCCACGCCCACCCGACCCTGACCGAGGCCGTCAAGGAGGCCGCCCTGGCGGTCGAGAAGCGCGCCCTGCACATCTGAGGGAGCCCGCACCCCGCTGACGCCGGCGCCGGCGGGGCCGTCAGGCGTGGGCCGCGCGCGGCCCGGCCTGGGCCGGCGGCGCGTCCGTGATGGCGTTGAGCAGGTAGGGCCGGCGCAGGCCCAGCACGTGGTAGAGCACCCGGTCGACGTCCCGGGCGAAGAAGGGCTTGCGCAGCACGTAGTCGATGCCGAAGTGGCGCGAGGCCTGGGCCATCGTGGCCGCGTCCCCGCCGGTCATCAGCACGAGGGGGGTCTCCGGCGCGATCTCGCGGATCTGGCAGGCGAGCTCCAGGCCGCCGCCGCCGCGCAGGCCGAGGTCGATCACCGCGAGGTCGCATGCCGCCAGCCGGATCAGCTTCAGGGCGTGGGGGGCGCTGTCGGTCTCCTCGACCAGGAGCCGGAAGCCGCTGCGCGCCAGGATGCGGCGCACCACCGCCCGGCTCTGCTCGGCGCCGTCGACCAGCAGCAGGCGGGTCGGCTGGCGCCGCCGCGCGTCGGCGTGCAGCAGGCCCGCGATGTGCTCCTCGTCGAGGGGCGTGCGCAGGAACTCGAAGGCGTCGAGGTGCTGCGAGACCTCGGTCCAGCGCTGGAACACCTGCGCGGCGATGAGCACCAGGCAGGGTACCCCGACGCCCCGGGCCTTGGCCCGCGCCATCGCCTCCGCGCCGGTGGCGTCCTCGAATTGCAGCCCCACGAAGGCGAGGGCGGGCCGGTGGGCGAGGCACGCCTCGTAGGTCTCCCGGCAGGTCGCGGCCTGGACCACCTTCAGGGCCGGATCGTGCGTGCGGATCAGGGCCGCCAGGCGGGAGCGCAGGTCGGGGTCGCGGTCTGCGACGAGGGCCACGGTCGTGGTGCCGTCCCGTGCCTCGGAGTCGCTGACCCGCATGGTGTGACCGCCTGTTCAAGTCTGAGCGTCAAGGGCTAACTGTTAAAGCTTAGCGTTGGATTACGAGGCCCGGGCCCGGGGATGGGCGGCGGCGAACGCGCTGAGAAGCCGGGCGGCGTCGACCTTGGTGTAGAGCTGCGTGGTGGCGAGCGAGGCGTGGCCCAGGAGCTCCTGGATCGCCCGCAGGTCGCCCTGGCGGGCGAGCAGGTGCGTGGCGAAGGAGTGCCGCAGCGCGTGCGGCGTCGCGCTCTCGGGCAGCCCCAGCGCGCCGCGCAGGGAGGCGACCGCGAGCTGCACGATCCGCGGCGAGAGCGTGCCGCCGCGGGCCCCGACGAAGAGCGGGCCCTCCGGCGCCAGGCCGTAGGGGCAGACGCGCAGGTACTCCGCCACGGCCGCCTGCACCGGCACGATCACCGGCACGCTCCGGGTCTTGGCGCCCTTGCCCAGCACCGTGACCACGTCGATGCCCTCGACCGGCGCGTCGCGGCGCCGGAGGCCGAGCGCCTCGGAGATGCGCAGGCCCGCCCCGTAGAGGAGCGCCAGCACGGCGGCGTCCCGCGCCAGCACCCAGGGCGGCCGGTCCTCGCCGGCCCGGATGTCGGAGCTCGTCATCGCCACCGCGGCGGCGATGGGCAGCGGCCGCGGCAGGCCCCGCTCGATCTTGGGCGAGCGGATCGCCGAGAGGGCCGCCACGGTGCCGTGGCCCTCCCGGTCGAGGTAGCGGGCGAAGGAGCGCAGGGCCGCGAGGGCCCGGGTCAGGCTGCGCCCGCACACGCCCTCCTGGCGCCGCGCCGCCATGAAGCCGCGCAGGTCCCGGGGCTTGAGGCGGATCAGGGCCGGGATGTCCGGGTTGGTCCCGGTGCGGGCGAGGTGGGCCAGGAACTGGCGCAGGTCGCGGCGGTAGGCCTCGACGGTGTTGGGGGAGAGGCGCCGCTCGCCCGCGAGGCCGGAGAGCCAGCCGGCCGCGGCGGCGCGGACGTCGGCGGCGCCGGGCAGGATGAGGTCGACGGGGCTTGGGGCGGGCATGGGACGGTCCGGCCGAGGGTGTCTCGCCCCGACCATTCAGCGGCCTGCCGGTTGACGCCCGGTTGACGCCGGCCGCCTCAGGGCGAGCCGATCCGGGATTCGAGGCTCAGGGTGACGGCGTGCCGCGCCTGCGCGCCCGGCGCGAGCCGGCGCTGGGCGTCGCGGGCGGCGAGCTCGCCCGCGAACCCGTCCCAGTCGGCGTGGCCGGTCCAGCACTCGAGGGACAGGAACGGCGCGGTCGGCCGGGTCCAGACCGCGAGGTGGGGGAAATCCTCCGCCTCGAGCCGGATGGCGGCGCCGGAGGGGGCGGTGAAGCGCATCCAGCGGCTGCGGGCGTCGAGGAACACCAGGGCCTCGCTGAACAGGGCCGGGTCGAGGGGCAGCGTGTCGCCCGCGAGGGGCAGGGGCCGCTCCCGGCGCAGGAGCAGCCCGCCCGGGCCGACCTCCGGCACGGCCGGGCGCTCGGGGTGCTCGAAGCGCACGGCGTAGCCGCCCCCGGCCGCGCGGGTGCCGCCCGCGAAGGGCCACGGGAAGGCCGGGTGGAAGCCGAGCCCGTAGGGCAGGGGCGCGGGTCCCGGATTGGCGATCTCGCACGTGAAGGCGAGGCCGGCCTCCCGCGCCACCGCGGTGATGTCGAGCCGGAACGCGAACGGGTAGGCGGCCCGGGATCCGGGCGTGTCGGCGAGGCGCAGCGTGACCCGGTCCTCGGCCTGCGCGATGACCGTGAAGCGGCTGTCGCGGGCAAAGCCGTGCTGCGGCATCGGGTAGGCGCGGCCGTCGACCGTGACGGCCCCGCCCGCCGAGGCGCCCACCACCGGGAAGAGCCAGGGCGCGTGCCGGTTCCAGTGCGCGGGGTCGCCGGACCAGAGGTACTCCGCGCCGCCGACCTGCCAGGAGACCGGCTCGGCCCCCGCGAGGGCGATGCGGGCGGTGGTGTGCCGGTGGCGGATCTCGACGGTGTCGCTCATGCGGGGGTCCCTCGCGCAGGCCCGGACGGGGTTGAGCCCCCCTTCTCCCCCCGGACGCCCGCCGAGACAACGGCCCGGGCCCGGCCTCGTCCGCAGCCGTGCCCCCCGCGACCGGGCCGGCCCCGGCCGCGAGGTCGTGTCCGCAGGCGCCCGCCGGGCGAGCATCCGGGGCTAGCCGGCGAGCCCCCAGCGGCGGCGCCAGGCCTCGAACATCAGGATCGGCCACAGGCCGACGGCGTGGTTGCGGCTGCCGGCGAGGTGCGCCTCCAGCATGGCCCGCGCCCGCGGCCCGTCGATCAGGCCCCCGAAGGCGTCGGCCGGCAGCACGAGGTCGCGGGCGAACGGGCGCAGGGGGCCGCGCAGCCAGCGGGCGAGGGGCGGTGCGAAGCCCTGCTTGGGGCGCTCCCACAGGGCCCGCGGCACCCGGCGGGCCAGCAGGGTGCGCAAGGGAAGCTTGCCGCTTCCCCCGCGGGCGAGGCGCGCCGCCGGCAGGCGCCACGCGAACGCCACCACGTCGCGGTCGAGGAGCGGCACCCGCGCCTCGAGGCCCACCGCCATGCTGGCCCGGTCGACCTTGGCCAGGATGTCGTCCGGCAGGTAGGCGGCGCAGTCGAGGGCGCGCATCCGGTCGAGACGGGTCGGGGCCTCGGGGACCGAATCCATCGGGCTCGGCAGGCCGGGCACGCCGCGGGCGAGGGCCTGGGCGTCCGGGTTCAGGGTCAGGAGCCGGCGGTAGAGCCCGAAGCCGTCGAGGGGCAGGACCGCGGCGGCCTTGCGCAGGCGGTCGGCGGGCTCGGCACCCGCCAGGCGCGCCGGCAGCGTGGCGGCGAGGAGCGCGAGCCCCCGATCCGGCAGGGCCGCGACGGCGCCCGAGGCGGCCCGGCGGAGCGCCAGCGGGACCGGCTCGACCCGGCTCGAAAAGCTTTCCGCGAGGAAGTAACGCTCGTAGCCGGCAAACAGCTCGTCGCCGCCGTCGCCGGAGAGCGCCACAGTGAGGCCGTCCCGGCGGGCGGCGGCGCAGACGAGGTGGGTCGGCAGGAGGGAGGGATCGCCGAGGGGCTCGTCGGACAGATCGGCGAGGTCCGCCACCCGGGCGAGCGCCTCCGCCTCGCCGACCGCGACCGTGGTGTGGCGGGTGCCGAGGTGGCGCGCGATGCGCTCCGCGTGGCCGCCCTCGTCGAGGCGGGGATCCTCCCCGAAGGCGACCGCGAAGGTGCGGGGCGCCGGCCCTCCCGCGCCGACCATCAGGCTGGCGACGAGGGAGGAGTCGATGCCGCCGGACAGGAAGGCGCCGAGGGGCACGTCGCTCGTCATCTGCCGCCGCACCGCCCCCGTGAGGAGGGGCTCGAGGGCGTCGGCCGCGGCCTCGTCGTCGCCCCGGAACGGGTCCGCCTCCCCGGCCCGCCGCACGGCGTCGAGGCTGAAATAGGCCTCCTCCCGCGCCGCCTCGCCGGGGCGCCAGGACAGGAGCGTGCCGGGCGCGAGCTTGCGCACGCCGGCGAGCAGCGTGCCGGGGGCCGGCACGTAGCCGTGGCGCAGGAGGCTCGACAAAGCGGCCGGGTCGATGCGCCGCGCGAGGCCCGGATGCGCCAGGAGGGCGCGCAGCTCCGAGCCGAACAGGAGCCGGCGCCCCGCGACCGCGTAGAGGAGCGGCTTCACGCCCATGCGGTCGCGGGCGAGCCAGAGCCGGCCCTCGGCCCGGTCGAAGGCCGCGAAGGCGAAGATCCCCTCGACGCGCGCGAGGGCGTCCGCGACGCCGTGGCGGGCGATCAGCTCCACCAGGACCTCGGTGTCCGAGGTGCCCGCGAAGACGTGGCCGCCGGCCGCCAGCGCCGGCGCGTGCGCGGCGGCGTCGTAGAGCTCGCCGTTGTAGGTCACGACCCAGCGGCCGTCCCGCGACGCCATGGGCTGGGCGCCCCGCTCGCTGAGGTCGATGATGGCGAGCCGCCGGTGGCCGAGGGCGATCCCGGCGCCCGCCTCGCACCACACCCCGCGCCCGTCCGGGCCGCGGCGCGCGAGGGCGTCGGTCATCCGGGCAGCGGCCTGCGCCAGGGCGTCGGCGCCGGCGCTCGGGTCGACGAGGCCCGCGATGCCGCACATCGCCGCCTACGCCGCCGCGCCGATGCGCGGCGCCACCTCGGCGAGGCTGCCAGAGGCGACGAGGCGGCCGCCCTCCAGGACGTGGACGGCGTCGGCGCAGGCCAGGCTGGTGAGGCGGTGGGCGATCATCAGGATGGTGCGGGTCCCGGACAGGCGCGCGATGGCGGCCATCACGGCGGCCTCCGTCTCGTGGTCGAGGGCGCTCGTGGCCTCGTCGAACACGATCACGTCGGGATCGTGGTAGAGCGCCCGGGCAATGCCGAGGCGCTGGCGCTGGCCGCCGCTGATGCGTCCGCCGCGCTCGCCGACCCGGGCGCCGTAGCCCCCCGGCCAGGCCAGGATCGCGTCGTGGATCTCGGCGGTCCGGGCGGCGCGCTCGACCGCCGCGTGGTCGACCGCGTCCGCCGGGACGCCGAGGGCGATGTTGGCCGTCACGGTGTCGTCGATGAGGAAGACCTCCTGGGGGACGTAGCCGACGCGGTTCTGCCAGGCCGGCAGCGTTCCGGCCTCGAGGGGCACGCCGTCGACCGTGATCCGGCCGGACGCGGGCCGCATGAGGCCGAGGACGAGGCCGATCAGGGTCGACTTGCCGGAGCCCGTGCGGCCGATGAAGCCCACGGTCGCGTTCGCCGGGATCGCGAGGTCGATGCCCCGCAGGGTCGGCGCCTCCGGCCCGTACGCGAAGCTGACGGCCTCGAGGCGGATCTCGCGCCGGAACGGGAGGCGCTCGGCCGTGCGGGGTGCGCTCCCGGGCCCGGGCAGCCCCCCGGGCCCGGACAGCCCCTCGACCACGATCCGGGCCGCCGACAGGTTGTAGCGCAGGGTCGACAGGCTGAGGAAGATGTTCTGGAAGGCCGGCAGCAGCCGGTAGCCCGCGAAGGCGAACAGGCCGAGCAGCGGCAGCATGCCGGCGGTGTCGTCGCCGCGGTTGAGGGCGTAGAGCACCACCGCCACGACGCCCCCGAAGGCCAGGGCCTCGACGGCGAAGCGCGGCACCTGCCCGATCAGCAGGCTCGCGGCGTTGGCCCGGGCCAGGGCCTCGGCGGGAGCGTCGTAGGCCGCCGAGAAGCTGCCGACCCGGCCGTAGAGGGTGAGCTCGGTGAGGGCCCCGAAGCACTCGCTCACCACCCGGAAGCGCCGCTCGTTGTCGCGGCTCGCGGCGGCGCCGAGGACGGCGAGGCGGCGGCGCATCGCCGCGTAGAGCGCGACGTAGAGGCTGCCGAAGCCGGCGCCGAGGATCAGGGCGAGCCGCGGCTCGTAGGCGACGAGGAAGCTCACGATGGCGAGGGCCGCGAGCACGCGGGCGACGAGCACCGTCGCCGGCGTCAGGACCCCGGCGACGAGCCGGTCGGTCTCCGCCAGCACGTTCTTGGCGAGCGCGGCGCTGTGGACCTCCGCCAGGGCCAGGCGGCCGCCCGCGAGGTAGCGGGCGAGCAGGCGCCGCGACAGCCGGTAGCCGATGAGGTGCGTGGTGCGCAGCTGCGCGTAGGTGACGGCCGCGTTCGTGGCGCTGGTGACCAGGATGGCGCCGAGGGCCGCGCACCCGGTCAGGATCAGGAAGCCGCGGGCATCCGCGGGGGCGACCCAGTCCCGCAGGGCCGCCAGCACCGGCACCCGCGCGATCGCGGTCGGGTCGCCCACCAGGGTCAGGAACGGCACCACGGAGGCGACGCCCACGACCTCGAGGGCCGCCGCCACGACGAGGCCGAGGGCGGTCAGCGCCAGCCGGCGCCGGTCCCGCTTCTCCAGGAGCCGGATCAGCGGCCACGCGGGACCGCCGGCGCGGGGAAGGGGAGGGCGGGTCTGCACCCGACCGCCATAGAGGCGCGCCGCCGCGATGTCCAACGCGAGGACGCCCGCGGGGGGAGGGCCGGCGCGGGCGGCCCGCGCTCCCGCCCCTCACTCCATGTCGGGCGCGACCTGGCCCCAGTTCAGCACCGCCACCAGGGTCACGCCGCCGAAGACGTTGCCGCTGAGCGTCGGCAGGAAGAACCGCACGACGTAGTCGCTCCAGGACGCCTCGCCGAGGAAGACCAGGTAGGCGGTGTCGACCGAGCCCGCGACGACGTGCGTGAACTCGCAGACCGCGATGATGTAGGTGAGGATCATGATCACGAACGGCCGCGCCCCGCCGGACGAGGGCAGGAGCCAGACCATCAGGGCGAGCAGCCAGCCGGCGAAGATCGCCTTCAGGAACGTGACCGGGACCGGGTGCGCGATGGCGTGCCGGCTCACCGCGACGAAGCTCGCCTTCACGCCGTCCTCGAACACCTCGGCGTGGGCGAGCGCGAAGGCGACCAGCACCGTCCCGGCGAGGTTGGCGGCGAGCACGAGGGACCAGAGCCGCAGCAGGCGGCCGAGCACCGCCGGGGTGCGGTCGTGCAGCAGCGGCAGGACGGGCGTCAGGGTGGTCTCGGTGAAGAGCTGCTGGCGGCCCATCACGGCGATCAGGAAGCCGATCGTGTAGCCCCAGCCGCTCACCAGCGAGCGCCAGGGCGCGTCGGGGAGCCGGGCCTGGAGCACGCCCGTGACGATGAGCGAGAACCCCATCGACAGCCCCGCGGCGAGGCCCGAGAGCAGCAGCGCCGAGGCCGTGCGGGCGAGGTCCTCGACGCCCTCGTGGCGGATGACCTCGTGGATGACGACGGCGCTCGGCCAGCGCTCGTCCTCGACCTCCTGGGCCACCTCCTCCTCGCGGCGGGAGCCCTTCTCGCGCGCGTCGCGGGCGTGCTCGGTCATGGGGAGGCTCGGGGCGGCGTTGATCCCGACTGCTAAGCCCCGTCGGGAGCGGGAGTTCCGCCGCCGTCCCCGGATTCCCGGCGCCGGAGCGCCCCCGGGCCTCGTCGCGACGCGCGCCCTCGCGCCGGGCCCGCGCCGACGCCGGCGAGGCGGCCTAGCCCGAGGTGCCGGGCTGGATCGGGGCCTGGTAGGTGAGGCCCATGTCCCAGGGGAAGTAGATCCAGGTGTCCTGGCTCACCTCGGTCACGAAGGTGTCGATGAGCGGCCGGCCGGCGGGCTTGGCGTAGACGGTGGCGAAGTGCGCGTCCGGCAGCATGGCGCGCACCACCTGGGCGGTCTTGCCGGTGTCGGTGAGGTCGTCGAGCACCAGGACGCCGCGGCCGCGGCCGTCGCCGATGGCCCGGATGCTCGGGGCCACGTCCTTGAGCACCTGGAGGGCGCCCTGCTCCTGGTAATCGTGGTAGCTCGCCACGCACACGGTCTCGACCAGGCGGATGCCGAGCTCGCGCGCCACCACGGCGGCCGGGACCAGCCCGCCCCGGGTGATGCAGACGATGGCCTCGAAGGGACCGGCGCCGGCCAGCCGCCAGGCGAGGGCCCGGGCATCGCGGTGGAACTGGTCCCAGGAGACCGGAAAGGCCTTGTCGCCCGGTGCCGCCATGGTGAGCGCCTCCCCTTCAGCCCCGGGCCGCGTGCAGGCGGGCGACCAGCGCCTCGACCGCGGCGCGGGCCGCCGCCACGGCCTCGCCGTCCCGGCCGCGCACCACGATCTGGTTGCGGAACCCCGCCGGGGTCATGGACGGGTAGGAGCCGATCGAGACGCCCGGATGCGCCTTGGCGACGAGCGCCAGGTCCGAGGCGTAGCCGCCCTCGGGCAGGTTGCCGGCCTCGATGGTCTCGGCCGTCACCCGCGCGCCGGTCCGCAGCCGGGGCGCCACGGCGTCCAGCATCGACTGCATGATCGCCGGCACGCCCGCCATCACGATCACGTTCTCGATCATGAAGCCGGGCGCCTTCGAGACCGCGTTCTCGATCAGCTCGGCCCCGAAGGGGATCCGGGCCATGCGCAGGCGGGCCTCGTTCAGGTCGGCCTCCTTGATGCGCTCGAGCAGCATCGCCCGGGCGCGGGGGTCGACGTCGATGCCGACGCCGAGCGCCTGCGCCACGCAGTCGGCCGTGATGTCGTCGTGGGTCGGCCCGATCCCGCCGGTGGTGAACAGGTAGGTGTAGCGCGCCCGCAGCGCGTTGACGGCCGCGACGATCTCCTCGGCCACGTCGGGCACCACCCGGACCTCGCGCAGGTCGATCCCGGAACTGGTCAGGTACTCGGCGATGTAGCCGATGTTCTTGTCCTTGGTCCGACCCGACAGGATCTCGTCGCCGATGACCAGGATGGCGGCCGTGACCGGGGTGGAGCGGGCGTCGGGCATCGGGCATCCTTCGGGTGGGCGGGGCGCGCACGCCCCCGCTCTATCGCGGCGCCTGCCGAGTCTCAAGCGGCGGCGCGGGCGCCCGCCGAGGCTCAAGCGGCGGCGCGGGCGCCTGCCGAGTCTCAAGCGGCGGCGCGGGCGCCCGCCGAGTCTCACGCGGCGGCCCGCGCGGGCGTGGTCCCCGGGCGCGCCGCCTGCTAAGCGCGGCGGATGCCCCTCTCCGCCCCGATTCCCCCGTGCGCTTCCCGGGCCCGCTGACCGCGGGGCGGCTCCTGCGCCGCTACAAGCGCTTCCTCGCCGACGTCGCGCTCCCCGACGGCCGCGTGGTCACGGCCCACTGCGCCAATCCGGGGGCGATGCTCGGGCTCCTCGGCGAGGGCAGCCGGGTGCTCGTCTCCGCCTCCACCAACCCGGCCCGCAAGCTCGCCTGGTCCTGGGAGCTGGTCGAGGCCGACCTGCCGGGCGGGCCGCAATGGGTCGGGATCGACACCGCCCGCCCGAACGCCCTCGTGGCCGAGGCGTTCCGCGCCGGCCGCCTCGCGCCCCTGGCGGCCGCCACCTCCTGGCGCGCGGAGGTCGCCTACGGCCGGGCGAGCCGGGTCGACTTCCTGGCGGGCGACGCCGACGGGCCGATCCACGTCGAGGTGAAGAACTGCCACCTGATGCGCCGGCCCGGGCTCGCCGAGTTCCCCGACTGCGTCGCCGCCCGCAGCGCCCGCCACATGGACGAGCTCGCCGCGGTCGTGCGGGGCGGCGGCCGCGCCCTGGTGATCTGGGTGGTGCAGATGCGGGCCGCGCGCTTCGCGGTCGCGGGCGACCTCGATCCCGCCTTCGCGGCGGCCTTCCGGCGGGCGCGGGCGGCCGGGGTCGCGGCCCGCGCCTACGCCTGCCGGGTCACGCCCGAGGAGGTGACGCTCGCCGGGGAGATCCCGGTGGAGGCCGGGTAGGCGGCCTCGCCGTCCCGCTCGAAGATCAGGTTCAGCCGCGTCTTGGCGATGCGGCGGTAGCCGTGGCGGGCGAGCAGCGCGGCGAGGTCGGTCTGCCAGAGGTCGGTGCCGTCCTCGACGATGAGGAGGCCGGGATGCAGCGCGGGCGGGGCCTGGCGCAGGAACGGCTCCAGGACCAGGTCCTCCGCGCCCTCGACGTCGAGCTTGACCGCGTCGATGCGGGAGAAGCCCTCGCCGCGCACGAGGTCGAGCAGCGTCACGGCGGGCACCCGGATCGCCGCGCCCTCGTTGGTGCCCACCACCTTGAGGCTCGACTCGCCCCGGTTGCGGGGATCGACGAACAGCGTCAGGTCGCCCGCCTTGTCGGCCACCGCGCAGGCCACGGCCTTGATGGTGCCGAACGGGTTCTGGGCGATGTTGAAGGCGAGCCGGTCGAACACGTCGGGCTGCGGCTCGACCGCCAGGATGCGGGCGCCCCGCCCCGCGAGCGCCGCCGCGAACAGCGCGTAGGCGCCGACATTCGCCCCGATGTCGAGGAAGACGCAGTCCGGCCGCAACCGGTCCGCCAGGAGCCGGCGCTCGAGCGGATCGAAGAATTGCGGGGTGAACAGCACCTTCTTCTCGCAGTTGTTGTTGTAGGGGTGCAGGCGCATGCGGGCGCCGTAGCGCTCGACGTCGAGCGGGCGCCCGCGCAGGAGCTGGATCGCGAAGCGGCGCAGCAGGAGGGCGAGGCGGCGGGCGCTCCAATCCTCGTCGGGAAGGCGCTCGGTGCGCGCCACGATCCAGCGCACGAGGCCGGCGGGGGCGTAGGTCCCGAAGGGCTGGGTCCCGAGGGACTGGGGGCTCTGGGTCATGGCACCGGTTCATGATACCCGATTGCCGCAGGATCGTGGCCGGCGGCGGGGTCGGGCGTGCCGCCTCATGCCACCCCGGCCGGCATCCCGCAACGGCCCGGACCGGCGCGAAGGCCGTCGCAATTCCCCGCTCGGCCGCCTAAGGGAGAGGCCGCGAGAGAGCCTTCCGGAGCCCCGTAGCGCGATGCAGACCTTCGATTCCGACGGCGTCACGATCGCCTACATCGACGCCGCGCCCGCCCGCGGGCCGGGCGATCCCGTCCTGCTGATCCACGGCTTCGCGTCGAACCACGCCGTGAACTGGGTCAACACGTTCTGGGTCCGCACGCTGACCGAGGCCGGCTACCGCGTCGTCGCGCTCGACAACCGCGGCCACGGCCGGAGCGGCAAGCTCTACGATCCGGAGGCCTACGCCTCCGACCTGATGGCCGAGGACGCGCGCCGGCTGCTCGACCATCTCGGCCTGCCGCGGGCCGACGTCATGGGCTACTCGATGGGCGCCCGGATCACCGCCTACCTCGCCCTCCTCCACCCGGACCGGGTGCGCGCGGCGCTCCTCGGCGGCCTCGGCATCCACCTCGTCGAGGGAAGGGGCCTGCCGGCCGGCATCCCGGAGGCCATGGAGGCGCAGGGCAGCGCCGCGGTCGCCGACCCGGTCGCCCGCTCGTTCCGGATCTTCGCCGAGCAGACCCGCAGCGACCTGCGGGCGCTCGCCGCCTGCATGCGGGGCTCGCGCCAGACCCTGTCGCGCGCCGAGGTGGCGCAGATCGACGTCCCGACCCTCGTCTCCGTCGGCACGACCGACACCGTCGCGGGCTCCGGCCCGGCCCTCGCCGCCCTGATCCCGAACGCGCGCGCCCTCGACATCCCGAACCGCGACCACAACCTCGCGGTCGGGGACAAGATCCACAAGAAGGGCGTGCTGGACTTCCTGGCCGCGCGCCCCTGAGGCGGCGCGGGCCCGCCCGGGGGGGGTGCGCCCGTCCGCGCCCTCAGTTCATGCGCGCGCGCCGGCGGCCCGCCTTCGCCCGCACGGCCGCCAGCGGGAGCCTGAGCACCCGGCGCCTGTGCTGGTCCTCGACCCGGAAGGCGCTGCGGGCCCAGTCGCAGGCGACCTCGCGGTCGGCGAGCAGGTCCGCGGCGAGCTTCGCCGCCATCTCGAGGGCGTCGGCCGGGCCCGTCAGGTCGATCCCTTCCGGATCCACGATCAGGCGGTCGCCCGACTGGAAGTGGAAATAGTAGAGCGTCATCGCAGGGCCGGGCATCCGCGTCGGTCCGGATCTATGCCACGACGAAGGATCGGACGCGATCGATTTATTCGCGAGTGAATCGGCGACGAGCCCGCAGGCCGGCGCGTCTGCGCGCGACTGACGGACCGATATGTCGGCTGCGCGGCGGCCCGCCGGGCAGGAACTCCCGGACCGGCCCCCGGGTCGGGACCGCCCGAAAACGCGAGAGCCGCCCGCAGGCGGCTCCCGATCGCGGCGGGATCCGGTCGCGCGGGCCGGCCGGTTCAGGCCCGCAGGCGGGTCCTGATCTCGCCGAGGCTGCGGCGGATGAGGTCCTGGGCGGCCTCGCCGCTGACCTTCTCGCGCAGGATGGTCTCGGAGACCCGCACGGCCGCCTCGGCGGCGGCGGCCCTGACCTCGGCGGTGGCCTGGGCCTCCGCCTGGGCGATCTTGGCCTCGGCCGCCCGGGTGCGGCGCTCCACGAACTCGTTCAGGCGGGCATGGCCCTCGGCGGCGGCGGCCTCCGCCTCCTCGCGGGCGCTCGCCACGATGGCGGCGGCCTCGCGCTCGGCCTCGGCCCGGCGGCGCTGGTAGTCGGCCAGCACCGCGGCGGCCTCCTCGCGCAGGCGGCGAGCCTCGTCGAGCTCCTTGCGCACGCGGTCGCCGCGCTTGTCGAGGCCGGCGACGATCTGGTGGAAGCCGCCCGCCCTCCAGACGATGCCGCAGAACACCACGAAGGCGACCGCGACCCAGAACTCCGCATCGAACAGCATGGGGGTTGATCCTCGCGGGGCCTAGTGGGCGGTCTGGGTGCGGTCGTAGGCGGTCTCGACGGCGGCCCGGTCGGGAGCCTGGCCGGTGAGGCGCTCGACGATCGCGGTCGCGGCGTCGGCCGCCACCTCGCGCACGCTGCCCATGGCGGTCGCGGTGCGGCTGCGGATCAGCGTCTCGGACTCGCCGATCTTGGCGGCGAGCTCGCCTTCCAGGGTCTTGCGGCGGGTGTCGGCCTCGGCGGCGAGCTGCGCGCGGGTGGCCTGGGCGATGCCCTTGGCCTTGTCCTGCGCCTCCTTGAGGGAGCGCTCGTAGCTGTCGCGGGCGGCATCGGCCTCGGACTTCATCCGGGAGGCCTCGTCGAGGTCGCCGGCGAGGCGGCCCTGGCGGTCGTGCAGGATGCCGGCGATCTGCGGCAGGGCGACCTTGGCCATCAGGTAGTAGAGCAGCCCGAAGGCGAGCGCGAGCCACAGGACCTGCGCCGCGAAGGTCGAGCTCTCGAAGGGCGGGAAGCCGCCGCCGTGCTCGGTGGCCGGCTCGTGGATCAGGCCCTCGTGCGGGGCCGCGGGGGGGTGTGGCTGCGCCATGGTGTCGTCCGGGTGTGGGGGAGACGAAGCGCTCCCGCCGGGCGCTCGGCCGGTCCGGCCGTCCAACCGCCGCGCACCGGGATGGGTGCGGCGGTCGCGGGTTCGTGCGGGCGCCTCGACGCGTGCGGGCGCACCGGCGCCCGAGTCGCGGCCGGTGCGCCGGGAGGATGCCGGGATCCGTCCCGCGGGGACCGACGCCCCGGGCGGGACGCCCGTCCCGACGGGATCAGACGGCGAACAGAAGCAGCAGCGCGACGAGCAGCGAGAAGATGCCGAGCGCTTCCGTCAGCGCGAAGCCGAGGAGGAGGTTGGCGCGCTGGCCGTCGGCCGCGGAGGGGTTGCGCAGGGCGCCGGCGAAGAACTGGCCGAACAGGTTGCCGAGGCCCATGGCGGCGCCCGCCATGCCGAGGCAGGCGAGGCCGGCGCCGATGTACTTCGCAGCAACGGGATCCATCAGAGTGCTCCTAAGGTCGTCTAGTCGTCTGGCGGGTGGGATCCGGCCGCGACACGGCGAACCGGGGTGGGAAGGGGCCTGCGCGGGGACCGGCGCTCAGTGGCCGGGGTGCAGCGCGTCGCTGAGGTAGATCGAGGTCAGCGTGGCGAAGACGTAGGCCTGCAGCACCGCGACCAGCATCTCCAGCGCCGTGACGGCGACCGAGAGCACCAGCGGCAGCGGCGAGAGGATGCCCCACACGCCGGCGGCGAGCAGCGCCGGCACGAAGCCCGCGAAGATCTTGAGCGCGATGTGGCCGGCCAGCATGTTGGCGAAGAGGCGCACCGACAGGCTGATCGGGCGCGAGATGAACGACACCACCTCGATCACCACGATGAGGGGCTTGAGCCAGCCCGGCACGCCGGGCGGCACGAACAGGCCGAGGAAGTGCGTGCCGTGCGCCATGAAGCCGTAGATCACCACGGTCAGGATCACCACCAGCGCCAGCATGAAGGTGACGATGATGTGGCTCGTCACCGCGAACGCGTACGGGATCATCCCGAACAGGTTCAGGAGCAGCACGAACATGAACAGCGAGAACACGAGCGGCACGAAGCGCTCGCTGCCGTGGCCGGCGGATTGGTGCACCGTCGAGGCGATGAACTCGTAGAACACCTCGGCGAGCGACTGCATCCGGCCCGGCACGACGGCACGGCGGCCGGTGGCCCAGATGGTCAGGAGCGCGATCAGCCCGACGGCGACGAACATGTACAGCGCCGACTGCGTGAAGGCGATCTCCTGGTGGCCGACATGCCCGAACGAAACCAGCGGCTTCAGCTCGAACTGGTGTATCGGATCCATCTTCACGGCCATGCCGGTCCCGCCCCTCGTGTGTCGCTGCCGCGGGCCGTGCCCCGCCGCCTGGTCGTCCGTGCTGGCGGATGCACGGCATCCACCGGATGATCAAGACCCTGTCGGGTCTTTCTTCGTGTCCGTGGCCGGAAAATATCCCGACACCCGCATCACGTTGTAGATCCCGGCCGCGAAACCGAGGACGAGCAGGACGATCAGGCCCCAGGGCTTGGTGCCCAGGAGTCGGTCGCAGCCCCAGCCAAGGAAGCCGCCCGCCAGCACGCCCGCCACGAACTCCGTCGAGAGCCGCATGGCGATGCCGAGGGACGAGGGCCCACCGGACGTCCCGGAACGCGAGGACGGATCGGGAGCGGCCGGGGGCCGCGTCCGGTCGATCTGCGTTTCGAGACGCTTGAGCCTCGCGGAGAGGTCGTCGTCGGGGGCGGGACCCTGCCCGGTGCCGCCTTCACCCCGTGGGTCTGTGCCGCCCATGGCGAAACCTCACGGTGACAAGGCGAAGAGATCCGGTCCGGATGCCCCCTTCGAGCGCGGCGCACCATAGTTTCGCCCACCTTGAGTGTCAAGGCACCCTGGTGTGGGCATAACCCATTGGTTTGACAGATGATTCGGCGCCTCGCGCGCGCCTCTCGTCAAACCGTCTCGGCCAGGCCCCCGGCGGTCGCGAGGTCGACCGAGACGAGCTGCGACACGCCGCGCTCGGCCATCGTCACCCCGAACAGGCGGTCCATCCGCGCCATGGTGATCGGGTTGTGGGTGATGACGATGAAGCGCGTGTCGGTGTCGCGCGCCATCGCGGCGAGGAGGTCGCAGTAGCGCTCGACGTTGGCGTCGTCGAGGGGCGCGTCGACCTCGTCCAGCACGCAGACCGGCGACGGGTTGGTGAGGAAGACCGCGAAGATCAGCGCCGTCGCGGTCAGCGCCTGCTCGCCGCCGGAGAGCAGCGTCATGGTCTGGGGCTTCTTGCCCGGGGGCCGCGCCAGGATCTCGAGGCCCGCCTCCAGGGGGTCGTCGGAATCGACGAGCGTCAGCGCGGCGGTTCCGCCGCCGAACAGGGTGGTGAACAGGCGCTCGAAATGCCCGTTCACCGCCGCGAAGGCGGCGAGCAGCCGCTCCCGGCCCTCGCGGTTGAGGCCCGCGATGGCGCCGCGCAGGCGCCGGATCGCCTCCACCAGGTCGTCGCGCTCGCGCCCGAGGTCGTCGCGGCGCCCCTCGGCCTCGCCGAGCTCGGCCTCGGCCCTCAGGTTCACGGCGCCCAGCCGCTCGCGGTCGGCCCTCAGGTTAGCGAGGCGCGGCTCGACGGCGCCCGCCTCCGGCAGGGGCTCCTCCGGCGCCGCCCCCGCGAGGGCGAACAGGCCCTCGGGCGTGGTCTCGAGCGTGTCCGCGACCGTGCGGGCGATCTCCTCGAGGCGCCGGACCCGGGCCTCGTGGGCGGCCGCCGCCGCCGCCCGGGCCTCCCGGGCCGCCGCGAGGGCCTCGAGCGCTCCCCGCGCCCGCACATCGGCCTGCGCCAGGGCGCGCTCGCCCGCGGCGAGGCGGTC
>NZ_QOWC01000133.1 GCF_003574465.1 Methylobacterium crusticola
AGCGGCAAGCAGTCCGCCGGCAACCTGCAGGTTGGGTGAGGATCCAACTCACGGCCGAGAGATCATGTGGGCCATGAGCCGGCGTCGCGGTTCCTGTTCTCCGCCGCACTGACCCTCTCGTGACCACCCGGCCCACTGAGCCTCACAGGCCGGCAGGGAGAACTGGTCCGCCACCGACCCGTCATCACGAACTCCCTCGCGATCCAGCCTGCAGGCGGAGCCGGACCGCCACAGGAGTGCGTCCGCGAGAGAGGGCGCCCGTGTAGCAGCCTCAGACAGGCTTACAAGCGCCCAGGAAGATCCGGTCAGAATGGCGCAACTACCGTCGGTGGCGCGATCACGTGCCGGTAGGCGCGGGTGAGCAAGGCTTGGAATGATCGGAGCTTGTGCCGCGAGCAGGGCCGAAAGTTCGGCCATATCCTTTCGAGGCTGGGCCGGCGACGGCTTAGATATAGCTGCATCTGCCCACTTGTGCTTGGTCGTGGAGGTCCGGTTGGCGGCGGTGCGCAACTTCTATTGAAATATTCGCACACTCAAATGCTCTGCACCACCTGTTGACAAATACGTATTGGTGCTACATACGCGCGTTTTCAATGTATGGAAAGACAATGAGCGAGATTGAAGCACCCGGAGTCGACCTCATCACCATGGCGAGCGAGATCATCAGCGCCTACGTCTCGAACAACGTGGTCAGACCCTCGGATCTGCCAGGCCTGATTGAGTCCGTGCACGCGTCGCTCAGCACGCTCGACAAGCCAGCCGTGCCAGAGCCCGAGAAGCTCACGCCGCCGGTCCCGATCCGCAAGACGGTCACGCCGGATCACATCATCAGCCTCGAGGACGGCAAGCCCTACAAGTCGCTGAAGCGCCACCTGACCACCCGCGGGCTCACCCCCGAGCAGTACCGCCAGAAGTGGGGTCTGCCGCGCGACTACCCCATGGTAGCCGCTAGCTACGCCGCCGCTCGCTCGGAACTCGCCAAGAGCTTCGGCCTCGGCCAGCAACGTCGGAAGGGTGCTGCGGCCTAGGATCAGCATTCGGCGTGCGCTGGCGCACGTCACGCTGGACTGGTGATCCCCACATGGGGATTGCCCATCACGGGCGTTTCCTCCCTAGACTTCGGGCCGCTCGCAAGGGCGGCCTCTTTGTTTTGGGGCGGATCCGGCAGCCTGACATGCCCCCCGTTCACAGAGTGTCAGAGCTGCTGCCTACAGCGCGCCCGCCAAGGTCCTAACCCTCCGGCGGGCGTTCTGCTGACTGCTCCCCCCTGCCGCCCTTCTCGGATCTCCTCGATCAACGTCAGTGTCTCACCGAGCTTGAACTCGGCGCGAGCCTGCCAGAGCACGGCATCGTCAATGCCCGGGAAGGCGCAGATGACGGCCTCCTGCCAGTCCGTTCCGTGATCCTCGGCTTCGGCGATGATCTCGACGACGGATGCCAGATCCGGCTGCGGAGTGTCGAGCATCTTTCCCTCCGGGTAATTGCTCGCCTGCCGCTCCGTGCGGCGAGCTGCATCGCGGTGGCTATTTGGGCCATTTCACCTGTGTGCAAGGACCGCCACGGCGGTCGCTGCCGCTGCAACGAGGCGACCCTCGATCACGGGGTGCGTCCCCAGCGAGGTCCGCACCACTGACGGTCACTGACTGGTTCAGGACCAATTCCGCTCAGCCTCCACCGCTGCCACCGCTACGTCGCAACTCGCACCAGCGGCCCTGATCCTCATACCCTGCATAGCAAGCTACTACACAAGCGCCGGCCATGAACTTCAATGGAGGCTTACAGCTTAACCGGTAATCTTCTTGCGCGTTGCTACTACTGCCACTCAGTGACATCAGATAACCAGCGAGTGCAAGTAAGACGACACAAAGAGCAGGGTGCATCGGAGTCTCCTTCAGGCATTCACCCGGTTGCCAGATCGAAGGTGTCGCGCAGCGTTAGGCTTACTGTCAATCGGGTTGTCTAGAGTGATCGGATTATTCCTCGTCGCGAGCGCAATATCAGACAAGAGGAGCTATATGGCGGCGTCGAAAAACTCGCTGTCAGCTATCGAGAGACCATTCCAGCGACCTAGAGCGAATTTCCGGGAGTGGCGCGACTTCACCATTCAGCACCTGTCTGCTGAACCGACGCCGCCCACCCACTGCGGACGCTCGGCTTTGCGGTGCTAACTGCTCTCCTCGAATGCCAACCGGCAGGCAAGCCCAGCGAAGGTCACGGACGCGAGGCGGTTGGCGATCTTCAGGAAGGTGGTGCTCGACGCCACCACCGCCCTGAACCGACCCACGACGACCACGACGAACCCTATCCAGGCCACGGCCATGAGTGCCAGCGTCAGGCCGAGAACGAGACTCTGAAGCGCGAGCGAACCAGCCTCCGGGTGCACGAACTGCGGGAACAGCGCCAGGAAGAACGCGATCATCTTCGGGTTGGCGAGGTTGTTGGCGAGCCCTTGGACGAAGAAGCGTCCGGCATATCCCGCCCGATCTCGAAGGGCAGGATCAAGATCAAGCGTCGCAGGCGCGCGCCACGCCATGACGGCGAGGTACAGGAGGTAGAGGACGCCCACGAACTTCAGAGCCGTGAACGCGACCGGGAAGAGGAGGATGACGGTGGAGACGCCCACGCCCGCGAGAACGGCGTGAATGACGTTGCCGACCTGCGTACCCACAAGGGTCATCAGCCCCGCGGCGGTTCCCGACGCGAGCGTGCGCGAGAGGATCAGCACCGTGTCAGGTCCCGGCGAGAGGACGAGCACCACGGCGGTGGCGAGGAACAGGGCATAGGAGTGCAGGTCGAACATGCGGCGTCCGCAACGAGCAAGAGGTCAGCATTGCTGACCTGTTTTGTGGGTCTCTGCAAATGCCGAGCACACGGGCCCGCTTCCACCCGCTGCGGACGTCGCGCCCGGGTACCAAGCGTCAGACCTGTTCCACTAGCCAGCTGCTCCAGCTCACCCAGGGAACTCGTCGCCTCGCAGTGGGCCAGCGTGAAAGCGATGCATTGCGACTGGGTCTGGCATCTCGTTCGAGGATGGTGCCTATGCCCGGCATGAACCTCCTCGACCTCCCTGCTTCCCTGCCGCCCACCGTCCTCGCCTGGTCCAAGGGGCTCGCCAGCCTCTCGACCGCGCAGCCGCCCTGTCCGAACTTCAAGCCCGACGAGTGGCGCGAGACGCACGAGCGCTGCGCCGACTTCGTGACCCGCTTCGGCGAGCAGGCCGACGCCATGGGCTGGGACACCATCACGCTGTTCGGGGTGCATCCCAAGCACGGCATCATCCGGGGCGACTGGACCGGCGTGCTGATGCCGTTCTGGGCCGACATGATCGAGGTTACAGAGCGCTGGATCAAGTTCGGGAAGGTGACGGCCTGGAAGGACGAGCCGGTGCGGTACAGGGGCATTCCGGTCTGGGAGTTCGGGACATAGCCGGCACCCGCCTACCGCCTGGGCTAAACGGCGGCTCCGTCGCGCTTGGCAGCTACCTCGACGGCTTTCAGCAGCCGCTGACGCGCATCCGCATCAGCGATTTGAGTGAAAGCACGCACCAACTCGATGGCCTGCTGCTCCAGGAGCATCAGCGTGGCATCGCCAGCGGTTGCAGTGCTCAGCGTTGAGTCAATCTCGACGCCAAGCACCCCCTCAATCTGCCTCACACGCTGCAGAGGCAAAGAGCCGAGGTCGCGCAAACCACCGAGTTCAACCGGCCGGGGCCGATCAAGCCAAACGCCGCGCGATCGTGTGTCGCCTAGCATCTACTTCTCCCGTTTCGCATCCGCTGTGCGGCGCGGTCAAATGAACCAGCAGCCGAAGGTAACCAAGCCGCAGAAGGGCCTTCAATCACGCACAAGCGGGCCTTAGTCTTTGACATATGATGACTGCCATGCTGGGCCTATATCGCTGTTCGACATGTGCTAATAACTTGCAGGAAACAGTATTGTAGGCAATTGAGCTGATGACCAGCCGGCGCGGTATTGGAGCATGATAGCCGGGAAGTACAGGAAGTATGCTGGCCCTATGGCGGGCCCAACCTCTCCCCTCAGCGAGATCTACAAGGCGGGATGCCTCATGGAGGACGCTCTCGTGGGTGCTATAAAGACGCAAGGCCTCCACCGACGTTAGGGGTGTCCTGGTGCGATAGGTGACACACCCGCGATGGAACAGCGTGGACAATTGACCCTTTTAATGATCACGCGGCGCGCCCATCGTAAGCCCCGCCGGGGAGCGCTTCATGATCTGGGCGGCAGATAAACAGGGCCAAGTCGCATACGTCTGCGCTGAATGGCACGAGGCTACTGGACAGCCGGCAGAGCAGGCCCGCGGCAGCGGTTGGCTCGAGGTCGTCCATCCTAAGGACCGTCCACTGGCCGAGCAGACCTTTATGTCCGCCGTTGCCCAGGCCACGAGCTACACGATGGTGTACCGGCTGAGAACTGCGGACGGGTCTTACACATGGGTGAAAGATTGCGCGATGCCGTCCTTCTGCCCAAACTCATTCGAGTTGCTCGGCTACCTCGGCTCGGTGACCCAAGCCGACCAAGTCGAGTTCGAAAGAGCAGAGGCCGAGGGGCATCTGGAGGCTTTTGACCCGGGCAAGCCCATACCCGCGTTTGAGCCGATCTCCTCTTTTGACCAAGCCGCAGATTACCTGATCTTGGCACTCAGCGCCGCTCGGCGCTCACAGGATGAGGTGCTCGTGCAGATGATCGAGATTTGCCTTTTCCAAGTTGGCCGTCTACTCACACAGGCTTTGAATGAGACTGATGGTTTACAGCGTCATTGAAGCTGCTGCCATCGCGGTCCTGGCGCATCCCTGAGCCCGGGAGGTGATGGTGTGGGCAGACGCGATGGACAGTCTCCGGAAGGAGGCGGTAAGGACGGCGATGCTACTGGCGAAGGCATGAACGCAGCCTCCTACGCCTTCTTCACGCCCGTCATCCTAATCGCCGGCGTGGCCGGTTTCGTGACCCTCTGCCGACGTTCGACAGCACACGCGAGGGCGCGGGAACTGCGGGCGAGAGCGCGATGGTGAGGGAGGCCGGGAGGCTATGAGCGACGACGACCGGCCCGAGAAGCTCGTTGCGCCGCCGATCGACATGAAAGCCCTGGCCGAGGCGGTCCAGGTCTACCTCGCCGATCCGACGACGCGGTCGCACGAGGTGGGCGTCTTCACGGTCGATCTCGCGGCTGCCGTGGACGCCTATCCGGCTGCGAAGCGCTTCATGGCGGAGCCGGATTGCGATCCGGACGAACGGCGGCGAGCCGTCACGACGGCGCTGCTGATGGTTCTGCTGCGGGACCGACCGCTGCTTCAGTGATCGGTGTGCCACCCTAGTCTGACCAGGGAGGCAGAAGATACTCTGGGCAGCCGAGAGGCATGATCAGGCCCGCTTCTCAATCCCGACGATGATGTCGTCTTGGAAGACCGCCTCCAGCCCGACATCGTAGAGGGCGATGGCGAGCAGATCCTTCCAATCTTGTCCTCCAGGACCCGTGCGACGCTCTAGGGACGCATGAACGCGGTCGGCCTCGTCCTCCGTCGGGCGCGAGGTTCTCGCCCAATAAGCCTCCAGCTCCTGCCAGGCGCGATTGAAGTCGATCACAGGTTGAGCCCTCCGTGGACGCGGGCGTGCTGCATCATCTGGTCGACGTAGGTAAGGGCCTGGCGCCCGTTGAACATGAGGGGCCGGCGCACACGGTTCATGCGCACGAACTCCAGCCGCTCGTCGCTATAGTAGGTTTATGTGTGGCCTTTCAGCCATCGACGCTCGGAACGCGACTGATACCATCCCG
This sequence comes from Methylobacterium crusticola, assembly GCF_003574465.1. Taxonomy (GTDB): domain Bacteria; phylum Pseudomonadota; class Alphaproteobacteria; order Rhizobiales; family Beijerinckiaceae; genus Methylobacterium; species Methylobacterium crusticola. Next base: position 5,791 of record NZ_QOWC01000133.1, read on the forward strand.
GTAAAGCAAGCCCGGGGGGTAATTACCCAGGGGGGTCCGCGCGGTGCACGAACCGTCTGACCCTGTCAGCGACGAGGTGGAGCGCGGGAAGCGATCAGGCGCCCATAGTCTTGAGGAGGGTGGCGAAGGTATTCGCGCCCGAGAGGCGAGCGGTGTCGACGACCGTGCGTACGTCCGCTTCGCCCGCGGCCGCCCACATGGCCCGGTAGCCGTTCGTCACTTTCCGCTGCACCACGGCCGGTCGCAAGGCTCGCTCACACCCGTTGTTCGTGACCGCCACGCGGCCTGGATGGTCGAGGAAGACCAGGAGCTGATCGCGGGCTCGCCCGATCTTGGCCTGCAGCGCGCGGGTCAGATCGCACCGGCTCGGGGCGGACAGGATGTCGGACAGTTGCCGGTCCAGCGCTCGGCGCTTGGCCGCGAGCGTCGAGGCCGCCAAGTTGGTGACGCGCTCGGCCAAGCTGAACACAGACCCGAGCCAGAGCTGCAGGCGCAGCGGCACCGGATCCTCGCTGACCTCGACCGCGTAGGCGGCATCACGCGCCAGATGCGCCAGGCAGGTCTGGTGACGCTCGCCGTGGCCCTGCTGGGCGGTGTAGCGGTCCGAGATCCACACCGCAGGCCGATGGTCGTCCATCATCGCGTGTGCTACCGCGGCGGCGCGCGTCGAGGCGGCGTGATGCACCACCGCTTCGTCCGAGCAGAACACCCAGTGATACGCGTTGCTGCCCTCGATGCGCACCCCGGTCTCGTCTGAGGCCACCACCTCAGCTCGGCGCAGCGCCGAGACCGCCGCCTCGCGGCCGGCACGGAACTGCTTTTGGGCTCGACGAAGCAGGTTCATCAGTCCGCCCTGGCTGAGGGTCAGCCCGAACAGATCGACAAGCGCGGCTTGCAGGCGCTCGTAGGACAGAGCCTGGAAGGTCTTCAGGTAGGTCGCCACCGCGTGCAGGCGTGGACCGAACGGCGTGGCGGCCGCCGCCTGCGGCGCGGGAGCGACGACGCGGGTGCCACAAGCCGGGCAACGCACGGCGAGCCGCTGATGCTGCGTGACGAACGGCGTCACCTCGGGCAGTTCGATCTGCTCGCACACGCTGACGATCTCGGCCGGCAGATCCGCTGCCAAGGTGCCGCCGCAGCAAGAACAATGACCCGGGCGGTGGGCGACGACCTCGTCGGGATTGGGGCTGAGCGTCCGGCTATGTCCCTCGTGACCGGGCTTGGCACCGCCGGGCTTGGCCTGCTCGCGCCGCTCCTTGCGATCGGTCGAGGGCGGCTTGGAGGAGGTGCGCGAGGTCTTGTCCGGGCGCTGCAGGCGCAGCACCAGCTCGATCAACTCCTCCTTGCTCAGGCGTTCCAGCTCGTGGCGGCCCATCCCACGAGGGAATCAGTGAAATCGGCACTCGGCAAGAGGCGCCCCGGGCGCCCCGCAGCAGCGCCCCACCGGCGTCACGCCAAAGCCGGACGCACCCCCTGAGTAATTACCCCGGGGGGGCATCGGATGGCTGGTTTCAGGCTGAACAAACGACTTCTGCAGCGTGCCGACTTCGAACCGCGCTCGACGCCTCCAGCGCCCATTTTGGCGACGCTGCTGGGCATCGCGTGCGCCGGTCTTGCGTTCCAGGCTGAAGCCCTCGGGATGTTGCGCATTCCAGACGTCGCCTTGCTGGGGCTCCGCTCCTTCGTGCGCTGACACCCAACCAAAGTGTCCTTAATTCGCCGCCGAGCCGGTCGCCTGGATCACCTCGACCGGGCCACCCGAGGCCGCGTCGTCAAACACGCCGGCCGTTAGGATGCCGGACCGCCATGCGTCCGTGTCGAGGTTAGAGCGGGAACGTCGCAGATCGGGCTCACCCGAGCGCTGGCGCATGTGCCCGTGCACGACGTGCTTGCCGAAGTCGTAGTCGGCTGAGAGGAACGGCTCCCGGATCCAGAGCCGGTCGGTGCGGATCTCTGGCTCGATCGGCACGCCTGGCCGCAGCCCCGCGTGCACGTAGATGCGGTGGTCGTCCTGGTAGAGGGTCGGCAGGGCGGCGAGCCAGGCGCGATCGTCCTCGGGGATGTCGTCGGCCCTTTCGGCACCGTAGCTTGCAAGCGTCGCGCGACCGCCCCGCTCGACCCAAAACTGGTGGCTTTCAGGACCCGATGGGGCTTGCACGAGCATGTCGTCGTGGTTACCGGCCAAGCAGACCACCCCACCCGGATCTTGGCTTTGGACGAGGCGCAGCAGCCAGACGACGCCGGCACTGTCCAGCCCTTTGTCGACGTAGTCGCCCAGGAGCACGAGGCGGCGCGGCTCGCCGGCGCGATGTTGGCGAATGCGCCGGAGCATCAGGAGGAGCAGGTCGGAGCGGCCGTGGAGATCACCGATGGCGTAGGTCAGCGGCATCGGGAGCCAGGGCCCTTGACCACCACCACTTGCGTATTAGGCTGCGTTACGTGGCGGCGCGGGCAGTGGGAAGCGCGCGAAGTGCGTTGGGCTACCGCCGGCGCTCACGTCCATTGTGCTGACGCCGCCAAAACGGCGATCGAAGCGACGCGATGACAGCCAGAGTGCACCGAGGCCGACGATGGCGAACACGGCCGCGAACAGGGGCAGTCCGTATGTCTGCCAATCTGCAAGGGTGTTCACGGTCAATCCTCGGGCTTCATGAGGCTGTAGGCGGCCTGCGCAGCACAATGTAGGCCTACGAAAGTCAGCAAACCAGCCCACCAGGGCAGGAAGGCTGCTTGGGCAGCCGTTTGGCCGAAGCTAGGTCCGACCACTGAGACGGCGAAGATCCCGAGCCCAATGGTGTTTGCGCTGGTGGCAAACAGCTTCACTCGCTCATTGTGGCGCTTGGCCGCGGCTTTTCGCTCAGACGCCGTGGGCGGTGAAGTCACGCCTTCCGCTGCCTGAACCTGATGCCAGCACCGCCCCTGTTCCCAGGGATGAACTCCAAGCCGGGACAACGCCTCATGGCTGCGGATCGCGGAGACGGACTCCGGGTCGACCATGATTTAAGAACTCAACCCCAGCCCTCTCCAAAGCAGTCTGCACGGCACGCACCGTATCGAGGCCGCTGGTGAGTGTCTGCGCGCCTTTGCCTTCCATGGCGCGGATCGTGTTTGCGCTTACGCCTGCGCGCTCTGCCAGACTGACCTGATCCATTGCCACCAAGCTCCGTGCGGCTCGTAGCTGGTTCCCAGTTGTGAGCATCACAATTCCGGTTGTTTTTATACCCATCACAAGCTTGACCACACCAAGCTGTGGGTATTCTAACAAGTCTGTCGGCGGCAGCAACAAACTGGCAGGAGCTTTCAACCGATGTCCTCCCACCGCCCCCTCTCCTGGTCCGCTGCCATGCACGAGCTGGCAGCCGACCGCCTGCCCTCCACGGGCGCCGAGCGGCGCGCCATGGCGGCGCAGCGTGCCTTCGCCGCCGCTGCCGAGATCAAGGTGCGTCGCGAGGCCCGCACTACGCCGCTGATCGTCGCCGGCCGCTACGACCGCAAGGCCATCATGGTGGCCGCTATCGCCGCCGCGAAGGCCCGCCGCGCCATCACGAATGAGGCTTGGGGCGTCTGCCTCTCGGCAGCTCTCAAGGGCACCTGGCAGGTCGCCAAGGCCGCCCGCCGCGCTCAGGCGCACTGAGATTGGCCGAGATCTTCCGCCTGCTCCGCATCGCCGATCAGGCCTGATTGGCGGCATCCTGCGCCCTGCTGCCGACTGAGGCTGCTGCCCTGAAGGCCAAGGCGCGCTTCGCCCTCAGGCTGGCCCGCAGGTCCAGGGCGCCACCGCTGCCCCGATGACTGCCTGATTCCACTCGGGCTTTTGCGGCCCTTCCGGCCGCGAAACCTGAGGCGGCTCAACGGCCGGCGTGCTCATCTCGATGTCGTCAGCACGCTCACGCCTAATCAATCTTGGCAACGAGCCGGTCGAACCCCTCGCGGTAGGACATCCGCTCACGCTCACACCATTCGATGAAGGCGTTGGCCGATCGCACACTCACTCGAGCAGTGAACGAATAGGTTGGCTCCTCAGTCGGCTTGCGCCGCTTGCGGATTGTCACGGGATTTCGCTCCACGAAGCCATGCGCCTCAGCAATAGCCTTGGTGGACGTGGCAGCCGGTTCAGCGGTTTCAGGAGAAGCGCTGCTGGGGCGAAAGTCGGAAAGCGAGGCGAGCCCAGCCGGGACGGGTCGGTTCATCGGAAGCTCCTCAGGCTGCTTTCCGCACGCCCCGCAGAGCGTCCATCACCTCGCCCGCGAGAGCGTCAGCGTTTTCAAGAGCCTTGTCGAGGCCGTTGACCGCCTGCGGGTCCAACTCCTCCAAGCTCTGGCGAAACGTGAACATGGAGCGGTAGGCAGCGCGCTCGGCGAGGTCTGTCGCCATCATGGGCACGCCGGCTGCGGCCAAGGTCTCACGGATCACACGCTCGTCACGGGTGGCGAAACCCGGCTTGGTGCGGGTGAACAGCACTCTGTAGGGGCGTGGTCCAACCGCTACAGCCTGGTCTTCGATGAAGGAAATAGCCCGTCGAGCCTGAGAAGCGTCCATCGCCGAGCCTTGCGTTGGGATGAGCACCAGATCGGCCGCCAGGATGGCGCTCGCCACCATGAGCGACGCGGTGCCCTCCAGGTCGGCAATCACGAACTGCTGGCGCGCAGCTTCGGCCTTCAGCATGCGGGCAATATTGGTCGAGTCGGCATGGCCGATCACCTCCACGCGGCTGCGGCTCGGACCGTCCTTCCATGCGACGAGGTGCCGATTTGGGTCGCAATCGAAAGCCGTGACGCTCGCACCATGGCGAGCGAGTGTGGTGGCAAGAACGAGTGAGGTCGTGCTCTTGCCAGTGCCTCCTTTCGGATTGCTGATCACGATGACAGGCATGGTGTGCCCCCAGGTGGCGCGACGCTTCTCGGGGCAAATCAACATCAATTCGTTAACTGTCCCTTAAGCACCGCGACGGTGTGCGCATCGACATGACGCCTAATGACTTCATTGACTCCACATGGAGTGACGTGACGTCGTTGATTTAGCTGCAGGCAGTGTCGCAGCTGGTCACGCCAATCAACGAGTATTGAAGCTCGTTGAAGCACAGCCCATTCCGACAACTTGGCGCCACATAAATGCACCAAAACGCACAGCTGCTTCAAACACTTAGTACTGCAAGGATCGAGTGTCAGGAAATTAAACTTCGTCGTCGATGGCTTCCTGCCGGCGTGCCATGGCGGGGCCATTCGCATAAAGCCGGCGTATGGAACCGATGTCTCTGCTCGGCGCCGGTCCAACGATCCGAAACAACGCAGGTACCAGTAGACGGCCTGCACGATGAGGGTGGCATCGAAGTGCCGACCCTTGAGGTGGTCGCGGGCCTCTCTCTTCAGCTTGAGGGCGAGGGCGTTGAAGATCATGGGCCGGCTCCGGAGCCGAGGCGACAAATTGGGCTGGCATGGCTATGAACCGTGAACGGCGGCCCAACCGCGTTTTCAACTCGCCCGATCAACCAATTGAGCCGCTTCGTTGTCTGGCAAAACGCGCGACCTAAACTACTGATCCGCCCTCATTGGTGGTTGTAGTGGTGGTCTGCTCGAGTAAGGTTGGAGGCAGAGGGATCTGCTCGAACACGGCGTCTGACGCCGCCGCTTGGCGTGGAGCCCTCGGCCACGTATGGCGACGCCGTCTGTCCAAGTTCTTGAGGGCTCCTGAACCAGGGAAAATCAGCCATGCCCCTCTCCCCTCAAGAAGTTACCCCCATTGTCGACCAGCCGGAGCTGGCAGGTGCTAGCGTCAACGTGCCGAACCCGTCTCTCTTCCAGCGCGCCATCCAAGAAACGAAGAACTATCTAGCATTCACCGCCTACCTCTTAGTCGTGTTCGGGACGCTTATTTTCTTCAGTATCAACCTCTACAGTCGGCTCGATCAGAACGTTCAGCATTATCCGGGCTACCACTTCTACGCACTTGGACTGATTAACGCTCTGGTGCTCGCCAAGTTCATGCTGCTTCTCGAGGCCGCGCACGTCGGCTCTGGGTCTATCGGTCAGCGCCTGCGGGATGGGCGGCTCGTCTACGCAATCGTTTACCGCTCGCTCCTGTTCGCGGCTGTCCTAGTCTGCGCCACCGTACTCGAGGAGGTGCTAGTCGGCGCCTGGCACGGAAAGGCCGTGGACGAGGTCCTTCCGGAGATCGCTGGTGGACCGCTGGGTCTGATTGCTCTCGCCTGGGTGCTGTTCGTTGCACTGATACCGTACTTCACCTACCGCGAACTTGGCCGTGTGCTCGGCGAGATGCAGTTGCGTACACTCCTTCTGGTGCCCGCGGCAGGTCGGCAGACCGGTCCGAGTTGACGGAGCCCGTCGTCCTCTCAACTTCTGAGGCCGGCACGGGACCACTGCGCCACATCCTAGTGTGATAAGTAAACAGCGGCAGCGTACGCTCTAGTTGAAGTAGATCCATAATTTAAATTCCTTTTCACGACGAACGATACAATCGTGGTGAACGGCCAACCGTCCTGGATATAGAACGAGAGGAGGGACCGACGTAGTGAACACCCTCTGCTAGCACATCTCTGTGCCAGGATGAGGGCGTCAATCTTATCATCGAGCCCGTCCATTCTCTCGGAAGTCAGGCAGTTATTTAGTGATGACTACTACTGGATGACTCCTCCAACTGGCGCAGTACCGCATCCAGGTTGAACGCAGCCGGCTTCTGCCTTGGCGGAAATTGTTCGAATGCCGCGATCTGCTGGGCCACGACAGCCTGCATCCCATAAATTAAGTAAGCGTGTGAGATGACCCAGTCCCAGTAAGTGTTCGAATTTTCATCGGCGCGCTCGAACGGGTCGCGACGCAGATTAAATATCTTCGGCGCCCTCAGCTTCACGAATGGCTCGAACCAGCACATAAGCTGTTTCGCGCGCTGCTCCATGAGGACCATCTTCCAATCATTCAACCGGATTGCTAGAATGTCACCGTCATCACTGATGTAGAAGAAGGAGCTCCGAGGACTGTCCTTAACCTCACCCGTCAGGTACGGCAGCAGATTGTAACCGTCGATGTGGACCTTATAAGTCTGCGCGCCAACCTGATGGCCGTCGAGGAGTTTCTCGTTGATGCCTGGCTCCCCGGCGGCAGCGAGAAACGTCGGAAACCAGTCCTGATGGCTCACGATGCCATTCAAAACCGAGCCCGCCTTGATCTTGCCGGGCCAGCGTACGAAGACGGGCACACGCCAACCCCCGTCCCAGTTGGTGTTCTTCTCGCTGCGGAATGGAGTGATCCCGGCATCCGGCCAGCTGTTGTAGTGTGGGCCGTTATCCGTCGAATACATGACAATGGTGTCATTAGTGATGCCAAGCTCATCGAGCTTAGCTAGCATCGTACCGATGTTTTCGTCATGAGCAACCATGACATCGTTGTAGTCTCCTTGACCACTGCTTTTGCCCTTATGCTTGTCGGCACAGTGAGTCCGAAAATGCATAGCAGTCGTGTTATACCAGATAAAGAATGGCGTTCCTTCCTTGTGGCTCTTCTCGATGAATTCGAGAGCATGTGATGTCGTCTCATCGTCGATTGTTTCCATTCTTTTCTTGTTAAGGGGACCCGTGTCTTCGATCCTTTGTCCGCCCTTGCCGTCAGACCAGCAGTGCAGCACGCCTCTGGGTCCAAACCGCTGCTTGAATGCTGGATCCTTCGGGTAGTCTGGGTCTTCCGGCTCCTCCTCGGCATTGAGGTGGTAGAGGTTACCGAAGAATTCGTCGAAGCCATGCATCGTCGGGAGACATCCGTCCTTGTCACCCAGATGGTTCTTGCCGAACTGGCCGGTGGCGTAGCCGAGGGGTTTTAGCAATGCTGCGATGGTAGGATCGTCCGCGCGAATACCTACATCTGCTCCAGGCATGCCGACCTTGGTCAGGCCGGTGCGGATCGGGTTCTGGCCTGTGATGAACGCGGCCCTGCCGGCCGTGCAGCTCTGCTGGCCGTAGTAGTCGGTGAAGGCGACGCCCTCGTTGCCGATCCGATCGATATTGGGGGTCCGGTAGCCCATCTGGCCGCGGCTGTTGTAGCTGATGTTCCACCAGCCGATGTCGTCGCCCCAGAGGATGAGGATGTTCGGTCTGCCTGCTCTTGCCATCGCAATCTCCTTTGACTGGGTCGACGATTTCGGAGCCTCGCATCAATCCCGGCCGCTCATTAGGGGCGGCTAGACGAGGCGCAGCAGCACGGCAAAGAACGCAAACAGGCCGATGCAGATTAGGAGGACGGCAATTGCAAGGACCGGCGATTGCATCCCATCTCGAGTCATTCCGGCAAGTGCGCCGAACGATCCGCCCCACAGATAATGAACCGTCCAGCGGTACTGCCAAATCGAGATAATAAGTGCCAGGACTCCACACATGATCAATGCGAGGCCTAAGTACTGGGGGGCTTCTGGACGATAGGCAGGGCGAACTCCAGGCAACTGTTGCAAATGCTCGAAGAACTGAACGATCGCGAAACCGAAGCCGATCAGCGAGACTGCCGTCCGCAGCCATGACATCATCGTGCGTTCGAGGCTGAGGCGGGTGCGGAGCCAGGCGAAATGACTGTCCGCCGTAACCCTAACTTCGAACCTGTCCGCGGCCGGGACTGTGCCGGGATCGGCAAGGTCCGGTTCATGTGAGTCGGCTTCGGTCACCGCTCTGCTCCCGCCTGCCTGAAGCCGCGATCACAAGTTCTGAGGATGCATCGAAAGCCGACGTGGCTCATGCCCGAGTCTATCGGCTGCGCATGGCGGGCGGCGGGGCGGTAGCGGCGGCAGTAGTTCGGGGCGCAGAGATGTGAGCCGCCCTTCACTACCTTGCAGGGGATCCCGCTTATAGGGTTGCGGGGGTCGACACTGTCGGCCTCGCACCCGCCGCGCGGATTTAGGGGAATGCAGCAGGCTTTGGGGACCTCGCCCGGGTGCCTTGGCGCGTACCAGTCGGACGTCCACTCCCAGACGTTGCCGATCATGTCTTGAAGCCCGTAGCCGTTCGGCGGGAAGGCAGTGACGGGCGAGGTGCGCTCGTAGCCGTCCTCGGCGAGGTTTTGGTGCGGGAAGGCGCCTTGCCACGTGTTGGCCATGTGCCGGCCGCCGGGCGTGAGCTCGTCGCCCCAGGCGAACTCGGCCCCATCGAGGCCGCCCCGTGCGGCGAACTCCCACTCGGCTTCGGTGGGCAGGTCCTTGCCGGCCCACGCCGCGTAGGCCTCGGCATCCGCGTATGCGACGTGGACAACGGGGTGCTCGTCCAGCCCCGCGATCGACGAGCCCGGTCCGTAAGGCCGCCGCCAGTGCACACCGAACTTGAACCGCCACCAAACGCTCCAGTTCTTCAGGTCGACCGGTCCCTTCGGCGGTTTAAACACCAGCGAGCCGGGTTGGAGCATGTGCGGCAGCGCCCCGGGATAATCACGCGGGTCCGGCTGCCGCTCAGCCAGTGTAGCATAACCTGTGGCGCGCACGAACTCGCGGAACTGCCGGTTGGTGACCGGGGTGAAGTCCATCCAAAAGCCGCCGACAGTGACGCAGTGTACCGGCGCTTCCTCGGGGTAGTGTCGGTCCGAGCCCATGCGGAAGGTGCCACCGCGCAAGAAGGTCATGCCCGGGGGCGGATCCGGAGCGATGGCTGGTTGGTGGAGTACGGGAGCGTTCATCATCACGCACTCCTCGACACCAGTAGACGAGCACGCCCGTGGGCAGCCGGAAACCGCGAACGGCCTTAGAATTCCATGGCAAGCCGGTGCGCCTTCGACACCCGTTCGGCATGCGGTTTTAACTTACATCAGTTACATATCTGGGCAAGGCTACGTGCGCGCTATGAGAATGGTTTTCGTATTTGATGAGCCGGCAGCACAAGCGAGCAGGGAGTTGCGCAACCGAATATCCTCGCCTACGGCGCGCTGGCTGCGCAACCCGCCGGGCGTTGTCGGCCGATGTCCGTCAGAACTTCGCGATGACGGGCTTCGCCTCCGCGACAGGCTTCGGCGGTGCCACCCAGAGTGGGGCTGAGATCGTGAGGTAAGTCGCCGTGCCCCGGAACCGGTTCGTGGCGTCAAACTCGCGGAAGACCCTCACGTTCGTCGAGACCGGGATCTCGCCGAGCTTGAAGCTGTAGCCGATCTGGCCACCAACGGCCGTGACCCGCCCCTTGAAGGGGCCTATCCTGTCGCCGGAGCCGCTGTCAGCGGTGAGCTGGTTATAATAATAGCCGACGACGCCGAGCGACAGCTCCTTGGTCAGGTACTTCGAGGCCGACCACTCCAGGTGGAACTCGGTGCCAGTCAGGTACTGGGTGGCCGGGTTGATCCAATTGTAGGTGAAGCCTGGGATAACTGAGAGCTCGTAGCCGAGGACTGGGTCGAGGTAGGTCAGGGCCCCGGAGAGGTCGAGCGCCGGCCGGTTGAGCGAGATGTTGGACAGCTGGCCCGTCTCGTAGGAGCCGGAGGGTACGACGCCGGTCAGTGTGACGTTCCAGTGAAAGTTGCCGGAATGCCATCCGACGAACGAGGAGAGATACATGTCCCCGACGTTAAACACGGCGTCGCGTTCGCGCCCGCCGACGATGCGGTCGATGCGCGGGGAGAACAGCACCGCTCCGGCGCTCACGTTGGGGGTACCGAACGGGACGGTAACGGAGAAGCCGAGGTTCCCGCCCAGGATCTCGGCCGGCGTGACCCAAATGGGCGTCACGAAGGCTGCGCTCGTGTCGAGCTTGACGTTCGCCGCCACCACGCCGCCGCTCTGGAAGGTGCGGTTGCCGCCGAGATTACCCTGGTAGAAGTAAGCTTCAGTTTCGAAGTAGAAGCCGGGTGGTGGTGTCACGCCTGCGAGTGGACCGCGGTTGCCTAACACGTATACGCCCTGAGCGGACTCGGCCGCCCGGACTTGCTCGGTAGCCGTGAAACTCACCGCAGCCAAGCCGGCTACTGCCACCCACTTGTTGGAGCGAGCAAGTTTTCGCACTTCGGCATCTCCCGACATTCATCGGCAGTTGGAGACAGCCCACCGAGAAGTGCTCACATGCTATGTTCTAGCTGTCAAGCTTTCGTCAACATTCAAATTCACGAATACTGCCTGTCTGATGCATTTTCGCGACAGGTTTGACGGGAGATGGGGTCGCTAGAGGAGTTATAGGCGCTCCTCTCGGGGGCTGCTTGGCGTAAATTGGTGTCCAATGCGGTGCAGTCGCGCTCAGCACTGACGGCTTATGCGGCCCAGCGCCGGTGCGGGAGCGAAACCAGCCGTTTCCACGAGACCGTGGAGCGCCGCACCGGTCCCATGGAGATCATGGCGACGTCGCTCGAAGGGTTTAGTGACCGCCTGCAGAGCGGGTTGGCCCTGGGCCAGCTTCGTGTGTTACCGACGCGCCGGGCCTGCTGAAAAACTCCGTTCGCGGCGTAAATTCCACGCCGATCAGACGCCGTATGGGGTTATCGCACTCGCCCGCGCACGAGAGATAGAGCTGCCGACAAGCATCGGAGAGTTTCTCAATAGGCCTCGCGCAGCGATATAACACTGCCAACTCGTGATAATCTCGATTGTCGGCGTGATTGCGGCCAACTCTTGGGTTAAGAGCCGCAACGCGCTGCCCAGCAGCCCCGAAAGCGAGCACATCCGGTTCTGCCGTTCGCTGAACGACTACTTCAATGACCCGACGGGGATCTCTCGCCTGTGGCCGTGCGGACGATCCACCACCCCGGCGAGCCCCTCGGCGTCGAACTGGATCACCGCGTCGCGCAGGGCCGTGATCCCATCTCCGGCCCGAGGCTGCATGTGCTTGTCGCAAACTCGGCTGCGAGCTGCAGAATGGCCTCTGCCGCCCCGCTTTCACGCTTTGTTCGCGACGGAAAGCCCGAAGCAGGTGGCGAGCAGGCGGCTCTGCTCGCGCACGGTCCAGGCGCCCCCGAACCCGAAGCCTTTGCGCAGCCACAGCATGGCCTCGAAGCCCTGGATCGTCCGCCGTGCCGTGTTGAACGACCGGAACCCACCGACCCGCGGCATCGGCCGTTTGACCCGGAAGTGGTCGCTCTCGATCCCTTGCTGCAGGTGCTTGGTGACGTGGTGGACGGGCGTGCGCGGCAGCAGGCCCTCCTTGCGGCTCTCGGCGATCGCTGGCGGGTACGGACCGGCGCCATCGGTGCCGATACGGTCAGGCGCGAGAAGCGGTTGATCCTGCAGCATCTTACGGAAGAAGCGCTTGGCGGCGTCGAAGTCGCGCTGTGCGGTGAGCAGGAAGTCGACCGCCTGCCCGTGCTTGTCGATGGCCCGGTACAGGTAGCGCCACTGACCCCGCACCTTGATGTAGGTCTCATCCACCCTCACGGAGCCGCAGTGCGGCTTGCGGAACCCGCGCAGCCGGCGCTCGATGGCGGGTGCGTAGGCCAGCACCCAGCGATTGATGGTGGAGTGGTCGACCGTGAGGCCACGCTCCACGAGCATCTCCTCGATGTCTCGATAGCTCAGGGCGTAGCGCAGGTACCAGGAGACGGCCTGGACGATCAGGGTGGCCTCGAAGTGCCGGCTCCTGAAGTCGCCGCGGGCCTGTCTCTTCAGCTTGAGGGCGAGGGCGTTCAGGATCATGGGCCGGCTCCGGGGCGGAGCGGCAAGCTGGGCGGGTATGGCTAACGGCCGGTGAACGGCGGCCCGTTCGCGTTTGCGACAGGCCCCTTGGCTAATATCCCGCTCCATCGGCACGGCATCAAAGGATGACCAGGTGTTCCTCAAGCTGCGATTTGGGAGTTCGGCAAGTAGGCGCCCGGGGCATCAGCTGTCGGCGGCGGTGCGTGGCGCACTGAATTAAGCCGCGATCTCAAAACCGCGGCTGACCTTTAGGAGACGCGCCGAGCTGGTGATCCAAGACGGTGCCCACCGAGACGTCGCATCCTTTCCCGAACTGGGTGCTCTCGTCCTTCACAAGCATCCTGGTGTCCGGGTGGAGGCTGAAGCGCACGACACACCCTCAGGCCCCATGGGCGCGGCGGCGGAGATCCTGGGCTCACGGCCAAGAAGTTCACGGGTGCCCACCATCTGTCGCTTGGCTGCTCAGGTGCGCGTCACCTCGGGCGAGAGTCTTGCGGCATCGAGAGACAGGGCGGGGGCGGCCCTCAGAAGGGAGCCACGTAGTAGTCACCGAGTTGCTTCCTCTCGTGTCCAGACAGGAGCAACTCGTCGCCGCGGGAGAACTCGGGTGCTTTACGCAGCTGCTCCTCCGTGATCCTCGTCTTGTAGCCGCCGAGCGCTGTGTCGTAGTTCAGCTGTTCCCACGGGATTGAATGTGTCTCGGCACCCAAGCCTAGGAAGCCACCGAACGTCGTGACAGCATAGGCGACCTGGCCACCAACCTTCTCGATCACGAGACGCTTGATGGTTCCGACCCGTTTCCCGTCCGCGTCGTAGACGACCGTGCCCTCGATGTGATCACTCTCGATGAGCGGGTGGCTCGCAGCCGACGACTTATCTGTCTCTGCCATAGCTCGTCTCCTCCGATCTTGAGAGAACTGGGACGCAACCAAACCTACAGAATGTCTACTTGCCGCCTATCTCGATCCGAGTGTCAGCTGATACGCCGCATCCACTTTCGTGATTTTCGAATGGCTACATCTCTACGAATGTAGCTTCGCTTTGAGGCAGCCGACGTTGCTGAAAACTGCCGAGCAAGAACTACTCCCCGCGAGGGTTCATTCATTGTACTGCGTTTGACACGGGTTCGGAAGGCGCCCGGGGGCGATCCAGCATGTCGAACTACGACCGAGTGGCGTCGCCAGTTGAACTGAAGGGCTCGGTCGCGCCTCGGCAGCAGGCTCAAGGTGAGATCTGGTTCCGGCACCTGGCCGACCACGGACCAGCCCTGATGTGGATCACCGACCCTGACGGCGTCACCACCTATCTCAGCCAGTCCTGGTACGCCTGCACCGGCCAGACACCCGAACCGGCCTCGGCTTCGGCTGGCTCGACGCCCTCCACCCGGACGACCACGAGGGTGCCTCGGCCGCCTTCCTGGCGACACACGTCCGAGGCCCCGAAACCGCGTCCGCACCGATCGGAAACCACCAACGGACACGCTCCTATGTGGACGTCGTCTCGGCAGGCGCTCGTCCGCTGGCAGGCGGGTATTGGCCAAAGTCGAGCTTAGTATCGGCCAAGCTGACACATAGAGAAAAAAGTAATTCACATACAAGCATATGTTATCGTATTGAAAATACTTTCGGAGTAGGTGTACCTTACCCAATTTTTATTAATAACTACTACGCATTGTGGAGAATTCTGATGAGAGCACTGGTCTGGCACGGCACTCAGGATATCCGCTGCGATACAGTTCCGGACCCCAAGATCGAGGATGAGCGCGACGCAATTATCAAGGTGACCGCCTGTGCGATCTGCGGCTCGGACCTGCACCTCTACGACCACTTCATGCCCGGCATGGAGAAGGGCGACGTGATGGGCCACGAGTTCATGGGCGAAGTCGTTGAGATGGGCAAAGGCGTCAACGGCGCTCTCAGGAAAGGTGAGCGCGTCGTCGTGCCTTTCACGATCATCTGTGGCGAGTGCGACCAGTGCAAGCGCGGCTACTTCTCCGTCTGCGAACGCTCGAACCGCAACAAGCATATCGCCGACAAAGCCTTCGGGCACACCACCGCGGGCCTATTCGGGTACACCCACCTCACCGGCGGCTACCAGGGCGGACAAGCCGAGTATGTCCGCGTGCCGTTTGCCGACAAGACCCACATCAAGGTGCCGGAGAACCTGAGCGACGAGCAGGTGCTGTTTCTCGGTGACATCTTCCCCACCGGCTGGCAGGCGGCGGTGCAGGCCGACATCCAGCCGACCGATACGGTCGCGGTCTGGGGCGCCGGCCCGGTCGGCCAGATGACGCTGCGCTCCGCGGTCCTGCTCGGGGCCAAGCAGGTGGTCTGCATCGACAGCGTGCCCGAGCGCCTCGAGATGGCACGCGCGGGTGGGGCCATCACCCTCGACAACGCGCAGGAGAGCGTGATCGAGCGCCTCAATGAGCTGACCGACGGCAAGGGTCCGGAGAAGTGCATCGATGCCGTCGGCATGGAGGCACATTCGCCGCGCGCGCTCGAACACGCTTACGACCGACTGAAGCAGGCTGTAATGCTGGAGAGCGACCGCGCCGCAGTGCTGCGCGAGATGATCTATGTCTGCCGCCCCGCTGGCATCATCTCGATCCCGGGCGTCTATGGCGGGCTCGTCGACAAAGTGCCGATGGGAGCCCTGATGAACAAGGGGCTGACCATTCGCACGGGGCAGACCCACGTGAACCGGTGGACGGATGACCTCGTCAAGCGCATCGACGAGGGGCAGATCGATCCCTCCTTCGTCATCACCCACCGGGTCGGGCTCGAACAAGGGCCCGAGATGTACAAGACCTTCCGCGACAAGAAGGACAACTGCATCAAGGTCGTGCTCCGGCCCTGAGTGGCTCCGCAGCTCGTCGCGCTGCGGCGGGCCTGCCACTCCTCCCCGTTGCTGCACCGAGGAAGTCAGCATGTCCGATGCCATGGCCCCACGTGACCAGGGCCGCGCCCCTGTGCCCTATTCTCTGCCGAGGTATCTCACCTCGGACCCGCGCCGGAGACCGGATCCCGCAACCAGGGAACTCGCCCACGGCCTAGGCTGGTTCTCGATCGGCCTCGGTCTGACCGAAGTGGCGTGTGGCGGTGCCATTGCCCGGTGGCTCGGGATGCCGCGTGTAGCCCCGGTCATCCAAGCCTACGGCGTGCGCGAACTCCTACAGGGTGCCGGGATCTTGGGCTCGCGCGATCCGACACCCTGGATCTCGGCGCGCGTCGCGGGAGACGCGCTCGACATCGCCACGGTCCTGCGCGGGCTGGTGGGCCATAATCCGCGCAAGGACAACGTGCTGATCGCCCTTCTGGCTTTGGCCGGCGTTACAGCCGTAGACGTGATCTGCGCGCACAACCTCTCGGGGGCACCCCTCGCCCCGTCCCAGAAGGTCCGACAGGATTACCGCCGCCGCAGCGGCTTTCGCCGTCCTGCCGAGGCGATGCGCGGTGTGGCACGCGACTTCAAGCCGCCCCCTGACATCATCGGCCCGGAGGCGATGCGTCCCTGGACGCTGATCAACGCTTGAGGCTGGAAGGAGGCTAGCCTGATGCTGCCTGTCCTCGAACGGGCGTCGGGCGCGCTCGTCATAGGTCTCGTCCTCGCCGACATCTTCCTGACGGTCCTCTACACGCGCATCGGGACGGGCCTGATCGCGGACCGGGTCGCCCATCTCACCTGGGCAATCTTCCGCCGTGCTGCCGATGCGTTCGGGCAGAAGCGGGGCGCTGTGCTCTCCTTCTGCGGCCCGATCATCCTTATCATCTACGTCCTGCTCTGGGCACTGGGACTGACCCTCGGAGCCGGCCTGATCATCCACCCCGCGCTCGGGACGGCCGTTCGGGCGAGCAGCGGCGAGACGCCGTCCGACTTCATGACCGCCCTCTATGCGGGCGGCAGCAGCATGGCGATTGTGGGGGCTAGCGACTTCAAGCCGGTCACTGACGCCTACCGCGTCCTCTATCTCGTGAACTCGCTCGTCGGGATGTCGGTGACGTCGCTGGTCCTGACCTACGTCATGCAAGTCTACAGTGCGCTTCGGCAGCGCAACGCACTCGGACTGAAGCTGCATCTATTAGCGGGTGAAACCACGGATGCAGCCGAACTCCTGGCCCGGCTTGGGTCTCAGGAGCATTTTAATTCAGGATACACCCACTTGGCCGACATCGCGGGGTCCATGGCCGAGATGAAGGAGGCGCACCACTTCTATCCCTTGCTGTTCTACTTCCGCTTCCGGGAGCCCTTCTATTCGGTCTCGGCACAGGCATTCATCGCCCTGGACACTGTGTCCCTGATCCGCAGCGGGATTGCAGACCATCAGGCAGCATGGCTGAAGGAGGCCGCCGCTGTCGATGCAATCTGGCGCGTTGCCATGCTGCTCGTTGTCACGCTGGAAAGAACATTTTTACCTGGAGACCTGCCCGCCCCAGCCGACGTGAACAGCGCCGAGAGCGAGGCATGGCGCACCCGCTTCGCAGCGGCTATCAGGCGGCTCTCGGCAGCCGGCGTCGAGACGATGCCCGATGAGGCAGGGGCAGAGACTTATCTCGCGCTGAGGGCACAATGGGAGCCGCATATCGCCCGACTGGCACCCACAATGGCCTACCACTTCAACGAATTCGAACCCAGCGGGGAGAAGCGCCGGTGATACGCTGTGTCACTCCGAGACCAGTACTCCGGCCTTTTCGTAGTTTATCAAGGGAACTCTAAGCCTGCACGTCTGAAGTCGGGCTCGAATGGAAGCGATCCCAGGGAAGGCAGTGTTCTAATAGGCCCTGCCTGTATGGAGCGTTCCGCCGCCCTGCGCCTCAGCTTGTTCGACAGAGAAGTATTTCGTTCTGGAATGGTCCATGCCACCATGTCCAGGACCCTGTGGAATGGACCCGTCGCCATGGTGATCGGCTAAGCCCGCACCTCGACCCTCGAGCAAGAGGCCGGCCTGAGGGCTTAGGTCAGGGAGCTGGCGGCCCTCGGGTGCGAGCGCCTGTTCCAAGAGCGAGTGTCGGCGATCGGCAGCCGGCCGCAGCTCGAGGCGGCAGTGGAGTTCACCCGGCCGGTGACACGCTGGTGGTCTCCAAACTCCAGGGAAAATGCATGAGACGAGTTACCCCATGAGCCGCCGAGATTGTCCTTAGGGCAGCGTTATCCTCCAATGTAGCGAACTGCTCGACCAACCCCTCGATCATCGCACGCCTCCTACCGGAAGCGCGACATTTTACGCCATCACCGCCAGCGTCGGCGCCCGTCAGAGTTCATGCGTTTGCCCTGGCCGGCGAGACGGATTGAGAATGTCAACAAAACGACCGTTTTCCTTCACCTTTGAGAGCCGTCTCAGCTGACGCGCTTGACGCGAGAGCGCCGGCACGTCGTCGATGTCAGGAAAACGTGGCAGGAAAACTACTGCCAGGAATACCCTCCCGTGGCACTACCCTGACATGCTCATCGGCTACGCTCGCGTCTCCACCACCGACCAGAACCTCGACCTTCAGCGCGACACCCTCACGGGCGCCGGCTGCTCCCGCATCTTCGAGGAGAAGAAGTCCGGCAAGGCCGGCAGCGAGCGGCCCGAGTTCGAGGCGGCGCTCGCTTACCTGCGCCCCGACGACGTGCTGGTGGTCTGGAAGCTCGACCGCCTCGGCCGATCCCTCGTCGAGATGATGCGCACCATCGACGCCCTGCGCCGCCAGGGCGTCCACTTCCGCAGCCTCACCGAGCAGTTCGACAGCGACACCGCCCACGGCCGCTTCGCCCTCCAGGTGCATGGCGCCATGGCCGAGTACTTCCTCGACCTCAACCGTGAGCGCACCGTGGAGGGTCTCAAGGCAGCCCTGGCGCGGGGGCGCAAGGGTGGCCGGCCCAGGA
>NZ_QOWC01000134.1 GCF_003574465.1 Methylobacterium crusticola
TCTCGCCATCCCGTTCTAACGCGCCACAACCGGTTCTGTTAGGCGCTCTTAGAGGGTTGATGGTGCCCAGGGACGGATTGGACACTGACGCGCCAAATAATAGCAAAATCAGGCACTTAGGCCGCCACCTTCCGCGCTTTTTGTACCACCGTTTTGTCCCGTAGTCGATGGGAGCCGCGTAGCAATTTGGTCGAGGTGCGAGAGGGGGTGCAGAGCCCCTCCCCTTCATGGTTCTACGCGAAGACCACCGAGGCAAGGCCGGGACCGACTATCGCGAGCGGTTGGTAGAACTGGTGCGGCGGCGCCCGCGCGCCCTCAATCTGCCGTTCTCGATCTGGACCGCCGCTCGTCTCGCCGACCATTTGGCGGAGGAGACCGGTCTGCGCATGAGCGTGGCCAGCATCCATCGCCTGCTGCATGCGGCAGGCCTCGGGTTCGGTCGTCCCCAACGTACGATTAGCAGTCCGGATCCGGACTATGCTGTCAAAAAGGTGGTCGAGCGCGCTCGCGACGATCTGAAGCCAGGATCGGCCTTCTACTACGCCGATGAGTTCGCCATCAGCTGGCATCCGACCCTGCGGCCGATGTGGAGACCCAAGGCGCAGCAGGTGATGATCCCAACCCCCATGCAGCCGACGCGGCGCTACGGGCTTGGGGCCGTAAACTGGCACAGCGGCGAGACAGTGGTTCTCACCCGCCACCACAAGATCTCAGTGCCCGCCGGCAGGTGTTCCGGTGCCGCCAGCTTCAGGCGGCGTCCCCGCCCGTAGCGCCAGGTGCTCTCGGCCGCGTCCCACCAGCGTCCATCGCCCAGGTGCGAGACGAGCTGCCCATGCGGTCGGCTGCAGCCCTCGCAGCGGCCCCGGGCCCGCCCGAAGCGGATCGTTGCCGAGAGCTGCACCCAGTCGATGAGGTAGAAGAAGCGGTTCTCCGGGCGGATCGGCATCGGCCTCAGCCTCCCGCCGGCTGGCTGCGGGCGCGTGCCTGAGGAAAGTAGCTGTAGAAGGTGAACCGGCTGACACCCAGCCGCTTGGCGATCTCCGCCACCGTGATGCTGCCGGTGGCCAGTAGGGCGCGACCCACCTCCAGGTCCGCCTCCGACAGCTTCCTGGGCCGGCCACCCTTGCGCCCCCGAGCCAGTGCTGCCTTGAGGCCTTCCACGGTGCGCTCGCGGTTGAGGTCGAGGAAGTACTCGGCCATGGCGCCATGCACCTGGAGGGCGAAGCGGCCGTGGGCGGTGTCGCTGTCGAACTGCTCGGTGAGGCTGCGGAAGTGGACGCCCTGGCGGCGCAGGGCGTCGATGGTGCGCATCATCTCGACGAGGGATCGGCCGAGGCGGTCGAGCTTCCAGACCACCAGCACGTCGTCGGGGCGCAGGTAGGCGAGCGCCGCCTCGAACTCGGGCCGCTTGCTGCCGGCCTTGCCGGACTTTTTCTCTTCGAAGATGCGCGAGCAGCCGGCACCCGTGAGGGCATCGCGCCGGAGGTCGAGGTTCTGGTCGGTGGTGGAGACGCGGGCGTAGCCGATGAGCATGTCAGGATAGTGCCACGGGAGAGTATTTCTGGCAGTAGTTTTCCTGCCACGTTTTCCTGACATCGACGACGTGCCGGCGCTCTCGCGTCAAGCGCGTCAGGCGAAGTGGCTCGCAGAGATGTAAGAAAAACGGTCGTTTTATTGACATGCAGTGCTGATCTGTCCAATACCGTTCGGGCTGGGAACCGGACTCTGGTCTTACGATCCAAAGCGGACGTTCCGCCTTCGACCCACTCCGGTTGCATGTCTCTGTTTCATCAAGCGTCTGAAAGCGGGCTTTCGCAGTGTCCGCAAAGGGGTATACGGACGCTCAGGTTCGAGTTTCAGTCGAGATCCCTGACGCTCCCACCTTCCTGCGAGTGCAGGGATCAGCCGCCAGATCGGAGGTCTTGGCATTCGCCCAGATGGACCTAATGGCTTGCACCTCCCAAAAAACGGGTATATGCCCGCTTCATGCAAGCCGATGCTCCTTGCGCCTGCACTGCGCTTCGTCGCCTCACTCGTGCGGTCACCGCCACCTATGATGCAGCGCTCGCACCCGCGGGCCTGCGCATCACGCAGTTCTCGGTTCTGCGCACGCTCGCGCGCCTCGGCCCCCTGCCTGTCACGCGCTTGGCTGCCGAGGCTGCGCTGGATCGCTCCACGATGGGCCGCAACCTCAATCCTTTGGAGCGCCGTGGATGGGTCCGGATCGAGGTCGGCGAAGCGGACCAGCGCGAGCGCGTTGCCTACCTCACCGATGCCGGTACGGCCGCGATCGAGGCTGCGCTGCCGTACTGGCGTGAGGCCCAGCGACGCGTGACGCCGCTGGTAGAGTCGTCCGCCCTCCGCGCGGTCGCCGACCAACTCGGCGCCCTGCGGAGCGCCTGAACATCGTCTGACGCACAGAAGCGGGTATATGCCTGCATAGGAGACGGTATGCCATTAGCTCGCGTTGATCTGGTATACGGCAAGTCGGCCGACTACCGCCGCACCATCGGCGAAGTCATCTACGATGCCATGATCGAAATCCTGAAGGTGCCGCAGAACGATCGCTTCCAAATCATCACCGAGCATTCGTCCGAGAACTTCACTGCCGACGAAAACTACCTCGGCATCAAACGCACGCGCGATTGCGTCGTGGTCCAACTCACGCTCAACGCAGGGCGAACGGTCGAGCAGAAGAAAGGCTTCTACGAGGCCGTGGCTGACGGCCTGCACGAGCGCCTGGGGCTGCGCCGCGAGGACGTGTTCATCAGCCTCGTCGAGGTGCCAAAGGAGAACTGGTCCTTCGGCAACGGCGAAGCCCAGTACGCGAACTGAGCACCGACCCATAAGGGGCTGGGGTCGACAACCGGGAGGAACAAGGCATGGCGGACAGCAACCTGCGCAGTCCGAGCGCGATCCTCGCCTGCGGTGGCCTGATCCTGGCGCTCTCGCTCGGCTTGCGCCACGGCTTCGGCCTGTTCTTGCAGCCGATCTCGATGGACAGCGGCTGGGGACGCGAGGTGTTCGCCTTCGCCATTGCGCTCCAGAACCTGATCTGGGGAACCGCGCAGCCCTTCACAGGCATGCTCGCCGACCGCATCGGCGCAGGTCGGGTGATCCTGGGCGGCGCTGCCCTGTACGTCGCCGGGCTCGTGCTGATGGCCCAGCCTCAGGGCGCGGCCGGCTTCGTGCTCAGCGCCGGTCTGCTGGTCGGTCTGGGGCTGAGCGGGACGACGTTCCCGATCGTGTTCGGCGCGGTGAGTCGGGCTATGCCGCCCGAGCAGCGCAGCCTCGCCATGGGCGTCGCCATGGCGGTCGGCTCGTTCGGTCAATTCGTCATGCTGCCCGGCACCTTCGGGCTGATGGAAGGGTTCGGCTGGTCCGGCGCTCTGATTGCACTCTCGATCCTCTGCGCATTGATCGTGCCCCTGTCCTATCCGCTCCTTGAGCGTACCGGGTCGAGCCCGTCGATGCCCGCGCCGAACGGTCAGACGATCGGAGAAGCACTGCGTGAGGCGCTGGGCCACATGGGTTTCTGGCTGCTGTCGCTCGGCTTCTTCGTATGCGGCTTCCAGGTCGTGTTCATCGCGGTGCACCTTCCGGCGTTCCTGGCCGACAAAGGGCTGCCCACCTCCGTCGCCACGACGGTGCTGGCTCTGATCGGACTCGTGAACGTCGCGGGGACGTACTACGCCGGGCTGTGGGGCGGCCGTTACTCCAAGCCGCGGCTGCTGGTGTGGATCTACCTGGGACGCGCCGTTTCCATCGCGCTCTTCGTGCTCCTGCCGATCACGACCTGGTCGGCCTACGCTTTCGGCGTGACCATGGGCCTGTTCTGGCTCTCGACCGTGCCGCTCACCAACGGCTTGGTGGCCGGCCTGTTCGGGGTGAAGAACATGTCGATGCTGGCGGGCATCGTCTTCCTCGCCCACCAAGTCGGCGGATTTCTTGGGGGCTGGCTCGGCGGCTACCTCTACGACCGGCTCGGCTCCTACGATGCGGCTTGGGGGCTGGCCATCGGCCTCAGCCTCGTCGCGGCGCTCTTGAACCTGCCGATCCGGGAAGAGCCCGTCGTTCGGCTCCGAGCGGTAGGATCAGGCACGTGAGGTCGCCTCCCCTCGCAACAGCGGCGAAGCTCGCCGCCGTGCTCTGCGTCGCTCTGACCGTGGCAGCGGCGTGGTCGTTCTACCAGCATCCCGCCATGGGATTGCTTCTCGACACATTCCGTTTCTGCGGCTGAGCGGCCAGAGCGGTCGGCCCAAGACGCACCGGGCGGGGTCTTGCCCATCCATCGACCACACCAGGAAGAACGCCATGCCGACCTATACCTTCTCGACGGCGAAGGACGTGACGGCAGAGCAGCGCGCGAAGCTCGTCGAGAGCGTCACGTCCATCCATCAGGTGGAAGCAAGCGCCCCACGCTATTTCGTGCAGGTCATCTTCTACAAGGTCGAGCCGGGGGCGATGTTCATCGGCGGCGAGCCTGCCTCGGCGAACCATGTTTGGGTGCGCGCCGACATCAGGGCGGGACGGACCAACGAGCAAAAGTCGAGGATCCTGCGCCGCATCATGCAGGAGACGAGCGAGATCCTGAGTATCTCGGAACAGGACGTTTGGGTGTACGTCTCGGACATCCCGGCACAAGGCGTTCTGGAGTTCGGTAGTGTGCTGCCGGAACCGGGCGGCGAGGAGCAATGGTTGGCGTCGCTGCCAAGCCCACTGCGCGACAAGCTCATGCGCTCGGCCTGATGCCCGATGCCACCTTAGCTCGCATCCCTGATGTAGGTCCGCAACGGGTCGGGATCCGCCCCTGGGGCATGCCTGGCGTGGTCCGCCTCGCAGGCCACCTTGTTGCGACGGTGATCCAAGCGACGCGAGCTGACGGACCGCTTGGTTTCCTAACACGCAAACCTTACAGGTTTAAGTGGCTGAAAAACCGTCGTTTTGTTGACATTGTAGGACGTCGTGCGCTGGTTGCGCTCCACTAGGCGATCGTTTGGCTGAGTTCGATGGCGCGACGGTGCGCGGCTGACACCGCCTCCTGGACGAGCGCATCGAGCGCCGCGTCTTGCTCGAACACCCGCAGGGCTGCGTCGGTCGTGCCGGCGGGACTACGTACCGCCGCCTTCAGCTGACCGGGTGACTCAGCTTGCCCATCCAGCATGGCTGCCGCCCCGATTGCTGTCGCGCGTGCCAACTTGGCAGCGAGTTCCGGGGCCAGCCCAATGATTTCTCCGGCACGGCCCAGCGCCTCGGTGAACGCGAAGAAGTAGGCCGGTCCGCTTCCCGACACGGCCGTCGCCAGATCGATGTGCCGCTCGTCCGGGACCCAATCCACGCTACCGACAGCCTGGAGCAGCGCCTGGCATCGCGAGCGGTCAATCGCCGGTACCTCGGGTGCGGACCACAGCACGGCTGCGCCGGCCCCTTGCACGGCAGGTGTATTGGGCATGCAGCGGACAATTCGTGCGCCTGGGAGAGCCTGCTGCAGGGTCCCGGCACCTACGCCAGCAACGATCGACAGCACCAGCTCGGACGCGGCGGTAGTCCCCGCGAGTTCCGGAAGCAGCGCGGCACAGGACTGAGGCTTGACCGCGAGGATCGTCACCGCTGCCCGCCTGTCCCGCAAAGGCGTCAGTCGCTCCGAGAACATCAGCCCGGCTGCGGCCGGTAGCCGCGATCTCGAGCGCTCGCGATCCGGATCCACAACCAACACGTGGCTCTCTGGCGAGCGAGCCAGGTATCCAGAGATCAGAGCCGCGCCCATGTTGCCGCAGCCGATGACCGCGACGTCGTAGTCTGCTGTCATGACGCACCTGTGTTCTGCCATCGTGGCTGGCGCGTCGCCGCGGCGAGCGACTTCTGCGAGTAGGCGATGTGTTCCTCCAGCAGAGCCGTCGCCTTCTCCACGGCGCCGGATCGACAGTGGTTGAGCAGCTCCCAGTGCTCCCGCAGCGGTCGATCCTTCCCGGCTGCCCTGGAGACGTTGAGCCGCGTGAAGCGCCCAACGTGGCCGTAGTTGCTCTCGATCATGGCGAGCAGCTTCGGCCGGGCGCACGGTGCGTACAGCACCGAGTGGAACCGCCAGTTCGCCTCGCCCCACAAGGTGGGATCTTCCGAAGTCGAGTAGCCCTGGAGGATCTCCTCAGCGGCATCGAAGTCGCCATCGATCATGTTCGGGATCGCGAGCTGAAGGGCGCGGCACTCCAAGGCGATGCGGATGTCGAGCAACTCCAGAACCTCCTGGAGTGACAGGGCCGTGACCGTAGCACCCTTGTTGGCCTCGATCGTCACGAGGCCCTCGGCCTCCAGCTGCCGGAGGGCCTCGCGGACCGGGATGCGACTGGTGCCGAACCGCTCAGCCAGCTCGTCCTGCCGCAGCTGCGTGCCGCTGGCGTACTCACCGCTGACAATAGCTCGGCGCAGGCCTTCGCGAACCATGGCCGGCGCCGAAACCTTGGTTCCGGCCTCCGGCACGCTTCCGGCTGAGCGGGTCAGGGCAGCGGATTTGGGCATGGAGATGTATCCGACTTGTGCGTTCGTGGGCGGTTTTTATGCATTGTGCACGAATCGGATACAGACACCACGACCATGTCCCGCTCCAACCGGGGTGTCGCGTGAGTGAGGCGCGGCCTCAGAGAACGCCCTTGCTGGCGGAGTCGCGCAACTCGCTCATCAGCGCTTGGTCGGCATAGCGCTCCAGCGAGAGCGCCGAAGCGTAGGAAGGTAGCTCGGAACCAGCCATCCAGGCGGCGCACACGGCACCCGTGGCTGTGGAGGCCATGGTTCCGAAACCCGACAGAGCGCCTGCCATGAACGCACCCGGCGTCCGCATGGGGCCGATCAGCGGCCAGTTCTCCGGGGTCATAGCGTAGTAGCCGCCGTAGTGGCGCGCGCCGCGAGGCAGGCGCCCGAGATAGGTGCGCAAAGCCGGGCTGAGGCGGCTCGCGCCGCGCAGCACCACGTCGGGGAAGTTGGGGTCGAGCGGCGGCTCACCGGCCGGATCGCCCGGGGCCGTGTTGTAGGCCCAGCCGAGCTTGATCCACCGGCCGCTCTCGCTGCCTTCGGGTCGGCGGTGAACACCGCCCGGAAGGGGGCGCAGCAGGATGGCCGCCTCGGGGTCGGACGCCAGCAGCTCACGCTCCTCGTCCGTCCAGGCGAGTTCCTGGCCGTCCAGGTCGATCGTGAACGGCAGGTCCCGCGGGATGGCGTTCTCGCGGTCCTCGAACGCGATCTTCTGCTGATAGACGTAGGAAAGTGGCAGGTCCTCGCCGAGCATAGTGGCGATCTGCGAGAAGAAGGGCCCCGCGGCGTTGACGATGCGATCGGCCCGGAGCGTCGAAGAACCGGCCTCATCTCGCAGGCTCAGCGTGAAGGGCGGACCGCTCTCGATGGCGGTGACCTGCGCGCGCAGCAGCCGCCCGCCGGCCGCGCGAATGGCCTCGAGCATGAATTGTCCAAGCTGCTGGCCACTGATGTCGCCGGCCCGGCGGATGTGCAGGATGGTGCCGGCATCCAGCGCCAGGCTCGGGAAGTGTGCCCGGATCAGCGCGCGATCCATGAGCACGTCCACGCCGTCGGGTGCGGTCGTCCAGTCCGCCGTTATCGCCGGCTGGTAGGTGCTGGCACTCCCCCCTTCGTGGAGGCGGATCCGGTCGGCGCCTCCCTCACCGTAGCCACGATACAACTCGGCGACGAGATCCTCGGGCCGCTCGCGCCGCGTGACGAGCGCGTAGCCGCGCCGGTTCATGTGGATGCGGTTGCCGCTGGCCTGGGCGACCTCCTCGAGGAGGCTGATGGCGTGATCCGTGTAGGCGGTCATGACCGGGTGCGGCCACCAATTGCGGTAGTTCTCGCCGGACTGGGCCGAGGTCAGGGCCATGGGGTCGCCTGAGTCGAGCAGCACCACGTCAGCCACGCCGTGTTGGGTAACCAGGTAGTACGCCACAGCGATGCCGATGTTGCCGGCGCCAATAATCGCGACGTCCGTCGTTGCAGTGGGCATGGTCCTAGCTTCCTTCCTGGGCACGTCTCTGCCGGTTTGAACCAGCGGCCGCGCGGGAAATTTTTATCCAATTCACATATATTGGATGTCATGACAAGAGGTCTATGCGCGGTACCACCTGCCCGCTGCGTTATGAGAGCGCTCACAGCGCCTCCCGCGCGGGGGGGAGGCTCGCAGCTACCCTGGCACGCTCGCCAAACGGAGCAGGTGATTGCGCTGTTGTATTCACAAAAAAGGCATCGTATCCAATATGCCTGAGCGCCATGGAGTTTTTGGGCTTGATCGGCCGAGTCGACGATGGGGCGGCCCACGCCTCGCGCTTGTCAGCCGTCCACCGCGCGCAAGGAGGCACATCGTGAAGGTCCGTATTCGCTCTCTGCTGATCGCCATCGCCGCGATCACTGCGCCGGTCGCGGTGCAGGCGGGTGACACCCTCAAGAAAGTCAGGGAGGTCGGTGAGATCCGGCTCGGTCACCGGGACGTGTCTGTGCCGTTTTCCTACCTCGACGGTGAGCAGAAGCCGGTCGGCTTCGCCATCGATCTTTGCGCGCACGTCGTCGACGCGGTGAAAGCAGAACTTAAGCTCTCGACACTTCAGACAAAATTCCAGCCGATCCAACTCGGCAACCAGATCCCGCTGATCGAGAATGGTACGATCGATATCGTCTGCGGACCGGCAACCAACACTGTCGAGAGGCAGAAAGTCGTCGCGTTCAGCGACACAATTTTCGTGTCTAGCATCAGAGCGGTAGTTATGAAAGATGCCCCGATCAAGACGTTTGAAGACCTGAACGGGAAGGCGGTCTCTCTCACGGCTGGATCAACCTCGATTGGTCTCCTCGCTGCTCGAACTCAGGAAAAGAATTTCAAGACAAATAACGTCATGAGCCCTGATCACGCGGGTTCGTTCCTGGCCTTCACGACGGGTCGCACAGAGGCCTTCGTTATGGACGACGTGCTGCTTGCCAGCTTGGTCGCCAACAGCCCCAAACCCGACAGTTGGCGCCTCATTGATGACAGCCTGCGCACGGAGCCTTACGGGCTGATCATCCGCAAGGACGACCCGGACTTCAAGGCTTTGGTCGACCGCACGCTGGTCGGCCTGATGAAGAGTGGTGATTTCCAAAATCTGTACACGAAGTGGTTTACCAGCCCGATCCCGCCCAAGAACATTAACTTGAATTTCCCGATGACTGCACCCCTGAAGGAAGCGATCGCCAACCCGAACGACAAGGGCGTTTGAACCGAAACATGGAGCAGGTGGTCCTGAGACTGCCCGCTCCATGCTGCAGCCCTGCCTGATGGCACCGGCGTTCGCGGGATGGACGTGGGCCTGGTCGCGGTACCGGCAACAAGCCTGGCGACGCCGCCAGCGTTCCGTCTGGTTTCATGCCCCGCCCTCATGCGGGCGCTGCCTTCGTGTGTGGATCAGGTGACCCTGGCGAGCAAGCCTCGGCGCCGGGCGATGTGCATGCAGATCTCCTGCCATGAGCTTGCCGCCGAGAGTGGATGATCCTTGGTTCCATACGCTGGGCTTATGCGAAGTAGGCAGATCGCCGCGAACTTCTCGATGGGTTGGCAATCAATTGCCAAGCGACTGATGACGCCTGCCATTCGCATAAGCCCAGCATATGGAACCAGCCAGATGGCCGAATTCGCATAAGCGCCGGATACTGTTGGAGAAGTGAGCATGGTCGGTCTGGCGGACGTCGAGATGGCTTCCCTACCCGGAGGCGGCCCATGTCGATCCCTTCGCAGCCGCTGCACCCGTGCCCGGCTGCGGCCCTGGACACCTCCTAACGCCAGTGCGCGCACTTCGAGGTGTGACCAATGCCGGGGTTCAGGCTGTTGGTCAGGTCGAGCTTGCGGTAGAACCCGGCCAGCTCCGGTTTGGCGTGGTAGAGATGGCCGACATTGTGCTCGGCCGTGTACTCGGCGCCGCGCCTGTCGAGCAGGTGCCACATCTCGTGCTCGACGGCAGTGCAATCGTGGCCTTTCTTGACCACGTAGTCCTGGTGGAAGACGTGGCAGAAGAAGTGACCGTAATAAAGCTTCTTTTCGATTTTGGCGTCGATCTCGGGCGGCAGGCGCTCGACCCAGTCGCAGTCGTTGCGGCGCAGCGCGATGTCGAGGGCGACGATATCCTCGACCTCGCGGACGTGGGTGGCCCGGAAGCACACCGCCGCGCCCGCGACAGCGAAGCGGTGGAGGAAGGCGGCCTGTCCCTCCTCCGGCGTGCATTCGAACATGTCGCCGCTGGCCGAGGGGAGGAGGCCCGACAGGTAGTTCCGTGCCTCAGCAATGCCCGCACTGCCCATGCGCAGCAGCAGGTGGTGCTCGTAGCGGTCGCGGAACGTGTTCATTCGCGCGGACAAGTGTTGTGGCGTCAGCCCAGCCACCGCCTGCGCCAACCGATCCGACACCGTTGCGCCAAGCCCCAGGCGCTCGGTCAGCGCATCTATGCGGGCCTTGGCGGCGAACAGGGCGGGCATCCGGTTGGTCCCGGCTCGCTGGATGAACAGGAAGATGTCCTTGCCGTACTTGGCCGCCACCTCGTAGGCCCCGCGGTGGATGTACTCGGCGGCGATCGGCAGGTTCTGGAAGCGCGTCAGGATGTGGCGGAGGATCTCGGTCACTTCAGCCGGATCGTTCGTGCCGATGTAGAAGACGGCCGTGTCCGTCTCGGCCTCGAAGGTGTCGAGCCGGACAGCGAAGACGGCGAGCTTGCCCGCGCACCCTGAAGACTCGCGTAGGCGGCGCGGGTCGGCATTGAAGCGGGCCGAGGTGTCGGCCTCAATGTCACGGACATGGGTGACGTACTCGCGGTCCGAGGCCCAGGCGTTGCTCGGCGCCGGGTCGGGCAGGTCGCCGCGTTCGACCCGCGACAGGATCGTTTCGGGATCCTCGCCGAGATCGAGCCCGAGATGGTTGACGAGCGCGACCGATCCGTCGGCGCGAACCTCGGCATAAAGGCTCATCTCCGTATAGGCGCGCCCGCGCTGGATCAGCGCACCGCCCGAGTTGATGCAGATGCCGTCCAGCACCGACGCGCCGATGCAGGACGAGCCGATGACCGAGTGCAGCTCGCGCCCGAGCGGACGCAGGCGCTTCTCCAGCGCATCCAGCGTGGCGCCGGGCAGGCAGCAGACCTGCCGGCCGCCCTCGATCAGGTGGATGCCTTTGAGGCGCATGACGCTGATCAGCACGACCTCTCGGTGGTAATTCTCGCCCCACGGCGTGGAGCCGCCGGTAAGGCCGGTATTCGCGGCTTGGAAGATCGCTACCTGCCCCGAGGCGACGGCGAGGTTCAGCACCCGCCACGTCTCGACCAGCGAGCCGGGGCGCACGACAGCCACCACTGGTCCGCCACCGTAGCGGAAGCCGCGCGTGTAGCGGCGCGTCGCGGCGCCGGCGGTGAGCACGTGGGCCGCGCCCACGATGGTCTGCAGGCGGTTCAGGAAATCGGCGCGCGATGGCGCGGCCGGCGTCTCGAGCCCAGTCATGGCGGTCCCTTACCGGAAGCATGCGCTGCAGTGCCGTCATGGTTCAAGAAGATCACGACGTCAGGACCAAGCTGTCAGAGACCCACAACGCCGCATGAGGTCGCCATCGACCTCCAGCGTCGTGCCTGTGATGAAGGCAGCGTCATCTGACGCGAGGAATACAACCGCAGCTGTGACCTCGTTCAGTTTTCCAGAGTGCCCAACGCGTGGGCGTGGCCCTGGCTGCCGTAGCCGACGATAACAACCTTCTTGCCCTTGATAAGGTTGATTTCGGCGTCGCGATCGCACTAAACCCGCATGGCGGCTCCCTCCTTTTTCAAGTTGGTGGAGGTGGATGGTATGCTCCAGGCGCTAGACCACCATGTGATGTACGCGGCCCACTTCCCGATGTGCTACGGCACCGTGCTGATCTCGCACGTGATCTAAGTCACTCAGCAAAGAATTTGAGGAGTTCGGCTGCGACAAAGTCCGGCTGCTCCTCGGTCACCCAGTGGCCGCAATCTGGAATAATACCACCCCGGACGTCCACGGCGACGCGCCGGAGCGACTCAAGCGTCTCCATGCCCCGGCCGAAGCTCTTATCCCCTCCGAGAGCTAGAACCGGCATCTTAAGCTTCCCGGAGTGCTCCAGCATGGCCTTGTTGTCAGCCGCGTCCTGCGGCAGAGCGCGGTAAATCTCGAACATGCAACGCATGGTGCCGAGCTTCTTGTACGTGCGGTAGTACTCCTCGCGATCTAGCCGTGGGATACAGTCGGAACGGTGTCCGTAGTTTTCGAAGAACCAGTCCAGAAGCATCTCCTCGCGCCCGTCGAAGAGCTTTTCGGGTAGGTCGGCTGTGCGAAACAAGGCGTGGTGCCAACGTCGACCACCTTGCGAGAAGTCGCCACCGTCACCAGGTATGACGACGTCGAGGATGGCAAGCTTACGTACCGCGTTCGGATGCTGCGCGGCTAACGAGAAAGCTGTCGGTCCGCCCCAATCGTGGCCGACTAGGAAGAAATTGTTAAGCCTCAGATGGTCGTGCACGAGCCTCCAAATGTCATCCGCGATCGTCTTCTTATCGAAGCCGGAGGCAGGGCGGGAGGAATCCCCCAAACCCCGCATGTCGGGCGCGATGACGGAGTACGTCTCTGCCAACGTGGGTATAATATGCCGCCATTCATACGAAGTCTGCGGGATACCGTGGATGAGGACCACGGGCTCTCCCTGTCCGGCGGCGAGGTAGTTCAGCGTCACTCCGCCGAGATCAGCAAAATGGCGCTGGATCGTAGCTGACATCGTTCCGCCCTCCTCTTCTCGGTGGCACGAATGCTGCATAATTAGCTTAGGACTCCTGCATATTTCTCAAGCACAGACCAGGCCTCGTCTCCGAATTGCTTATGCCATTGGGTGTAGAAACCGGCTGTCTTCAAGACATCGCGAAAATCATCTGGATTTGGGTCGGTGAACTTGAGGCCCTTCGCCTCAAGTTGCTGCCGCAATGCCTTTTCGAGAGCTTCATAATCTTTGCGCTGAGCCATGCACGCACTCTCGAAATTTCTCTCTGCGATCTGCTGCAAGTCGGAAGGCAGTGCCGCCCAGGCTCTCCGGTTGCGGAGGAATAGATAGCCGTCCCACATATGGTTAGTCATTGCGCAGTATTTTTGCACCTCGTATATTTTGGCAAGATCCGCATTCGGCAGCGAGGTGTCGAGGCCATCAACAATTTTTGTCTGCAAGGCGGAGTAAGTTTCGCTCCAATTGATTGTTGCTGGCACCGCGCCCAATGACTTGAACGTCGAGAGCCACATGGGACTAACTGGGACTCGAAGCTTCAAATTACGCAGATCATCTGGCTTCAGCACCGGCTTTGCCGAGGTCATTACCTGACGATAGCCATTGTTCCATATAGATTTGAAAGAATCGATGCCTGATTTGCTGATGGCTGCTCGCACGTTCTCCCCGAGATCGCCATCCATTGCACGGAAGGCAGTCTCGAAATCTTTAAAAGCAAAAGCTACTCCTGAAATCGAAGCAGCCGGAACCAAAGTAGCTAGGATCAGAGGGGATATATTGAAGCATTGAAGGCCGCCTGACCGGAGTTGTGATAACATGTCAGTCTGACCGCCTAACTGACTGTTGGTAAATATATTAAATACAAGCCTTCCGCCCGTTTCTGTCTTTATATTTTCAGCAGCCTCCTTGAGTCTTACATTTAGTGGGTGGGCGTCGTTGTTATCATTACCAATCTTGTACTCAAATTCTGCAGCTTTCGATTTCTCTGTCAGGATTGCGAAAGAGGCAACGCTCGTGGCGCCCGCCACTGCCCCTAGGAAGGTCCGGCGCTTCATTTTCTTAGCCATAGCATTCCTCCGTCGAACGAGGCGTCCCGCGCCACGTGGTTGATATTACTATATTCAACTCGAACAACGACCGTTTCTACTGACTTTGTCCTTATCCGAACGCAACTTTCAATGCAATCTGAAAGCTCCTTGGAATATTAAGAACTATTTTAGACAAAAACCATAAACTTTAATTTCAGGAATCACTTGCCTGCTTGGCCGTTTAGTGATTTTAGCAATCAACCACTCCTCAGGAGTCACCTCGAACGTCATGCAGATCGGATTTGAGCCGGCGATGAAAGATCCACCATAGAAATTGCCGTCCGGATCTGCCACCACAACATTAAGGGGCGGCCGTCAGTGAGCCATCACCCGTCGAGTGAACCTCTCCTGCAAGACTGAAAATTTCAACAGCGGGACCTTTGACCTGGATGTACTCGCCGCTGAGAGTGCCAAGACATGCGCCGACCAAACTGCCGAGTGCCTGCGTACGAACGCGTTCCTGAAACCTTCGGCGAGCCACGGCTTCTCGACGCCCAGCACCAAGTCCTCGTTAGGGCCGATGCGTGCGTAGGCGACGCGACTCATCGATTCGGTCTCGACCCTGATCGTGTCACTCATCGTCGTCTGCCTTGTAGGGTTGGAGGAGCGGGATGTTGGTTTCCGGGTCGTAGGCTTGGCACAGCTCGAACCCGTCGAGCGAGATGACTAGCACCGGGATTGGGGTCGAGCTGACGACGCATGCATCCGTCAGGATAGGGCCGCCCTTCACGGCGCCGGTCTCAGTGCGGATGGCGGCGTGACAATGCACCAGGGGCACGCCTTTCAGGCTCTTACCCAGAGTCGCGTTAGCCCCCGAGAATCATCATCGAGGCGTTCCGGATGCCGAGTGCAGCCAGCCGCTTGATGAGGCAGTCGAGGTGGCTGTCGCCGGGCAGGACGGCCAGCCGGACGTTGCGGCCGGCGGCCGAATGCAGGCTGTGGATGCGAACCGGATTGAACCGCCCCCAGGCGGCGGCGAGACAACATCATTGGTGACCCTCTCGGTACGAGCCTCGCAGGACTCTTGCTTCCTCAACCCATATGGTCCGCTATATGGACCTTGCTTGCTTCTGCTTTTATTGATACGCGACGAACCATAGCTGTCAACTGGCATGTGCGGTTGAGCTCTATCTCTTTCCAGATAATCAGCGCCCCGTTCAAGTACCAGCATCTTTTGAAAAAATGGTCCATAATATGGAATATTTGGAGGCGCGCGAGAAAGGCTACGCTCTGAACCCCGGGATGCTGCTCCCAGGCTCATGGGCATCGGCGTGGCAATTGGCGGCCAGGATGGACGTCCGATCGCCGCGCTTTCCATCGCGGCGATTGAAAGTCGACTTTGCGAGGAGCGACAGCGGGAGCTGATGCAAATCCTTCAGCGGGAGGTCGCATGGATTGAGGCGCGTATGATGCAACTGAATCGGGTACCTACCAAAGGCAACGCGGGAAAAACATGATCTTTAGTTTGCCAGCTTTCCTGGTTCATTGTGTCTAGGAAACGACCCACCCCTCACGGTCAGGGTGGCCACATCCGTTGACGCGCCTGACGCGAGAGCACGTCGTGATGGTGGATGTCAGGGAATCGTGTCAGGGAATGAAATGTCCGGAAAACCCTCGCAACCAGACATTCTCGACAGGCGGCGCGTGGGGCAGCTTTGGGGCACGTGCAGAGTTTCGCCTTCGAGGGGCGCGGGGTCTGCTTTCGGTGTGGAAGCGGACGTGGTCGCTGCAGTGTACGTGCCCAGTCGAAGCCCCACCTGCACGAAGAACGGGACCACCCGCCGCCAGGCATAGGCGGTCTGCGGGTAGCCGTGGACGCGCATCACGGTGCGGTCACCAGCACCGGCCACGCCGTAGTGGACACGCACGCCGCGCTCGACCTCGGCTGAGCCGTAATCGACCGCCACCCCGTCCCAGGACTCGCGCATGCCGCTCTCCCGCTCGCATCAGGCGCTGGCAGGTGGAAGCGGCGGCGGAAGCTCCGCCGCCGCTTGAGTCATGGCTTCGTCGGGCACTCGTGGCCGACCGTGGCCAGTCATCCCTTGGAGATGTCGACGTCCTTCGTCTCCCGGGCGAACAGCAGGCTTAGGGCGAAGCAGGCCGTGGCGATGGCCACCGGGTAGTACAGGCCCGAGTAGATGTTGCCCGTGGCGGCGACGATGGTGAAGGCGGTCGCGGGGAGGAAGCCCCCGAACCACGCCGCGCTGAGGTGGTAGGGGAACGACATTGCGGTGTAGCGGATGCGCGAGGGGAACATCTCCAGCAGCGACGTCGTGGTGGGCGAGAACGTGATCGTGCCGAAGCTCAGGAGCACGCACAGGAGCAGCACGATCATAGGACGGTTGATGTCGTCCTCGGCGGCGGGTCCGAGCGGATAGTTCTTCTTGGTCAGCGCCGCCTTCAACTCACCCTCGAAGCGCGCCTTCTGGGCGGCCGCGTCGGCGTCGTCGGCGGCGTACCCCGCCACGGCCAGGTCTCCGACCTTCACGCTGGCCTTGCCGGCGCCGGTCGCGCCCTCGCTGGAGTAGCTCAAGCCCAGCTTGGCGAGCGCGTCCGTCACGACATCGCAGGACGTCGTGAATTTGGATGTGCCCAGGGGATTGAACTGCAGCGAGCACTCCTCCGGGTTGGCCACGACCGTGATGGGCGTCTCAATCTGCGCCCGCTCAAGGCCGGGATTGGCGTAGTGGGTGATGGCCTGGAAGATCGGCACCGTCAGCACCGCGCAGAGCAGGTAGCCGGTGACGTAGACCGCCCGGCGCCCGATGCGGTCCGACAGCGCGCCGAAGACGATGTACAGCGGCGCCGTTAGGACCGTCGCCGTGATCAACATGACGTTCGCCGTCAACGTCTCGACGCGCAGGACCTTGGTCAGGAAGAACAGGGAGTAGAACTGGCCCGTGTACCAGATCACGGCCTGCGCCGGCAGGATGCACAGGGCCCCGACCAGGATCAGGCGCAGGTACTTCCACTGTCCGAAGGCCTCCCCGAGGGGCGCCTTCGACGCCTTGCCTTCGGCCTTCATGCGCTTGAACTCGGGGGACTCGTCGAGCTTCAGGCGGATCCAGAGCGAGATGCCCAGCAGCGCGACCGAGATGATGAACGGCACCCGCCAGCCCCAGGCGGTGAAGGCGTCGCCGCCGAGCGTGAGGCGCAGCGGGATGATGACGGCGACCGCCAGAAGGAAGCCGACCGCCGCCGTGAGGATGACCCAGGACGTCCACTCGGCCCGTCGTCCCTGCGGGGCGTGCTCCGCGACGTAGATCATGGCGCCGCCGAACTCGCCGCCGAGGGCGAGCCCCTGGAGCATCCGCATCAGGATGAAGGCGACCGGGGCGGCCAGGCCCGCTGTCGCGTAGGACGGCAGCAGGCCGATGACGAACGTGGACACGCCCATCAGGAGGATCGTCACGAGGAACGTGTACTTCCTACCGACGATGTCGCCGAGCCGCCCGAAGACGATGGCGCCGAACGGGCGGAGCATGAAGCCCGCTGCGAAGCCCAGCAGCGTAAAGATGAAGCCCGCGGTGGGGTTGACCCCCGAGAAGAACACCTTCGTGATCTCGGCGGCAAGCAGACCGATTAGGAAGAAGTCGTAGAACTCAAAAACCGTGCCCAGCGATGCAGCAATGATGACCTGCTTGTCTTTTGAGGTCATCCCGCTCGCATGTGACGCTACCGCAACCGCTGTCATGACTTTCTCCCACGCCTATCGATGGTGTTAGACTCCTGCAGTCAACTTGAATGCAGGATCTCGTGAAGATTGGATGCTGGCGTGCATCCTTATTGACTTGGACAGCCGCTCGCGGCGTCCGACCGAGGTCGTCCGTGCGTCCGGGGAGCCCGGACGCTTGCGAAGGTCGTCGGGGTTCTCAGAAGGCGGTCAGTTGACCCGTTCGATTGCGATGGCGGTCGCTTCCCCGCCGCCGATGCACAGGGAAGCCACGCCACGTCTCAAGCCGTAGGTCTCCAGGGCCGAGAGGAGCGTGACCATCACCCGGGCACCCGACGCGCCGATGGGATGGCCCAGCGCGCAGGCGCCGCCGTGGATGTTGACCTTGTCCGCCGGGAGCCCGAGGTCGTGCATCGCCGCCATCGCGACGACGGCGAACGCCTCGTTGATCTCGAACAGATCGACCGCGTCCAAGTCCCAGCCCGTGCGCTCTGAGAGCTTGCGCAGCGCCCCGACCGGGGCAGTGGGAAACCGGCTCGGGGTGCCGGCATGCGTCGCGTGGCCGACGATTGTCGCCAGGGGCGTCAGGCCCCGTCTCTCGGCCTCCGACCGCCGCATCAGCACCAGCGCGGCGGCGCCGTCCGAGATCGAGGAGGCGTTGGCCGCCGTGACGGTGCCGCCTTCGCGAAAGGCCGGCTTGAGGCTCGGGATCTTCTCGGGCTTCGCCCGGGCCGGCTGCTCGTCGTGCTCGACGGCCCACTCGGCCTTACCCGCCTTCACCGTCACTGGGACGGTCTCGCGTGCGAACAAGCCCTCCGAGACCGCCTTCTGCGCCCGCATCAGCGACCGGATCGCGTACGCGTCCTGGGCCTCGCGGGTGAACTGGTAGCTCTGGGCGCAATCCTCGGCGAAAACGCCCATCAGGCTGCCCTTGTCGTAGGCGTCCTCCAGCCCGTCGAGGAACATGTGGTCGAGGACGCGACCGTGCCCCATGCGGTAGCCGCCCCGGGCACGGTCGAGCAGGTACGGCGCGTTGCTCATGCTTTCCATGCCGCCGGCGACGGCGACGCTGACGCTGCCGGCACGCAGGAGGTCGTGGGCGAACATGGCGGCCTTCATGCCCGAGCCGCAAATCTTGTTGACCGTCGTGGCGCCCGTCGATTCCGGCAACCCGGCGCCCAGGGCCGCCTGACGGGCGGGCGCTTGCCCCTGGCCGGCGGAGAGCACGCAGCCGAACACGACCTCCTCGACGTCCTCGGCCGGGATGCCCGCCCGCTCGACGGCCGCCCGGATGGCGGCCGCCCCGAGCTCGGGCGCCGCGAGCGAGCCCAAGTCGCCCTGGAACGCACCCATGGGCGTCCGGGCGGAACCGACGATGACGATGGGATCGAGCTCGCTCATGGATGTGCTCCTTCCGGGTTTGCGATGTTCAGCGCGGCGGCATCCGCAGGGCGCCGTCGAGGCGGACCGTCTCGCCGTTGAGCATGACGTTCCCGCAGATGTGCTCGACGAGTGCGGCGAACTCCGCCGGCCGGCCGAGGCGCTTCGGGAAGGGGACGTCCTGGGCCAGGGCGTCCTGAACGTCCTGAGGCATGCCGGTCATCATCGGTGTCTCGAAGATGCCGGGGGCGATGGTCACGACGCGGATGCCGGAACGGGCGAGCTCGCGGGCGACCGGCAGGGTGAGGGCCGCCACGCCGCCCTTCGACGCCGCGTAGGCTGCCTGGCCGATCTGGCCGTCGAAGGCGGCGATGGAGGCGGTGTTGATGATCACCCCCCGCTCGCCGTCCTCGCCGGGCTCCTCTTGCGCGATGGCCGCCGCGGCGAGCCGGAGCATGTTGAACGTGCCGATCAGGTTGA
Organism: Methylobacterium crusticola; assembly: GCF_003574465.1. Classification (GTDB taxonomy): domain Bacteria; phylum Pseudomonadota; class Alphaproteobacteria; order Rhizobiales; family Beijerinckiaceae; genus Methylobacterium; species Methylobacterium crusticola. Next base: position 19,406 of record NZ_QOWC01000134.1, read on the forward strand.
TCCCGACCGTGCGCGCGAAGCTGTCGAGCCCGTGCGGGCCCGCCCGGCCGAGAACCTTCTCGATGGGGGCCACGCCCGCGCAGTTCACGAGTCCGTGGAGATGGCCGAAGGCATCCCGGGCGAGCCGCACCGCCGCCTCGCCCTGCTCGGCGTTCGTCACGTCGGTGAGCGCGAAACGAGCCCGCGGCCCGATCTCGGCGGCGACGCTCTCCCCCGCCTCCGCGGCCACGTCGGCGACGACGACGCTGGCACCCCCGGCCGCCAGCCGGCCGGCCACCGCGGCGCCGAGGCCCGAGCCCCCGCCGGTCACGAGGAAGACGTGGTCCTTGATCTGCATCGTCGTACCCAATGGGTTGCGTGGGACGGCAAGGCCGGCGGTCGCGCCGCCGGCCCCAGGGCGACCGCCTAGTCGTGGAAGGTCGTGAAGCTGCCGACCGGTTCGCGGTGGCTCACGAGGGTATTCTCGGGGGCGTCGGGGTCGGCGTGCCCGAGCGCCATGCCAGACAGGAGGATGTGCGTGTCCGGAATGCCGAGCTGTTCGTGCACGACGCGCCCGAACTCGCACCAAGCCTGCTGCGGGCAGGTTTCGAGGTCGTAGGCCCGGGCGACGATCATCACATTCTGCATGAACATGCCGCAATCGAGCCACGACCCGTGCAGCAGGCAGGCTTCCATAGTGAAGAACAGCCCGACCGGTGCGCCGAAGAACTCGAAGTTCCTCAGCATCGCCCGCTTGCGACCCTCGTAGTCACCGCGCTCGATGCCGTAGAGCTCGTAGAGGTCGAAGCCGACCTGCCTCTTGCGCGACAGGTAAGGTTCCATCACAGGCGACGGCGAGTAGGCATACTCCTCCGATCGCTCACCGGCCTCGGCCGCCGCGAGGACGGCGCGCGAGAGCCGCTCGCGCGTGGCCCCTGTCACGGCATGGACGTGCCAAGGTTGGAAGTTCGTCCCCGAAGGGGCGCGCGAGGCGGCCGAGAGGATCCCCGTCACCACGCCCGCGGGGATCGGCGTCGGGCGAAACCGTCGGATGGACCGCCGGTTCACGACCGCGTCGATGACCGCGGCGTCTGCGGTCAGTTCCGCCCCGGCATCCTGGGTCATGCCGGCTAGGTCCAATTCTCGATGTGCGTTCTTGGCGGTCATGTCAGCTCGCTGCGGCGACGCTCGAGGTCATCTGCTCGCGCCTCTGCTGACGGAGCACGAACCGCTGCACCTTCCCGCTCGGCGTCTTGGGCAGGGCCTCGGTGAAGTGCACCTGTCTCGGGAAGGCGTGGGCGGCGTAGCGTGTCTTGACCCAGTTCTGGATGCTCTTCACCTGCTCCGTGCCCTCTTCCTCGCCCGGGCGCAGGACGACGTAGGCTTCAAGAACCTCGCCGCGCGTCGCATCGGGGACCGCGATGACCGCGCACTCGCTCACGGCTGGATGGGTCACGATGATCGACTCGATCTCGAAGGGGCCGATCCGGTACCCGGCCATGATGATCACGTCGTCGTCGCGGGACGAGAAGTGGAAGTAGCCATCCTGGTCCCGGCGGCCCGCGTCCCCGGTCAGGTACCAGCGACCGTTCCCGGCGAACTTCTCCGCGCTCTTGAGCGGGTCGGATACGTAGCCCGAGAACCACGCCAGCGGGCTGTCCTTCACCTCGACGGCTACGCGCCCGAGCTCCCCGTCCGGGGCGATGGCGTCCTCCTGGTTCTTCAGGACCAGCAACGACCAGCCCGGCAGCGGGGTCCCCATGGAGCCCGGCTTGATCGGGCCGCGCAGCTCCGGGTGATGGTGGTTGTTGATCAACATGCCGGCTTCGGTCTGGCCGTAGTGGTCATGGACGGTGACGCCCAGAGCCTCGACCGCCCACTCGTTGACCTCGGGCGTGAGGGGCTCGCCGGCGCTGGAGGCGCATCGCAGGCTCGTGACCTGCGGCCTCAGACCCTCGAAGGCGCGCAGCGACCGATACACCGTCGGCGCCGCGGTGAAGTTCGTCACGTTGTACCGGGCCAGGACCTCGAACGTCGCCTTGGCATCGAACCCGGACGTCAGGAGCAGGCTCGGCACGCCGGTCGTGAACGACCCCAGCACGCCGAAATACAGGCCGTAGGCCCAACCCGGGTCCGCCGCGCACCAGTAGAGGTCGTCCGGAAGCAGGCCTAGCCCGAACTCGGCGTAGGCGCGGAAGCCAGCGAGGGCCCGGGTCGGCACGACCACGCCCTTCGGCGTGCCGGTGGTGCCCGACGTGTAGATCTGGATGATGGGCGCATCGCCGCCCAGGACCGCCGCCGACCATCCGGGCGCCTGCGCTGCCAGGATCGCGTGAAAGGACAGCGGCCCGGCCGAGGCGACCGCCTGGGAGGCTGTCGTCACCACCTGCCACTGGGGATCGGCGGGCATGTCCTCGCCCGGGCGCAGCTTGTCCTGCTGCGCGGCGTCGCAGATGACGACCTTAGCGCCGCTCCCCTTGAGGCGGAAGGCAATCGCGGGGGGCGCGAACGCCGTGAAGATCGGCACGTGCACGGCGCCGAGGCGCCAGAGGCCCATTAGCGTGATGAGGTACTCGGTCCCCTTACCCATCAGGGTGGCGACGCGGTCACCGGGGCCGACGCCGAGATCTGCCAGGGCCGCCGCGAACCTCTCGGACTCGGTCCGGAGGCGTCCGTAGGTGAGGTCCGTTGCTTCCAGGTCGGTCCCGACCACCTTGTACGCCAGGGCATCCGGAGCATGCTGGTCGCAGAGAAGGTGGGCAACGCTCGCCTTGGGGTCCCGATAAAGCTCGACCAATTCCTGGACGCGGGACGCCAACGGTTTGGATTGTTCTGCCGGCATGGGGGCACACCTCCTGAGGTTCATCACGAAGGACACGGGCGCGACGCCTCGGCCTCGCCGGCAGTTGGGACGAGCGGTCGAGATGGCTCGACACGACGTCCCATCGGCAGGCCCGTTCGGGCGCTCAGGTGAAACCGGGGATGGGTAGCTCAGGGGCAGCTCCGACCGTTCAGATCAGAAGCGCCATTCTTCCCTCCCAGCGGCGGCTTATCCCCAGTAACGCGGGGGGCCGCTTCGCCTTATTCTTCTCTTGCTGTCCCGAATGTAGAATCATGATTCTACCTGTGTCAAGTGGCTGTCTCCTGATAGGTTGGCGGGGCGGTTCCAGACCGGTTCAAGGCCCTGGATACGAAGCGACCGGTACGCTGCGGTGATCACGTCGGGGTATGCCGCGGAGCGGAAGGAGCGACGGGCAGGGAGCGGTACCGGGGAAGTTCACTGGGCGGAGGGGATGGTGCGCGGGGCCCGCCATCGATGCCGGTCCATGCTGCAAGCTTGAGTAGGAAGACGATGTCACACGCTACACAGTCGGCCCAGGTCACGAGCGCCAGGCCACAGTCCCTCGACAAGCGGGCGACGATCCTCAGCGCCGCCCGCGACCTCGTTGCGCGTGTCGGTTTCCGGGACGCGCAGATGACTGGGGTCGCCGAGGCGGCCGGCGTCGCGCTCGCGACGCTCTACCGACACTTCCCGTCCAAGGCCGTCCTGATGGTCGAGGTCGTGGCGACCGTCTCGCAGCGCGAGGTCGACGCCGCGGCGGGTTTAGCCATGGGTGACGGCACCGCTGCCGAACGCCTGGCCGCGTCCTCGTCGCTTTTCGCCAGCCGCGCCTTGCTGGGCCGCAAGCTCGCGCACGCCCTGATCGCCGAGCCCGTCGAACCCGAGATTGAGGCGGCGCGGTTGAAGTACCGGCGGAAGCTCGCCCGCGTCTTCGAAACGATCATCGAGCAGGGTATCCGGTCGAAGGAATTCCCCGTCCAGGATGTGCAGGCGTCGGCCGCTTGCATCGTGGGCTCGCTCTTCGAGGGCCTCGTCGGTCCCCTGGCCTTGGATACCCTGTCCACTGACGCTGAACGGCAGGCTCAAGCCAAGGCGATTGTAGGTTTCTGCCTGCGCGGTGTCGGTAGCCGAGAAGAGTAAGCCTTTAGCTAAGGCATACGGGCGCTATCGGATGCCCGCGCACGCGCAATCATGCCGGGCTCTTCCTCCGACTGGAGGGCAGCTCCATCTTCTAGCTTGTCGAAGTAGCAGTCCGCTTACGGGATGTCTAGAGTGACGCTGTACGGCGGCAATGGACGCGGGGCCGGAGGCCCGCTTCCTGGCATCGAGCCAGCTTCCACTTCCCACCTACAGCAGACACCTCGAGCGAAGCTGGTGCGACTGCGGTGCTAAGCCGGCCGCGCCAGCAGCACCGCCGTCCGGACCGCGCCCCGCCGCAGCTCGCTCGATGCATCATCACGCGCCAGCACTTCCCGGGCCCATGGATGGGCCAAGACTGCAGCACCGATGTACAGCTTGTGCTCGCCGGCCGCCAGGATCGCGGGCTGTGATGGGTCTGCGAGGTACGCCGAGACGGCGGCTGCTAGGGACTCCTCGGTGAGGATCTTCGCCTTGTAGAGTTCGCCAAGGGTGGAGGTTGGTTTGCCATGCCGGCGAGCCTACTTGCCGAACTCCCAAACCGACACACCCCGGTAGCGCACCGGCTCGTCCCTCCAGGCCGTCACCTTCCCGAATTTGATCCAGCGTTCGGTGACGTTGGCCAGATCGGCTCAAGACGGTATCAACACGCCGGTCCAATCGCCGGGGTCAGCAAGGCTGTCAGACCCCGTTTCATAACGGGCTGATGAGC
>NZ_QOWC01000135.1 GCF_003574465.1 Methylobacterium crusticola
TCAACTCCCCGCGCGACGATTCCGTGACGGATGGGCGAGGTCCCCTCCCCGCCCCCCCCCGCGGCGCGGGCCGGCGGTCAGGCGGGAATCGCGTCCGCGCAGAGCCACTCGGCCATCGCCACGAAGGTCGCCTCGGCGCCCGCGAGGATCGCCGGCACCTCGGCCGGACGCGCCCGCGCCTCGGCCTCGAGCCTCGCCCGGAACGCCGTCCACATCGCGCCCGTGTCGCGCCCGTGGGACCGGTAGTAGCGGCAGGCCTCGCCGTCGCGCAGGTCGAGGCGGCGCTCCACCGCCCGGGCGACGACCTGGCCGCCGAGGGTCGAGCCCTCCAGCACGTAGAGGCTGCCGAGGGCCTCCGGGCGGGTCCGGGGCAGCGGCCCCCCGGGCCGCGGCAGGGCCCGGACCGCCTCCGGAGCGAGCCCCAGGCGCGCGAGGTCGTCCTCGAGATGCGCGAGGCGCCGGCGCGGCGCCAGGAAGGCCTCGTCGTGAAGCGCCCGCGCGAGGGCGGGCTCCCAGGCGGCGTGGAAGCCCCAGAACCGGGCCAGGAGGGCGCGGTAGCCCGCCCGGGTCGCGATCCTGCGCTCCCAGTCGAGGTCGCGCTCGATGCGCGCGTGCGCCTCCCGGGTCTCGTCCCTCAGGCGAGCCAGGATCGCGCTCACGCGGTGACCGTGAAGCAGGCGCCCGGGCGGTTCTCGACCTCGATCCGGGCGTTGATCTGGTCGAGCATGGCCCGGACCAGCTTCATGCCGAGCCCCGTGCCCTCGGCGGGCAGCTCGGCCCAGCCCTCCGGGAGGCCGCGGCCGTCGTCGCAGACCGACAGGCGCACCCGCCCCTCCGGCACGCCCGCGACGCTGACGGCGACCCGGCCGCCGGCCTCCGCGAAGGCGTACTTGAGGGCGTTCGTCACGAGCTCCGTGGCGATGAGCGAGAGCGCCACCGCCTTGCGGTAGGGCACCATCAGGCCGGGCTCGGCCTCGAGCTCCACCGCCTGCCCCTGCCCGGCCATGCCGGCGAGGTCGGCGCAGAGGTTCTCGATGGTCTGCCCGAGATCGACCTCCTCGACGCTCTCGGCCTGGTACAGGCTGTCGTGCACCCGCGCGACGCTCATCACCCGGGCGGCGGTCTCGGCGAAGGCCGCCTTCGCGGCCGGGTCGGCCACCTGCCGGCGCTGCATCTGCAGGAAGGCCGAGACGATCTGGAGCGAGTTCTTGACCCGGTGGTCGATCTCCCGGGTGAGCAGGTCCTTCTGGACGAGCAGGCGCTCCTTGTCGGCGAGGAGGCCGGTGAGCTCGGCGATCTTGCGGCGCTGGCGCAGCACCACGCCCTCGACGGCCTGCGCCAGCGCCTCCGCGATGGCGACCTGCCAGGGCGCGAAGGGCTCGGAGACGCCGCGCCGCTCCTCGACCCAGCGCTCGAAGGAGCGGCGCGGCAGCAGCACCGCCGGCCCGCTGCCGGCGAGCACGGGCTTGCGCGGATCGCCCCCCCAGGTGACGGTGCTCGGCACCTCGGGCCGGAACCAGAGCAGGAGGTTGCGCCGGTCCGCGTCCACGAAGGCCGCGAGCAGGCCGCCGGCGCAATCGCCGTAGGGGGCGCTCGGCGGGTGGGCGGCGCTGAACTCGGCGGTCGCGTAGCTCGTGCGCTCCGGCGGCAGGGTCGCCCGCAGCCACTCGGCGATCGCCAGGACCGCCTCGGCCGGCGGGGTCGTGCCGAGCACCCGCACGGCCTGCGCCGAGACGGTGGCGGCGCCGGTCGCGCCGAACAGGCTGAGCAGCGTGCGGGGCCCCGTCGTCAGGGCGCCCACGAAATCGTCCGAGCGGGCGAGCGCGCGCACGAGCTCGCTCTCGATGGCGAGGTGCTCCTGCTGCTCGCGCCAGAGCCTCACGCCCTCGAGCTCGTGGACGCGCATCGCGAAGGCGTCGGCCACCACCGTCGCGGCCGAGCGGGTCTCGGGGGGCACGTAGTGGGGCGTGCGGTGGTGCCCGATCATCAGGCCCCAGAGCGCGCCCCCGACCAGGATCGAGACCGACATCGAGCCGTTGACGCCGAGGTTGCGCTGGTACTCGAGGTGGATCGGCGAGAGGCTGCGGGCCTGCGCGAAGGTGAGGTCCACCGGCACGGTGTCGGCGGGGGCGGCCACGAGCGGCACCGGCACGTAGTCGCGGTCGATGACGAAGCGGCTCTTCGCCCGGGTGTAGAGGGCCCTGGCCTGGGCCGGGATGTCGGAGGCGGGGAAGTGCAGGCCGAGGAGCTCCCGGGTCCAGGCCGGATCCTTGTCCTCCGCGATGGCGGCGCCGTTCCAGTCGGCGTCGAAGCGGTAGACGAGCACGCAGTCGAAGCCCGTCAGGGCCCGGGTCTCGCGGGCCGCCACCGCGGCCGCGGCCTCCAGGGTGTCGGCCCCCCTGAGGCGCGCCACCGCGATCTCGACGTCGCGCGGGCTCGCGGTGCGGAAATCGTCCGGGTCTGAGGGCGCCAGCTCGAGCTCGACGAGGATGCGCCCGCCGTTGCGGTGGGCCACGACCTCGAACGGCATGCCCCCGGCCGCCGGCAGGACCACCCGCCGGCGCAGCATCCGGCCGGGATCCGCGGGGCCGTCCGCCAGCGCGTCGCGGATCTCCCCGGCGAGCGCCCCGCCCAGGACCGCGTCGAGGGGCCGGCCGAGGGGATCCCGGTCGAGGGCGTCGCGCACGTTGGCGCTGCAGGCCACCACCGCCAGGCTCGCGGCGTCGGCGGCGAGCAGCACGGCGTGCGGCTGGATGGCGCCCGGGACGTGGATCGGCTCCTGCTCGCACAGGCGGGGATCCACGGGCTCGGCCCGCACCCGCTGGCTCACGGCCGCCTGCACCGCCTCGCGCCGGTGGCCGGGCTCCAGCGCCTCGACGGGCTCGGTGACGATCCAGTAGCGGTCGGCCGCGGCGGCCCGGCACAGGCTGACCCGCACCTTCATCGGCCGCGGGTCGAAGCCGTAGACGAACGAGAAGGTCGCATCGAGGCGCCCGCGGCGTACGCCCTCGCGGAAGCGGCCGTAGAAGTGCGGCAGGCGGGTGCAGGGCGCGACGTCGCGGAAGAAGTTGCGGCCGATCACGCGCTCGGGCGCGCGGCCGGAGAACGCGCTCTCGGCGCGGTTGTAGACGTGGACGGTGCCGGCGCCGTCGACCTGGATCACGCCCACGGGCAGGCGATCGATCGCGTCCGGCGCGAGGGCGTCGAGCTGCGGGCCGCGCAGGTCGTGGGTGGGGTCGGGTGTCACGTCGCTCAAGGTACCCAAGCTGCCCGCACCGGGCCCCGTCTCGCGTCTCAGGCCGGCACCTTACCGGGTTCCGCACGGGGACGGAACCGCCGCGGGCGCCTCCCGTGCGGGCCGGCGCGCGACCCCGTCACCGGGTTCCCCCGGTCCGGTCGGCGATCGCCTTGACGGCGCTCTGGAGGCCCTCCTCCAGGGTCGGGTGGTAGAACGGCCGGTCCAGGAAGGTCGCGGCGGTCCAGCCCTCCTGGAGGGCCACCGCGAGCGTGTGCGCGAGGTGCTCCACGCCCGGCCCCACCATCTCGCCGCCGAGAAGGCGGCCGTCCGGCTCGGCGTAGACCCGCATCAGGCCGGCGGCGCGGCCCATCACCCGGGCGCGGCCCTGGTCGGCGAAGGAGGCCTCGCCGATGACCCACTCCCGGGCCGCCCGCGCCTCGAAGCGCCGGCCGACCGCCGCCATCTCGGGGTCGGTGAAGACCATGGCCAGGGACGGCCAGGGCTCCGGGGCCTCGACCTGGGGGAAGCGCGCCGCGTTGCCGCCCGCGACCCAGCCCTGGCGCTGGGCCTCGTGCAGCACCGGGTGCTCGCGGTTGACGTCGCCGGCGAGGAAGACCGGCGCGCTGCCGCACTGGAGGGTCTGCGGGTTGAAGTCCGGCAGGCCGGCCTCGTCGCGGTCGAGCCCGGCCCGGGCGAGATCGAGGCCGGCGAGGTTGGGCGGGCGCCCGGCGGCGGCGAGCACCCGCTCGACGGTGGCGTGCCCCTCCGCGCCGTCCGGCCCGCGCCAGCGCAGGCGCACGCCGTCCGGGACGGCCTCGGCCGCCTCGACGGTCGCGCCGAGGTGCAGGTCCAGCGCCTCGCCGATCAGGGCGGCGGCGCAGGCCGCGACCTCCGGGTCCCGCGCTCCCCCGACGGCCGGCGCCGGATCGATGAGCGTCACGCGCACGCCGAGGCGCGCCATGGCCTGGGCGATCTCGACGCCGACCGGGCCGGCCCCGAGCACCGCCAGGGATTCGGGCAGGGTCGCGCGCTCGAAGAGCGTGTCGGTGGTGAGGACCCGGTCGGCGACGGCCTCGAGCACCGGCGGCACGCCCGGGCTCGACCCGGTGGCGATCACGACGCTGCGGGCGGCCACGCGGGTGTGATCGTCGACGAGGAGCGTGGTCGCGTCGGCGAAGCGGGCGCTGCCGGCGAGCCGCAGCTCGGCCGGGATGCGCTCGAGGCCCGACAGCACCGAGGCGACGAAGCGGTCGCGCTCCGCCCGCAGGCGCCCCATCACGGCCGCGCCGTCGACCCGCACCCCCGCGACCACGATGCCGAACTGCCCGGCCGCGCGGGCATCCTGCGCGGCGCGGGCCGCGGCGATCAGGAGCTTCGAGGGCATGCAGCCGACCCGGGCGCAGGTGGTGCCGCCCGGTCCCCGCTCGATCAGCACCGCCCGGGCGCCCGCCCGGGTGGCGGCCGCATGGGCGGCGATCCCGGCCGTGCCGGCCCCGATCACCGCCACGTCGCAGGCGATCTCGCGCATCTGTGTCTGTCCTCCTCGGGCCGGGACGGTCGCCTGACCTCAGACGGACATCGTGTGGACGGCGCCGCCATCGACCCGGAGGTTGGCGCCGGTGACGAAGCTCGCGTGCTCCGAGCACAGGTAGGCGATGGCCGAGGCGACCTCCTCGGGCCGGCCCCGGCGCCGCATCACGATGCCGGGACGGTTCTCCGTCAGGAAGCTGCGCACCGCCTCGGCGACGTCGGTGCCGCGCTCCGCCGCCCGCTTCTCCATCATGGCGTCGGTCATGGGCGTCTCGATGTAGGCCGGCGAGACCGCGTTCACCAGGACGCCGTCGGGGCCGTAGGCCTTGGACAGGCCCTTGGCGAGGTTGATCAGGCCGGCCTTGGCGGCGCAGTAGGGCAGCTCCTCGGCGTAGGGCTGCACGGCGTCCTCGGAGCCGATCACCACGATGCGGCCCCAGCCCTGCGCCCGCATCCCCGGGATGAAGGCGCGGCAGACCCGGACGGCCGCGAGGAGGTCGGCCTCCAGGGCCTCCCGCCACTGGGCGTCGGTGATGGTCAGGAAATCCCCCGTCGGCCCGGTGATGCCGGCGGCGTTGACCAGGATGTGGACCGGGCCGCAGGCGGCCTCGGCCCGGGCGCGCAGGGCCTCGACGTCGGCGGGCTCCAGGAGGTCGGCGGGCACCGCCGTCACGTCGCCGAGGCCCCGCAGGTGCCCGGCCGCCTGCGCGAGCGCCTCCGGCTCCTTGTCGGAGAGCACCACCCGGACCCCCTCCCGGAGCAGGAACTCGGCCGTCCGCAAGCCGATGCCCGAATCGCCGCCGGTGATCACCGCGACGCGGCCCTTGATGCCGAGATCCATGCTGCCCGCCCTGTGCGTCGGCCCCGAGGCGCAGCGCCCGTGCCCGCGCCGGGCGCGCCGCCGCCTCGTCGGGCCGTGAAGTCGACTGCCGGGCAACCTCGATTGCGGGCGATTCGTTCCCGCGCGTCCGACCGCTCAGCCCGCCGCGGCGTCGGGCTGGGCCAGGAGCGCCTCGACGAAGCGGTCGAGGCCGACCTGGCGCTCCCGGCGCAGGTGCTCGGCCGTGAGGATCGCCTCCAGGGTCTTGAAGGAGCGGTCGAGGTCGTCGTTGACGAGCACGTAGTTGTACTCGGACCAGCGCTCGATCTCGGTACGGGCGTTGCGCAGCCGACGCTCGATGGTCTCGGCCGAATCCTCGGCGCGGCGCTCCAGGCGGCGGCGCAGCTCCGCCATGCTCGGGGGAAGGATGAAGATGGTGACGACGTCGTCGCGCAGCTTGCCCCGCACCTGCCGGGTGCCCTGGTAGTCGATGTCGAAGATCATGTCCCGGCCGGCGGCGAGGGCCCGCTCCACCGGCCGGCGCGGCGTGCCGTAGTAGTTGCCGTGCACCTCGGCCCATTCGAGCAGGTCGTCGCGCTCGCGCAGGGCCTCGAAGGCGTCGCGGTCGATGAAGCGGTAGTGCTGGCCGTCGATCTCCGAGGGGCGCCGGGCGCGGGTGGTGACCGAGACCGACAGTTCCAGACCCCAGTCGGGCCGCTGCGCCAGGGCGCGGGTCAGGGTCGTCTTGCCCGCCCCGGAGGGCGAGGAGAGGATCAGCACCAGGCCGCGGCGCGGAACCGGCGACGTCGAGAGTTCGGAGCCCACAGCCATCGTCACACGCTTCCTCGCACAAGGGGCCGGGCCCCGTCCGGCCGGGTCTCTCTCGCGCGCGCCCCGCGCGCGCCCGGCGCCCCTCGACGCCCGGTCGGCGCGCCGAGGCGGCGCCGGCCGGGCGCCTCACTCGACGTTCTGAACCTGCTCGCGGAACTGCTCGACGGTGGCCTTGAGGTCGAGGCCGATGCGCGAGAGCGCGACGTCGTTGGCCTTGGCGCACAGGGTATTGGCCTCGCGGCCGAGCTCCTGGGCCAGGAAGTCGAGGCGGCGCCCGACGGCGCCGCCGGCCGCCAGGAGGTCGCGGATCGCCGCGAGGTGGGCGCGCAGGCGGTCGATCTCCTCGCGGATGTCGGCCCGGGCGGCGAGCAGCATCGCCTCCTGGTGCAGGCGCGCCGGGTCGAGGCCGCCGCCGGCCTCCGCCAGGGCCGCGACCTGGGCGGCGAGGCGGGCCCGGACCGCCTCGGGCCGGCGGGCCGGGCAGAGATCGGCGGCGTCGACGCGTTCCGCCATGGCGGCGACCTGCCCCAGGATCACGTCGGCGAGGGCCCTTCCCTCCCCCTCGCGGCCCTCCACCAGGGCGTCCACCAGCCGCCGGGCCGCGCCCGCGAGGTCGTGCCGCAGGGCCTCGTCGTCCGCGGTCTCCTCCTCGATCTCGACGACGCCGCGGACCTGGAGCAGGCCGTCGACCGTGCCGGGCCGCATGCCCGGCGGCAGCGGCACGCGGGCGATGGCCTCGCCCAGGGAGGCGAGCAGGGCCTCGTTGATCCGCACCCGCGGGGCGGTCTCGGCCCGCGACAGCGTCAGGGTGAGCTGGCACTGGCCGCGCCCGAGGCGCTTCTGGACCAGCCCGCGCGCCTCGTCGCCGACGCCGTCGAGCCCGGCCGGGACCCGGACCCGGACCTCGAGCCCGCGGCCGTTGACGCTCTTGAGCTCCCAGGCCCACTGCACCGGCCCGGTCGTGCCGGTCTCCCGGGCAAAGCCCGTCATGCTGGCGATCGGCATCTCGGCTTCCGGCACTCTCTCAAGGGTTGCGCAGGACCGGAACCGTCTTGGGCGAGTTCAGGTCGTAGGTCTTGTTGCGGAGCGGATCCCGGGCCGTCCCCTCCGAGGCGTCGAAGGCGCGGGAGCGGCCCGCCGCCGGGTCGCCGCCGTCATACGCCATGGGGGCGCCCGGAAGCGCCGTGCGGGGGGAGAGCGCCGAGGGATCGGCCGCCGGCGGCTCGACCTTGTCGACGCCGATGCCGGAGCCCGGATCGGCGGCGGCCTTGGCCTTCTCGACCTGGCGCCAGCGGGCGACGTTGCGGTTGTGGGCGTCGAGGGATTCCGCGAAGGCGTGCCCGCCGGTGCCGTCGGCGACGAAGAACAGCTCCTTGGTGCGGGACGGGTTGGCGACGGCCTCGAGGGCGGCCCGGCCCGGATTGGCGATCGGGCCCGGGGGCAGGCCCTCGATCATGTAGGTGTTGTAGGGCGTCGGCCGGTCGATCTCGGAGCGCAGGATGCCGCGCCCGAGCGTGCCGCGCCCGCCGACGAGGCCGTACACGATGGTCGGGTCGGATTGCAGCTTCATGCGCTTCTGGAGCCGGTTGACGAACACGCCGGCGACCCGGGGCCGCTCGTCGGCCCGCCCGGTCTCCTTCTCGACGATGGAGGCGAGGGTGACCATCTCCTGGGGCGTGCGGACCGGGACGTCGCTCGAGCGGCGCTGCCAGATCTGGGCCAGGACCTCGCGCTGCTTCGTGCGCATCAGGTTGAGGATCTTCTGGCGCGTGTCGCCGCGCTCGAACTTGTAGGTGTCGGGCAGGAGCGTGCCCTCGGGCGGCGTCTCGTTGATGTCGCCCGTGAGCACGTCGTTCTCGTTCAGCCGGGCCACGATCTGCTCGCTCGTCAGGCCCTCCGGGAAGGTGACGGCGTGCTGCACCGGGCGGCCCTGGATCAGGGTGTCGACGACGTCGTCGATGCTGGCATGGGCCTTGAAGCCGTACTCGCCGGCCTTGAGCGCCTGCTTGCGGCCGAGGCGGGCGGTCAGTTCGAACAGCAGCGGGTGGGCGATCACGCCCTCGCGCCGCAGGAGGTCGGCCATCTCGCCGACGCTGGAGCGGGGCACCACCACGACCTTGTCGTTCGCGAGCGGGCCCGCCTCGTTGGTCTGGCGCTCCAGCACCACGAGGCCCAGCATGGCGCCGAGCCCCAGGATGACGAACAGGGTGAGGAAGCCGCTCACCGCCGAGAGCAGGCCGCCGCGCTCCCGCACCGGCTTCTCGGGCGGCTGTGGCGCGGCCGTGGGCTTGATGGCCTCGCTCGGGCTGCGCGGGGCGAGCCGGTTCTGCGGGATAGGCTGCTCCGGCGCGCTCGGGGCCGGCGCATCCGTCTTGCGTTTGCGAAACATGGCGGTCCTGTCGTGGCGCGCCCGGGATCCTCGACGGATTGGGCGCGCGTGCCGGCCCTGGGGGCGGAGCGCCACGACCCTAGCAGGCTTTATGGCGAAATGGAGCCGGGACGCGGGCACGCCGCCCCGCGGCGGGGCGGGAGGACCGCCGCCGCGTCGATTCCGGCCCGCCGGCACCCGGACGGCGTCGCCCCGCGCCCCGGGATCCGGCGCGGCGCCCCGGCGCCCGGGCGGTCCCTCACGCCACGCGGCGCAGGATCAGCGAGGCGTTGGTGCCGCCGAAGCCGAAGGAGTTCGACAGGACGATGTCGACCTTGCGCCGCCTGGCCTCGAAGGGGACGAGGTCGAGGGCGGTCTCGACGGAGGGGTTGTCGAGGTTCAGGGTCGGGGGCACGACCTGATCGCGGATCGCCAGGATGGAGAAGATCGCCTCGATGGCGCCGGCCGCGCCGAGCAGGTGCCCGGTCGCCGACTTGGTGGAGGACATCGCGATGCCGGTGGCGTCGCCGATCAGGCGCTCGACGGCCTTCAGCTCGAGCTCGTCGCCGAGCGGCGTCGAGGTGCCGTGGGCGTTGATGTAGTCGATCTCCGCCGGCGCGATCCCGGCCCGCCTCACGGCGGCGCTCATGCAGCGGTAGGCGCCGTCGCCGTCGGGCGAGGGCGAGGTGATGTGGTAGGCGTCGCCCGACAGGCCGTACCCGACGACCTCGGCGTAGATCCTGGCGCCGCGGGCCACGGCGTGCTCGTAGGCCTCGAGCACGACCACGCCCGCGCCCTCGCCCATCACGAAGCCGTCGCGGTCGCGGTCGTAGGGGCGCGAGGCCCGCTGGGGCTCGTCGTTGAAGCCGGTCGAGAGCGCCCGGCAGGCCGCGAAGCCCGCGAGCGAGAGCCGGTTGATGGGTGATTCGGCGCCGCCCGCCAGCATCACGTCGGCGTCGCCGAGCGCGATCAGGCGCGCGGCGTCGCCGATCGCGTGGGCGCCCGTCGAGCAGGCCGTCACCACCGCGTGGTTCGGGCCCTTCAGCCCGTGCGCGATCGAGACCTGCCCGGAGGCGAGATTGATGATGCGGCCGGGGATGAAGAACGGCGAGATCCGCCGCGGGCCCTTCTCGTAGAGGGTCACGGAGGCATCGTAGATGCCGCCGATGCCGCCGATGCCGGAGCCGATCAGCACGCCGGTCGCGATCTGGTCCTCGTAGGAGGCCGGATGCCAGTCGGCATCGTCCAGGGCCTGGCCGGCCGCCGCCATCGCGTAGACGATGAACGGGTCGACCTTGCGCTGCTCCTTGGGCTCCATCCACCGGTCGGGGTTGAAGGTTCCGCCGCTGCCGTCGCCGAGGGGGATCGAGCAGGCGATCTTGCACGCCAGATCCGAGACGTCGAAGGCCTCGACACGCGCGGCACCGCTCCGCCCCTCGACGAGGCGGCTCCACGTGACGTCGACGCTGCTCCCCAGCGGCGACACCATCCCGAGGCCCGTGACGACGACTCGACGCATCGCGTTATCCCGACCCGATCCCATGACGGCAGCGCTACACCTCTCCTGAGAACGCCCGACCTCAGCCGGAGTTCTTCTCCAGGAACTTGATCGCGTCGCCGACCGTCTGGATGGTCTCGGCGGCGTCGTCCGGGATCTCGACGTTGAACTCTTCCTCGAACGCCATCACCAGCTCGACCGTGTCGAGGCTGTCGGCCCCGAGATCGTCGATGAAGTTCGCGTTCGGGGTCACCTTCTCGGGCTCGACGCCGAGGTGATCCACGACGATCTTCTTCACCCGGTCCGCGATATCGCTCATCGTAATGGTCCTCAGGTTCTTTCTCGTGGGATTCTGCCGGGCGGCCGCGTGCGGGCGGAGCCCATTCGTGACGCCGGTGATGCGGCCGGGGCTCCCGGTCGCGCATGTCGTGGAAAGCCGCGGACGGCTGGTCCGTCAACCCCTTGGACGGCCGGCGGGTGCTTAACACAGGGATTCCGCCGTGGCGAGGCCCGGTTCAGCGCCCGTTCAGGGGAGGCTCCGAGGGGGGTCCCGCGGTCAGAACATCGCCATGCCGCCGTTGACGTGGAGCGTGTGGCCGGTGACGTAGGCGGCCTCGTCGGAGGCGAGGTAGACCGTCGCGGCGGCGACCTCCCGGCCCTCCCCGAGGCGCCCCATCGGCACCGTGGCGAGGATGCCCTCGCGCTGCTTCTCGCTCAGCCCGTCGGTCATCGGCGAGGCGATGAAGCCCGGCGCGATGCAGTTCACGGTGATCTTGCGGCTCGCCACCTCGGCGGCCAGCGCCTTGGTGAGGCCGACGAGGCCGGCCTTGGCGGCGGCGTAGTTGCCCTGGCCCGCGTTGCCGGTCGCGCCCACCACCGAGCCGATGTTGACGATGCGGCCGTGGCGCCGCCTCATCATGCCCTTGACGGCCGCCCGCGAGAGCCGGAACGCCGCCGTCAGGTTCACCGCGATGACGCTGTCCCACTCCTCGTCCTTCATGCGCAGGAAGAGGTTGTCCCGGGTGATGCCGGCGTTGTTGACGAGGACGTCGAGCCCGCCCAGGGCCGCCTCGGCCGCCGGCACCAGCCCCTCGACCGCCGCCGCGTCGGAGAGGTCGGCCTCGAGCAGGTGGACCCGCCCGGACCCGAGCTCCTCGGCGAGTGCGTCGAGGGCCGGCCGGCGCGTGCCCGACACCGCGACGTGGGCTCCCTGCGCGTGCAGGGCCCGGGCGATGGCGCCGCCGAGGCCGCCCGTGGCGCCGGTGACGAGGGCCTTGCGGCCGCTGAGATCGAACATGCTCTGGCGCTTCCCGCTCGCGGAACTCAGGGGCGGAACGCCGCCGCCTCGGCGGACGTCCCGATGGTGGAGGCGCTGCTGCCGGGGGCGATGCGCCTGACGAGGCCGGACAGCACCTTGCCGGTGCCGATCTCGTGGAAGGCGTCGACGCCCGCCGCCGCCATGGCGGCGACGCACTCGCGCCAGCGCACCGTGCCGGTGATCTGGCGCACCAGGGCGTCGCGGATCGCCTCCGGCTCGCGGATGGGGGCCGCCAGCACGTTGGCCATGACCGGCACGGCGGCGGCACGCAGGGTCACCTCGGCGAGGGCCGCCCGCATGGTGTCGGCGGCCGGGCGCATCAGCCCGCAATGGAACGGGGCCGAGACGTTGAGCATCACGGCGCGCCGGGCGCCCTGCGCCTGGGCCAGGGCGACGGCGCGCTCGACCGCGGCCCGGTGGCCCGACACCACCACCTGCCCGGCGCCGTTGTCGTTGGCGACGTCGCAGACCTCGCCCTGCTGGGCCTCGCCGGCGACCGCCTCCGCCGCCATGACGTCGAGGCCGAGCAGCGCCGCCATGGCGCCGGCGCCGACCGGGACCGCCCGCTGCATCGCCTCCCCGCGCAGGCGCAGCAGGCGGGCCGCGTCCGCGAGGGACAGGCTGCCGGCCGCCGCGAGCGCGCTGTACTCGCCGAGGGAGTGGCCCGCCACGAAGGCGACGTCGCGGGCGAGATCGAGGCCGCGCTCGGCCTCGAGCACCCGCAGCACCGCCATGCTGGCCGCCATCAGGGCCGGCTGGGCGTTCGCCGTCAGGGTCAGCTCCTCGGCCGGCCCCTCGAACATGAGCCGGGACAGGTTCTGGCCCAGGGCCGCGTCGACCTCGGCGAACACCGCCCGGGCGGCCGCGTGGTCCTGTGCGAGGCCGGAGCCCATGCCGACGGCCTGGCTGCCCTGGCCGGGAAAGATGAAGGCGCGCGACACGGCGTGGTTCCCTGCCCTGGCGCTGCGAATCCGCAGCGATTGGGCGGCGCCACTCGCACCGCGGCCGGCCGCAGTCAAGCGTGGCGGGCGCGGAAAGAATCGCCGCCCGGGCGCCGCGTCAGGCCTCGTCGAAGAAATCGACCGCCCCGCTGTCGAGGCTGTAGGCGGCACCGACGATGCGCAGCGTCCGCTCCCCCAGGGGCCGGAGCAGCTCCGGCTCCGAGGCGGTGCGCAGGCGCCGGACCACCCGGCTGACGTTCGCCCGCACGGCGTTCTCGACGAGGTCGCCGCCGAGGTCGCGCACGCCGAGCACCGCCGGGACGATGGGCTCGATCATCTGCCCGATCGCCCCGGGGTAGACGGTGTTGTTCCTGACGACGTCCACCGCCGCCTCGACGGCGCCGCAGCGGCTGTGGCCCATGACCAGGATCAGGGGCACGCCGAGCTTGGCCACCGCGTACTCGATCGAGCCCAGAGCCGCGGTGTCGACGGTGTTGCCGGCGTTGCGCACGATGAAGAGCTCGCCGAGCCCGCGGCCGAACAGGATCTCGGGCGAGACGCGGGAATCCGAGCAGCTCACGAGCACGCAGAACGGGGACTGGCTCAGCGCGATCTCGATGCGCCGCTCGCGACCCTGGACCGCGCGGACCGGGCTGTCCGTCTTGAACATCCGGTTGCCCTCCTTGAGGACGTTGAGCGCCTCGTCGGGCGAGTAGGTGGTGCGCCGGGTGGTCGGCTCCGCGGCGAGGCCGGGGGCGGCCCGGAAGGGCCCCGCGAGGCCGGCCGCGGCCGCGGCGGCACCCAGGGAGCACCCGCAGCCGAGCAGGCGGCGGCGGCTCAGACGATCCATCATGGGAAAATCTCCCCTCACGCTCTCATCCTCGAGGCGGTCAGCCATCCTCGAGGCGGTCAGCCTCGCACGAAAGGGACGCCGATGCCTCCGCCCGTTGCGGGATGCCGGCCCCCTCGGCCCGGCCCGGATCGGCCGGATCCGGCCACACCGGCCACACCGGCCCCGGCCCTGACCCGGGCGGCGGGCGCGCCGGCCACCGGGATGCTTGTTGCAAAAGCGCGTCTCGTGTAGGTAGGCCCGTTCTCCGAGACCGCCGTTCGTCCCAAGGAAGGAGCCGTGCATGGCTCGCGTCACCGTTGAAGACTGCATCGACAAGGTCGAGAACCGGTTCGAGCTGGTACTGCTCGCCGGTCACCGCGCCCGCCTGCTCTCGTCGGGCGCACCGCTGACCATCGACCGCGACCGCGACAAGAACCCGGTCGTGGCCCTGCGCGAGATCGCCGACGAGACCATCACGCCCGACGACCTCAAGGAGCAGCTGATCCACTCGCTCCAGAAGTACGTCGAGGTCGACGAGCCCGAGGCCGAGACCGTGCCGCTCCTATCGAGCTCGCCGGCCGCCGCCGCCGTGGCGCCGCAATCGACGAGCGAGGACGGCGAGGTCCAGTTCGACCGCATGAGCGAGGAGGACCTCCTGCGCGGCCTCGAGAACCTGGCGCCCCCGACCGAGACCGACGACGAGGGCGACTGAGGGCGCCTTAAAGTCCGCGCGCCGGCGCGCGGAGAACCGGCCGCGCGCGGAGAACCGGCGCGCCGCCGCGACGTTTAGGGTCTGGCGCGGGCGGCCGATCGGTTCGATAGTCGCGGCGAATCCTCGAGCGTCGTTGGCGGGGGCGCTCCGGCTCGATCGGCTCGCGGCGACGCGCCGGAGGTGGTCTCGCGCCCGTCAGTGACCCCTCCGGACCGGCCGCGTGCGGGCGCCCAGGAGACCACCGGCGGATGATGCGCCAGTACGAGCTCGTCGAGCGGGTCAAGGCCTACAATCCCGCGGCCGACGAGGCGCTGCTCAACCGGGCCTACATTTACGCGATGCGGGCGCACGGGACGCAGAGGCGCGCCTCGGGCGATCCCTTCTTCGCCCATCCGCTCGAAGTCGCCGCGATCCTCACCGACCTGCGCCTCGACGACGCCACCATCGTGGCGGCGGTGCTGCACGACACCGTCGAGGACACCGCCGCCACGCTGGACGAGATCAACCGGCTGTTCACGCCCGAGATCGGCAAGCTCGTCGACGGGCTGACCAAGATCAAGCGCCTCGACCTCGTCTCGCGGCAGGCCGCGCAGGGCGAGAACTTCCGCAAGCTCCTGCTCGCCATCGCGGCGGACGTGCGGGTGCTGCTGGTCAAGCTCGCCGACCGCCTGCACAACATGCGCACCCTCCAGCACATGCCGGCCGAGAAGCGCGCCCGCATCGCGCAGGAGACCCTCGACATCTACGCGCCCCTCGCGGGCCGCATGGGCATGCAGGAGCTGCGCGAGGAGCTCGAGGAGCTCTCGTTCCAGATCCTGAAGCCGGAGGCCTTCGCCACCATCAGCAAGCGCCTGGCCGACCTCTCGGCCAAGTCCGAGCGGCTGGTGGAGAGCATCGAGCACGACCTGACCCAGAAGCTCGCCGCGGCGGGCATCCGCGCCACGGTCACCGGGCGGCAGAAGCGCGCCTACTCGATCTGGAGCAAGATGGAGCGCAAGTCGGTCGCCTTCGAGCAGCTCTCCGACATCTTCGGCTTCCGGGTCGTCGTCGACAGCGTCGACACCTGCTACCGGACGCTCGGGGTCGTGCACACGACCTGGCCGATGGTGCCCGGGCGCTACAAGGACTACATCTCGACGCCCAAGCAGAACGACTACCGCTCGATCCACACGACGGTGATCGGGCCGAAGAGCCAGCGCGTCGAATTGCAGATCCGCACCGCCGCCATGGAGGACATCGCCGAGTACGGCATCGCCGCCCACGCGCTCTACAAGGACGGCTCGCCCCACCTCTCGACCGAGAGCGGCGCCTACCAGTGGTTGCGCCGCACCATCGAGCTCCTCGCCGAGGGCGACAGCCCGGAGGAGTTCCTGGAGCACACCAAGCTCGAGCTGTTCCAGGACCAGGTCTTCTGCTTCACCCCCAAGGGCCGCCTGATCGCCCTGCCCCGCGGCGCGACGCCGATCGACTTCGCCTACGCGGTGCACACGGGCGTCGGCAACACCGCCGTCGGGGCCAAGATCAACGGCCACATCGCGCCGCTCCTGACCGAGCTCCAGAACGGCGACGAGGTCGAGATCGCCCGCGCCGACGGCCAGACCCCGCCGGCGGCCTGGGAATCCCTCGTCGTCACCGGCAAGGCCCGGGCGGCGATCCGGCGCGCCACCCGCTCGGCGGTGCGGCGCCAGTACGCCGGCCTGGGGCGCCAGATCCTCGACCGCGCCTTCGAGCGCGCCGGCAAGAACTTCTCCGACGAGAAGCTCCGGGGCGCCCTGCCCCGCCTCGCGCGCCTCTCGGGCGAGGACGTGTTCGCGGCGGTCGGCCGGGGCGAGATGTTCTCCGGCGACGTCGTGAAGGCGGTCTATCCCGACTACAAGGACGAGCGCCGCGGGGCGCCCCCGGCCCAGGGCGGGCCGCGGCCGCACGTCAACGGCGCCGGCCGGCTCTCCCTCGACAAGGACCAGACGGTGCGGCTGACCTGGCCGGGCAAGGGCGGGGGGGCGAAGGGCGGGGGGGCCAAGGACCCCGAGGACGGCGGGATCCCGATCCGGGGCCTCGACCGCGACCTGCCGGTGCGCTTCGCGCCGGACGGCGGCGCCGTGCCGGGCGACCGCATCGTCGGCATCCTGACGCCCGGCGAGGGCGTGACCATCTACCCGATCCAGTCGCCGGCGCTCGCCGCCTTCGACAACGAGCCCGACCTCTGGCTCGACGTGCGCTGGGACGTCGACGGCGGTCCCCACCAGCGCTTCCCGGCCCGCCTCGCCCTGCAGTCGATCAACGAGCCCGGCAGCTTCGCGCAGATCGCCCAGGTCATCGCCGACCACGACGGCAACATCGACAACATCTCGATGAAGCGCCGCACCCAGGACTTCACCGACGTGGTCATCGACCTCGCGGTCTGGGACCTCAAGCACCTCAACGCCATCGTGTCGGAGCTGCGCGCCAAGCAGGTGGTGAGCCGGGTCGACCGCGTGAACGGGTGATGCGCGCCCGGGGCCGGTTGCGCCCGGCCCCGGGCGCTGCCACAAGCCCGGCCACGATGATGCGAACGATCCGGTCCCGATGACGTCCGACGAGGTTCTCGCCGAATTCCGCTCCGCCGGCGCCCTGCTCGAAGGCCACTTCGTGCTGTCGTCGGGGCTCCACAGCGCCGTCTTCCTCCAGAAGATGGCGATCTTCACCGATCCGGTCCGCACCGCCCGGGTCTGCGCCGCCCTGGCCGAGCGGATCGCGGACCGGTACGGCGCCGTCGACTACGTCGTCTCGCCGGCGGTCGGCGGGATCGTGCCGGGCTACGAGACCGCCCGGGCGCTCGGCGCGCGGGCGATCTTCGTCGAGCGCGATCCGGGCGGCCCGTTCGCCCTGCGGCGCGGGTTCCGGATCCCGGCGGGGGCCCGCGCCGTGATGGTCGAGGACATCGTCACGACCGGCCTGTCCTCCCGGGAGTGCCTCGCCGCCCTGGCGACCGAGCCCGGCGCGGTGGTGGGCGCGGCCTGCCTCATCGACCGCTCCGGCGGGCGGGCGGATCTCGGCCTGCCCCTCGTCGCCCTGGTGACGCTCGACATCCCGAACTACCCCCCCGACCAGTTGCCCCCCGAACTCGCCGCGATCCCGGCCGTGAAGCCCGGCAGCCGCGCCCTGCCTGCGGCCTGAACCCGACCAAGGCCGTCCTTGACAGCCGGGGCGACACATCCTTAGCTCAGCCCATTGCAGGCTGCGAACCGATGCGTGCGGCGCAGCGCGAGTGTTGCATCCTCCCGACTGGATGATGAGCCACTTTCGCAGCCGATTGAGGCTGATATTTCTCGTGCGGCCGTACCGCATGAGCAGGAATCGCGAATGCCCGGTTACTCACGAAGCGCCCTTTTCATCGATGGCGCCAACATCTATGCCACCACCAAGACGCTCGGTTTCGATATTGATTACAGGAAGTTGCTGGCAGATTTCAAGGCGCGCGAGAACCTGATCCGGGCCTTCTACTATACCGCCCTGGTCGAGGATCAGGAGTACTCGTCGATCAGACCCCTGATCGACTGGCTCGACTACAACGGCTACCGGGTCGTGACCAAGCCCGCGAAGGAGTTCACCGACTCGTCCGGCCGCCGCAAGGTCAAGGGCAACATGGATATCGAGCTCACCATCGACGCGATGGAGCTCGCCCCCTTCATCGACCACATGGTGCTGTTCTCCGGCGACGGCGATTTCCGGCCCCTGGTGGCCGCCATGCAGCGCCGGGGCGTGCGGGTCACGGTGGTCTCGACCGTGCAGACCCAGCCGCCCATGGTCGCGGACGAGCTGCGCCGGCAGGCCGACGACTTCGTCGACATCGTCCAGCTGATCCCGCGCATCGGCCGCGACCAGGCCGACCGGGCCGCCCGCCCGGGCCGCTCCGGCCCGGGCGAGGCGCCGGACCGGACGCGGGAGGGGCCCGAGCGCGCGCCGCGCCCGGCCCCGAACCTCGAGAACCGCTACGGGATCCGCCAGGACGACGAGGAGGACGACGTCGAGGATTGAGCCGGCGCCCGGCCGGGGCCGCCCGCCCGCGCGAGCGCCTCGAGCCCCTCGCGGCTCGCCCAGGGCGCCGACCAGCCGAGGCCCGCGAGCGCGTCGGCGCGGGCGACGAGGGAGCCCGCCAGCCGCGCCTGCAGCTCGGCGCGCCCGGCGAGGCGCAGGGCCGCCGCGACGAGGCCGGCCGGCACCGGCAGCAGGCCCGGCCGGCGCCCGAGGCCGGCCCTCAGGGCCGCGATCATCTCCGCCACCGTGAGGGCGTCCGCCTCGCTGACGATGAAGGGCCGCCGCAGGGGCCCGGGCGCCCGCAGCACCGCGTCGACGGCCTCGCCGAGCGCCTCGACCGAGACCAGGGAGCGCCGCCCCCGCAGCCCGCCGAACGGCAGGGGAACGGGCCGGGCCGCGAGCCGGAGCAGCGCCGCCATGTTGCCCTTCTGGCCGGCCCCGTAGACCAGCACCGGCCGCAGGGCGGCGTAGTCGATCCCGATCTCCGCGAGCGCCTCCTCGGCGGCGAGCTTGGAGCGGCCGTAAGCGTCCGTCGGCGCCGCCGGAACGTCCTCCGTCAGCACCGCCCCGGCGGACGGGCCGGACTGGGCCCGGATGGAGGACAGGAACACGAAGCGGCGCACGCGCGCCCGCGCGGCGGCCCGGGCGAGGCCGCGGGTCGCCTCGGTGTTGAAGGTCCGGTAATCGTCCTCGGGCGCGCCCGACATGGCGTGGGCGAGCCCCGCCGAGTGCACCACCGCGTCGACGCCCGCGAGCGCCGCCGCCATGTTCTGCGGCCGGGCGAGGTCGCCGACGACGGCGCCGCTGGTCCCGGGCGGCAGCGCGTCGGGCCGGCGCAGGAGCACCCGGACCCGGTAGCCGCGGGCCGTCAGGGTGGCGAGGAGGTGCCGGCCGATGAAGCCGGTCGAGCCCGTGAGGGCGATCAGGGGACCGGTCATGCGGCGGCGGTCCCGAGGGCCCGGGGCATGGCGAACAGCCGCAGCACCCCGGCGACGAGGCCCGCCCCGGCGCCGAGCGCCGCGAGGGTCACGGGCCAGGTCGGCCAGGCCAGGGTCGCGGCCGCCAGGAGGGCGAGCCCGAGGTTCAGCGCGAACACCGTGCCGACGACGGCCGGGACGCTGCGGCCGTGGGCGGTGGCGCGCTGGTAGTAGTGGGTGCGGTGGGCCTGCCAGACGGGCTCGCGGGCGAGGGCCCGGCGCAGCAGCGTCAGGGTCGCGTCGGCGACGGGGTAGAGGGGCAGCAGGATCGCGGCGGCGAGCCCGCCCTCCCCCGCCAGCCGGTAGAGCAGCCAGGCGACCGCGAGGCCGACCGGCAGGGAGCCGACGTCGCCGAGGAAGAGCCGCGCCACCGGCCGGTTGAACGGCGCGAAGCCGAGGAGCCCGCCGAGGAGGGCCGCCGCCACCAGCGTGGCGGCGGGCGCCAGCGGGCCGAGCAGGCCGAAGGCCAGGAGCGCGCCGAGGAGCGGCACCATCCCGGCCACCGTCATCCAGTCGAGCCCGTCCATGAAGTTCACGAGGTTGACGAACCACAGGCCCGCCAGGACCGCGAGGCCGCCCTCGAGCCAGGCGGGCAGGTCGGGCGCGAGCCGGACGCCGGAGGCCGCGACCAGCAGCGCCACCGCGGCGCCCTGCACGGGAAGGCGCACGAGGACCGGCAGCGGCCGGATGTCGTCGGCCGCCCCCACGGCCGCGAGCCCGACGGCGGCGCCCGCCAGGACCGCCAGCTCGCGGCTCGGCAGGTCCGCCAGCGCGCCGGCGACGAGGATCGCGGCGGCGACGACCGCGAGGCCGCCGCCCTGCGGCGTCGGCACCCGGTGGCTCGAGCGCGCGTTCGGGCGCGCCATCGCGTAGCGCACGAGGAGCGGCCGCAGCAGGAGGATCAGGACGGCGGCGATCCCGGCGGCGAGCGGGACGGCGGCGAGGGTCGAGAGCGGCGACATGCCGGAGGTGTACGCGGGATGCGCGGCAGCAGGAAGGCGGGCGCCCGGGCGCCACCAGGGGGCCCCCGGCGGGCGTCAACGAGGCCCGCCCGGCGGGACGCGGCCTGCGGGCGTCAGAACACCTCTTCCCGGCGCGGGAGCGCCGCGTCCGCCTCGCGCCGGGCGAGGCTGCGCTCCACCACCTTGGCGAGCCCGACCATGATCGTGTCGAGGGCGTAGTCCTTCGGGGTGTAGATCGCCGCCACGCCCATGTTCTTGAGCACCAGCTCGTCGTCGGCCGAGATGATGCCGCCGACCACCACCGGGATGTGGTCGAGGCCCTCCTGGCGCAGGCGGGCCCGGACCTCGCGCACGAGCGGCACGTGGGAGCCCGACAGGATCGACAGGCCGATGATGTGGGCGCCGCGCTCGCGGGCCCGGGCGACGATCTCGCCCGGGGTCTGGCGGATGCCGTCGTAGGTCACGTCGAAGCCGACGTCGCGGGCCCGCAGGGCGATCTGCTCGGCGCCGTTCGAGTGGCCGTCGAGGCCGGGCTTGCCGACCACGAGCCTCGGCGCCTCGCCGAGCCGCTCGCCGAGGTCGGCGACGAGCAGCCGCGCCTCCTCGGCCGCCCCCGACGAGAGCGTCTCCGGCGAGACGCCGGTGGGCGCGCGGTACTCCCCGAAGACCGCGCGCAGGCGCTCGCCCCACTCGCCGGTCGTGACGCCGGCCTTGGCGCAGGCGATGGAGGCCGGCATCACGTTCCGGCCCTCCCGCGCCGCGGCCTCGAGGGCGTCGAGGGCCGCCGCCGCCGCCGCCCCGTCCCGGGCCCCGCGCCAGGCGCGGATGCGCTGCTCGGCCTCCATCTCGACGGTCTCCGACACCGTGAAGATCGCGCCGTCGCCGGCGGTCAGGGGCGAGGGCTCGCCGTTCTGGAACCTGTTGACCCCGACGACGACCTGCTCGCCGCGCTCGATCGCCGCGATGCGCCGGGCGTTCGACTCGACGAGGGCGCGCTTGAGCGTGCCGGTCTCGATCGCCGCCACGGCGCCGCCGAGCGCCCCGATGCGCGCGAGCTCGGCCCGGGTCTCGGCCTTCAGGGACTCGACCTTGGCGTCGATCACCGTCGAGCCGTCGAAGATGTCGTCGTACTCGAGGAGGTCGGTCTCGAAGGCGAGGATCTGCTGCATGCGCATCGACCATTGCTGGTCCCACGGCCGCGGCAGGCCGAGCGCCTCGTTCCAGGCCGGGAGCTGCACGGCCCGGGCGCGGGCGCGCTTGGAGAGCGTCACCGCGAGCATCTCGATCAGGATGCGGTGGACGTTGTTCTCCGGCTGCTGCTCGGTCAGGCCCAGGGAGTTCACCTGCACGCCGTAGCGGAAGATGCGCTTCTTGGGGTCGTCGATGCCGTAGCGGTCGCGGCAGATCTCGTCCCAGAGATCGCTGAACGCCCGCATCTTGCAGATCTCGGTGACGAAGCGCAGGCCCGCGTTGACGAAGAACGAGATGCGCCCGACCACGTCCGCGAAGGTGGAGGGGTCGAACTCGGGGTCCTCCCGCACGGTGTCGAGCACCGCGACCGCGACCGCGAGCGCGTAGGAGAGCTCCTGGACCGGCGTCGCCCCCGCCTCCTGGAGGTGGTAGGAGCAGACGTTCATCGGGTTCCACTTCGGAACCTCGCGGGTCGTGAACAGGATCACGTCCTTGGTCAGCCGCAGGGAGGGGCCGGGCGGGAACACGTAGGTGCCCCGCGACAGGTACTCCTTGATGATGTCGTTCTGGGTCGTGCCCTGGAGCTCCGGGAAGGGCGCGCCCTGCTCCTCGGCGACCGCCAGGTAGAGCGCCAGCAGCCACGGCGCCGTGGCGTTGATGGTCATCGAGGTGTTCATCTGCGCGAGCGGGATGTCCCGGAACAGGGTCCGCATGTCGCCGAGATGCGCGATCGAGACGCCGACCTTGCCGACCTCGCCGCGGGCGAGCTCGTGGTCGGGGTCGTAGCCGGTCTGGGTCGGCAGGTCGAAGGCGACCGAGAGGCCGGTCTGCCCCTTGGCGAGGTTGCCGCGGTAGAGCACGTTCGATTCCGCCGCGGTGGAGTGGCCCGCGTAGGTGCGGATGATCCAGGGTTTGTCCCGCTTCGTCGCCAGCTCGCCCATCACGCCCTCGCCTTCGTTCGCCAGCGCTCGGCCCGGCGCCTCATCCTAGCCAAGGCGCCCCGGAGCGTCACCCGTGACCTAAGCACCATCGCGACCGGCCCGGCCGCGGCGCGCTGCCAAAAGGTCTATTGGAGCGTCCCTGGAACGCCGCTAGGATCGTCGGTGCAGTGCAATATCACGAGGGAGGGCCACGATGGCAGCGAGCGCCGCGCTGGAACCGGCCGCGAGGGGCGGCGTGTCTCAGAACAAGGACCTCTACGAGGTCGGCGAGATTCCGCCGCTCGGCCACGTGCCGGAGAAGATGTACGCCTGGGCGATCCGGCGCGACCGCCACGGCCCGCCCGAGCAGTCGATGCAGATCGAGGTCGTGCCGACCTGGTCGATCGGCGACGACGAGGTGCTGGTCCTCGTGATGGCCGCGGGCGTGAACTACAACGGCGTCTGGGCCGGCCTCGGGGAGCCGATCTCGCCCTTCGATGTCCACAAGGCGCCCTTCCACGTCGCGGGCTCGGACGCGTCCGGGATCGTCTGGGCGGTCGGCGCCAAGGTGAAGCGCTGGAAGGTGGGCGACGAGGTCATCGTCCACTGCAACCAGGACGACGGGGACGACGAGGAGTGCAACGGCGGCGACCCGATGTTCTCGCCCTCGCAGCGCATCTGGGGCTACGAGACCCCGGACGGCTCCTTCGGCCAGTTCTGCCGGGTGCAGTCGCGCCAGCTGATGAAGCGGCCCCAGCACCTGACCTGGGAGGAATCGGCCTGCTACACGCTGACCCTCGCCACCGCCTACCGGATGCTGTTCGGCCACGCCCCCCACGTGGTGCGGCCGGGCCAGAACGTGCTCGTCTGGGGCGCCTCGGGCGGCCTCGGCGTCTTCGGCGTCCAGCTCTGCGCGGCGGCCGGCGCCAACCCGATCGCGGTGATCTCCGACGAGTCGAAGCGCGACTACGTCATCAGCCTCGGCGCCAAGGGCGTCATCAACCGCAAGGACTTCCAGTGCTGGGGCCAGCTGCCCAAGGTCAACTCGCCTGAATACACCGAGTGGACCAAGGAAGCGCGCAAGTTCGGCAAGGCGATCTGGGACATCACCGGCAAGGGCAACGACGTCGACACGGTGTTCGAGCACCCCGGCGAGCAGACCTTCCCGGTCTCGACCCTGGTGGTGAAGCGCGGCGGCATGGTGGTGTTCTGCGCCGGCACCACCGGCTTCAACATCACCTTCGACGCCCGCTACGTCTGGATGCGGCAGAAGCGCATCCAGGGCTCGCACTTCGCCCACCTCAAGCAGGCGGCGGCCGCCAACCAGTTCGTCCTCGACCGGCGGGTCGACCCCTGCATGAGCGAGCTCTTCCCCTGGGACAAGATCCCCCAGGCCCACACCAAGATGTGGAAGAACCAGCACGCGCCCGGCAACATGGCGGTGCTGGTGAACGCGCCGCGGGCGGGGCTGCGCACGTTCGACGACGTGCTGGAGCTCTCCGGCTCGCGCTGAGCGGGGCGCCCGCGGGGCAGGGCTAGGAATCCGGGTTAACGCATTTT
>NZ_KZ984632.1 GCF_003574465.1 Methylobacterium crusticola
GCCGCGCCCGGACCGCGCCGCGCGGCCCGCCCGGACCGCGCCGCGCGGCCGCCCTGCATAGACCATGGCAGGCCGGGACGGCGAGGAGAACACGGCCCGGGGACGCAAGCCGCGGGGCCGGCGCGCGCGGGGCGTGGATGCCGCCCGCGGCCCCGGCGCCCCGTGCCGAGGGTCCCCTTTGCGGGCCGGCGCGCTAGATCGGGCCGGGGCCCGGCCTCGTGGCCGCGGTTCCGTCAGGAGTGAGGCATGGACAGCATCGACAGCCAGGGCGTGACCATCCCGCGGCTCGGCCTCGGCACCTTCCGGTTGCAGGGCGAGGAGTGCCGGCGGGCCGTGGAGGGCGCCCTGGCGCTCGGCTACCGGCACATCGACACGGCGGCCATGTACCAGAACGAGGACGCGGTCGGGGCCGCCATCGCGGCCGCCGGGATCGCGCGCGACGCGCTCTTCGTCACCACGAAGGTCTGGCACGACCAGCTCGCGCCGGAGGCGCTGCGCCGGGCCTTCGACGCCAGCCTCGCCAGGCTCGGGCTCGACCACGTCGACCTCTACCTGGTCCACTGGCCCGCCCAGGGCATGGATCTCGGCGCCACGCTCGAGGCGCTGATGCGGCTGCGCGAGCAGGGGCGCACCCGCGCCATCGGCGTCTGCAACTTCAACCTGCCGCTGATCCGGCAGGCGGTGGAGGAGATCGGCGCGCCGATCGCGGCCCACCAGATCGAGTACCACCCCTTCCTGGCCCAGACCCCGATGCTGGCCTACCTGCGCGGCCGGGGCATCCCCCTCACGGCCTACGCGCCCCTGGCGCAGGGCCGCGCGGCGCAGGACGAGACCCTCGCCCGGATCGGCGCGAAGCACGGCGCCACCGCGACGCAGGTGGCCCTCGCCTGGCTCCTCGACCAGGACGGGGTGATGGCGATCCCGAAGGCCGGGCGCCCGGAGAGCCAGCGCGGCAACCTCGACGCCCTGGCGATCCGCCTCGACGACGCGGACCGGGCCGCCGTCGCGGCGCTGCCCAAGGACCAGCGCTTCGTCCGCCCGGCCTTCGCGCCGGACTGGGACGCCACGGCCGCCGCGTAGGCGGCCTCGCGGGGCCGACCCAGGAAAGCCCGGGGCGCCGGCGCCGCCGGCATCCCACCCCGGCCGGCGGCGCCCCGGCGGGGCGCCACTCCGCCGGTCAGGGGCGGGCGAGCGGGCAGCCCGCCGCCGCCAGGGGCTTTGCGGCCGCCTCGCCGTCCATGGTGGCGATGATCTCGCAGTAATCCCAGGGGCCGCGGCTCTCGGCCGGGGCCTTCACCCGGAGCAGGTAGGCCGGGATCAGGGCGCGCCCGTCGGCCCGGATCGCGGCGGGCCCGAAGGCGTCGTCGTCGGTGGGCATCGCCTTCATCCGGGCGACCACGGCGGCACCGCTCCGCTTGGCCGCGGCCGGCCCCATGGCGGCGACGGCCTTGAGGTAGTGCGTCGCCACGGCGTAGCAGCCGGCATGCGTCATGCCCGGGTAGGCGCCGCCCATCCGGGGCAGCACGCGCCGGGTGAAGGCGCGCGAGCGCGCGTCGCGGTCCCAGTAGAAGCTGCTGGTGTGGAGCAGCCCCCGCATGGTGCCGAGGCCGACCGCGTGGATGTCGTTCAGGAACATCACCAGGGCGGGCAGCTTCATGGTCGCGTCCAGGCCGAACTCGTTGATCTGCTTGAGGCAGTTGACGAGGTCGCTGCCGCCGAGGGCGAGCCCGATCGTGTCCGCGCCCGAGGATTGCGCCGCCAGCAGGTAGGTCGAGTAGTCGGCGGCCCCGAGGGGATAGCGGGAATTGCCCACCACCTGCCCGCCCGCATCCTGGACGAAGCGGGCGGTCTCGGCCTGGAGCGAGTTGCCGAAGGCGTTGTCGGTGGTGATGAAGTACCACTTGCGGCCGCCGCTCCGGACCGTCTCGGCGCCGGTCGCCTTGGCGAGCATGTAGGCGTCGTAGGTCCAGTTGATGCTGTTGGGCGTGCACTGCGCGCCGGTGAAGTCCGACGAGGTCACGGCGGTGCCGAGGCAGACCTTGTCCTTCTCGCGGGTGACGAAGGAGACCGCGAGGGCGACCGCCGAGTTCGGGCCCTGGATCAGGGCGTCCACGCCCTCGGTGTCGTACCAGCGCCGGACGATCGCCGCGCCCACATCCGCCTTGTTCTGGTGGTCGGCGAAGACCACCTCGACGGCGAAGCCCGCCTCCCGCGCCTCGAACTCGGCCACGGCCTGGCGCACGCAGGCCACCCCGCCGGCCCCGAGCAGGTCGATGTACGACCCGGAGAAGTCGGCGAGCACGCCGATCCTGATGGTCGGGACCGGCTGCGCGCGGGCCCGCCCGCCCGGCAGCAGGCCGGCCGCGAGCGAGCCCGTCAGGAACGTGCGACGTCCAAGGCTCATGGCGTCCTCCCGGATCTCGGGGTTCGGGGTGGTCGAGGGTCCGAGGCGGGCGCGCTCGCAGCCCGCGGGCGTCAGGCCGCGTCCGGCGGGGCCTTGAGGCGCGGCTTCTCGATCCCGGCCAGCGCGCAGAGCGCGTCGACCATCGCGGAGAAATCCTGGCCGCCGAAGCCGCTCGCCCGCGCGGCGCTGAAGGCCTCCCGGGCCGCGGCCGCGACCGGCATCGGCACCCGCGCGGCGTTGGCGGCCTCGACGATGAGGCTCAGGTCCTTGTGCGCGAGGTCGATGGTGAAGCCCGGCTCGACGTCGCCGCGCAGCACCTTGGCGGGCCAGGCGATCTTCAGCTGCCCGTTGACCGCCGTGGTCCCGTAGAGGACGTCGAGGGTGCGCTCGAGGTCGAGCCCGAGGCGCTGCGACAGCGCCAGCGCCTCGGCGTTGAGCTGGCAGGACGTCACCGCCAGGTAGTTGTTGACGAGCTTCGTGCGGGTCCCGGCGCCCACCGGCCCGCAATGGTAGATCGTCGTGCCCATGGCCTCGAGGAGGGGCCGGACGCGCGCGAAATCCGCCGCCTCGGCCCCGACCATGAACAGGGACTCGCCCCGGTCGGCGTGGGAGGCGAGCCGGCCGACCGGCGCGTCGACGTAGGCCACGCCCCGGCGCGCCGCCTCGGCGGCGAGCCGGTCGGTAGTGAGGGGATCGACGGTGCTCATGTCCATGATCAGGCTGCCGGGCCGGGCGTGGGCCAGGATGCCCTCCGGCCCGGCCACCACCGCGTCGACCACGGCGGAGTTCGGCAGCATCGTCACGATGATGCCGGCCTCGGCGGCCACCTCCGCCACGTTGCCGGCGGCCCGTGCCTGGAGGGCGGCGACCTCCGCGGCGGCCCGGGGGTCGATGTCGTGCACGACCAGCCGGAAGCCCTTGCGGCAGAGGTTGGAGGCCATCGGCCGGCCCATGCGGCCGAGCCCGACGAAACCGGTCAGATCCATCGCGTCCTCCCCCGTCCCCGCCGCCGCGCCCGGCGGCGAGGCCGGGTCGTCGCGCGATGGTGGACGTCACAGTTGCGGCCGGCCCGGGGGCCGCGGGTCACCAGCTCCAGCGCCCGATGCCGGCCGCGGCGTTCCGCCCCGCGCCCGCAACCGGAGCGCGGCCGTGTCCCGAGTAGAGCACGCTCGTCGCGCACCGGGCTTCGCGATCCGCGAGACCCGCTATGCCGATTTTCGACGGGCGCGCCGCGGGGGCCGGGGCTAAGCCGCCGGCAGCCGGGACGCCGCGCCGCCGAGGGCTGCGGCGCCCGGACGGGCTCCACGGGGGAGACGATGAGCGAGCAGGTTTCCGATGCGGAGGCGGCGGGCGGCGCGCGCTGGCCCCTCGTCCTCTACGCGGCCCTGACCGGCGCCGGCGTCACGCAGGCCTCCTACGTGCCGGATGCGGGCCACGCCCGCCTGATCGAGCTGCTGCACCAGAACCCCGAGGTGCAGACCACCGTCCTGACGACGGAGGAGGAGGGCATCGCGCTCAGCGCCGGCGCCTGGCTCGGGGGCGCGAAGGCGGTGCTGCTGATGCAGTCGAGCGGCGTCGGCAACTGCGTCAACATGCTGTCGCTGATGAGCGCCTGCCGGATGCCGCTCCTCGCCCTCGTGACGATGCGGGGCGAGTGGGCCGAGTTCAACCCCTGGCAGATCCCCATGGGCAAGGCGACGCCCGGCGTGCTCGAGCTCATGGGCGTGACCACGATGCGCCTCGAGCGGCCCGAGGATGCCGAGGAGGTCATCACCTCGGCGATGACCCTCGCCTTCGACGGCGACCAGCAGGTCGCCGTGCTGATCTCCCAGCGCATGCTCGGACGCAAGAGATGGGTGGAGGCGAAGTGATGGCACCGGACGGCGCGCTCGACCGGCGCAAAGCGGTCAGGCTCCTGCTGGCGGAGCGGGGCGACCTCCTGGTCGTCACCGGGCTCGGCTCCCCGTCCTACGACGTGTTCGACGCCGGCGACCACGACGGCACCTTCTACCTGTGGGGCGCCATGGGGGGTGCCGCCATGGTGGGGCTCGGGCTCGCCCTCGCCCAGCCCTCGCGGCCGGTGGCGGTGATCACCGGCGACGGCGAGCAGCTCATGGCCGCCGGCGCCCTGATGACGATCGCCGCGAAGAAGCCCGGGAACCTCACGGTCGCGGTCCTCGACAACGGGCATTTCGGCGAGACCGGCATGCAGGTGAGCCACAGCGGTCTCGGGGTGCGCCTCGACGCGGTCGCGCGCGCCTGCGGCTTCCCGGCCACCGCCGCCCTCGCGACCGAGGAGGACCTCGCCGCCTACCGGCCGGAGCTCGCCCGGCTGTCCGGGGGGCCGCGCTTCGCCCGGATCCCGATCGCCACGGGTCACGTCGAGCGCGCGCTCCCGCCCCGGGACGGCGCCTACCTGAAGACGCGGTTCCGGCGCCACCTCGGGATCCGCGTCGGGTGAGGCGTCGCCTCAGCGGTCCTCGATCCGGAACGACCACAGGCCGTCGCGCACGAGGGCGGCGATCTCCGAGCGGATGAGGCGCGCGATCGCCTCGGTGGCGACGGAGGGCGCGCGGCTCGTCGGGCTCGCGAGGAGGAGCTCCCGCGAGATGCCGGGATAGGACAGGGGCGCCGTCTCGAGGCGCCCCTGCGCGAGCTCCGTGCGGATCGCGGACGGGGGCAGGATCGTGTAGGCGATCCCCTCCTCCACGATGCTCGTCAGCACGTGGAACGAATCCGCCTCCACCACCACGTTGACGGGGATGCCCTTGCGCGCCGCCGCCTTCTCGACGAGGTTGCGCAGGCCGTGGGAATGGCTCGGCAGGGCGAGGCTCCGGCTCATCAGCCAGGCGAGATCGACGGCCTCGCGGCGGCCGAGCCCCGAGCCCTTCGGCCCCACCGCCACGAGGTCGTCGCGCCCGAGGGTCTCGACGGCGAGGTGCCAGTCGACGGCCGGGCCGTAGATGATCGCCAAGTCCGTGTCGCCGCGGTGCAGCCAGTCGACGAGGTGCCCGCCGTAGCTCTCGACGATGCGCAGCGCCACCTGCGGCAGCTCCTGCACGGCCCGCCGCGCGACGCGGGCCGACAGCACGTTGCTCACGGTCGGGACGATGCCGAGCACGACCGCGCCCGCGGGCCGGCCGTCGAGGGATTGCAGGTCGTCGCGGACCTGCTCGATCTGCCGGACGATCCCGGCGGTGCGCTCGCGCAGCAGCAGGCCGGCGCTCGTCAGCGCCATGCCGCGCCCGTTGCGCACGAACAGCTCCGTCTTGAGCTCGTGCTCCAGCAGCCGGATCTGGCGGCTGAGGGCCGGCTGGGCCACGCGGAGCCGGTCCGAGGCCTTGCTCAGGCTGCCGAGCTCGGCCACCGCGTGGAAGGTGCGAAGCTGCCGGAGGTCCACGATCCTGGGCTCCCGTCCCGGCGGCCGCGCCGCGTGCGCCCCGGCCGGGGCCGGATGACGGCGCCCGCCCCTTCCCGCCCCCGCGCCGGCCCGGGACCGTGCTCCGCGGCGGGGAAGCGCCCCTCAGCGGCGCTCCGGCATCATGAAGTCGAAGTCGCAGCCCTCGTCCGCCTGGGTCACGCTGTCGTGGAAGAGGCGCGCGTACCCGCGCGCGGCCCAGTCCGGGCGCGAGGCCGGCGGCAGCGCCCGAGCCCGGCGCGCGAGCTCCGCGTCGTCGACCAGCACCTCGATCACCCGGGCCGGGACGTCGAGGCGGATCCGGTCGCCGGTCCGCACCAGGGCGAGCGGCCCGCCGACGGCGGATTCCGGGGTGACGTGGAGCACGATGGTGCCGAAGGCCGTGCCGCTCATCCGCGCGTCGGAGAGGCGCACCATGTCCTTCACGCCCTGCCGGCCGAGCTTCTTCGGGATCGGCAGGTAGCCGGCCTCGGGCATGCCCGGCGCGCCCTTGGGGCCGGCGTTGCGCAGCACCAGCACGTCGTCGGCCTCGACCTCGAGGTCGGGATCGTCGATCCGGGCCGCCATGTCGGGGATCGAGTCGAACACCACCGCCCGCCCGGTGTGCTGGAGCAGCCGCGGGCTCGCCGCCGCGTGCTTGATGAGGGCGCCCCGCGGCGCGAGGTTGCCGGTGAGCACCGCCATGGCGCCCGTGGGCTTGATCGGGTCGGACGGCGTGCGGATCACGGTCTGGCCCGGCACCGCCTCGGCGCCCGCCACCACGTCCCGCAGGGTACCGCCCCCGACCGTCGGCGCGTCGAGGTCGACGAGGTCGCCGAGTTCGCGCAGGAGCCTCGGCATGCCGCCCGCGTGGTGGAAATGCTCCATGTAGTGGTCGCCGGAGGGCTTGAGGTCGACGAGCACCGGCACCTCGCGCCCGACCTGGTCGAAGGCCTGGAGGTCGATGCGCGCGCCGACCCGGTTCGCCATGGCGGTGAGGTGGACGAGGCCGTTGGTCGAGCCGCCGATGGCCTGGAGCACCACCTGGGCATTGCGGAACGCCGCCGGCGTCATGAGCGCGCTCGGCCGGGGGGCGCCGGAGACCGCCATCTCGGCGGCGCGCCGCCCGCTCGCCTCCGCGAGCCGGATCCGCTCGGCGTGCGGGGCCGGGATGGTCGCGCTCATCGGCAGCGCCAGGCCCATCGCCTCCGCCACGCACGCCATGGTGGAGGCGGTGCCCATGACCATGCAGGTGCCGACGGAGGGCGCGAGCCGGCCGTTGACCGTCTCGATCTCCTCATCGTCGATCTCGCCGGCGCGGTGCGCGCTCCAGAGGCGGCGGCAATCCGTGCAGGCGCCGAGCACCTCGCCCTTGTGGTGGCCCACCACCATGGGGCCGACCGGGATCACGACCGTCGGCAGGTCGACGCTCGCCGCCGCCATGATCTGGGCCGGCAGGGTCTTGTCGCAGCCCCCGATGACGATCACCGCGTCCATGGGCTGGGCGCGGATCATCTCCTCGGTGTCCATCGCCATCAGGTTGCGCAGGAACATCGAGGTCGGGTGGGCGAAGCTCTCGTGGATCGAGATAGTCGGGAACACCATCGGCATCGCGCCGGACAGCATCACGCCGCGCTTGGCCGCCTCGATCAGGGCCGGGACGTTGCCGTGGCAGGGGTTGTAGTCGCTGTACGTGTTGGTGATGCCGACGATGGGCCGGCCGAGCGCGTCGTCGGAATAGCCCATGGCCTTGATGAAGGCCTTGCGCAGGAAGAGCGAGAAGCCCGCATCGCCGTAGCTCGTGAGCCCCTTCCGCAAGCCCTTGCCCATCGCCGCGCTCCCTCCGCCGCCAGCCTCCTGCGCTTCTACGGCACGACGGCGGATTGTCAATAAACCGCCCCGGGCCCCACGACTCTAACACTATCCGCACGATAAAGCCGCCGAACTTATTGACAATGCCCGGGTGGCCTGCTCCTCTCCGGGCAACAAGAAATCACCCCGGAGGAGCGCCGCGATGGCGAGAGGAACCCTGTCCGCGGCCCTGTTCGGCGCCGGGCTGCTGGCGGCCGGTTCCGCCGGCGCGGCGGAGCCGACCCAGATCACGATGTGGTCGAACTGGCCCGACGAGCCCGCCAAGAAGGAGTGGGTCACGGCCCGGGTGCGGGCGTTCGAGGCCGCCCAGAAGCAGTGCACGGTCAAGCTCAGCTTCATCCCGAAGGCCGACATCTACACGCAGGCGAAGTCGGCGGTGCGCACCGGCCAGGCCCCGGACGTGTTCTACATGGAGCCGGACCAGCCCGAGTTCCTGGCCGGCGGCTTCCTCGAGCCGATCGACGCCTACGTCGACCTGTCGAAGCTCGAGGACTGGGCGAAGCCCGCCTGGACCCAGAAGGGCAAGGTCTACGGCCTGCCGGTCGAGGCCTACACGGTCGAGCTCTACTACAACAAGGACAAGGTGAAGGCGGTCGGCGTCGAGGTGCCGGCCTCCGCCCAGCTCACCCAGGACGGCTTCCGGGACCTCGTGCGCAAGGGGGTCGCCGCGGGCGTCACGCCGGTGTCGCAGGGCGTCGGCGACCGGCCCTTCCCGGGCGGCCTGCTGCTGTTCGAGTCGCTGCTGCGCAAGCTCGGCACCGCCGATTACGGCCGGCTCCTCAACGGGGAATTGTCGTTCAAGGACCCGCGGGTCGCCGAGACGATGACCTACGTCAAGGAACTCGTCGACCTCGGCGCCTACCCGAAGAGCTTCGCCACCCTGAAGCTCGGCGAATCGCACTACTACTTCTACCAGAATCCGGGGGCGCTCACCTTCCCGGATCCGAGCTGGTTCACGGGCCGCGCCTTCGCGCCGGCGGCGAGCGGCGGCATGCCGGACGGCTTCCCCCTCGGCATCATGCAGTTCCCCGCCATGGACGGGGGCCAGTGCCCGACCTGCAAGACGCTCGCGGTCGCCGGCAGCTTCGTGATCTACGCGCGCGGCAAGAACAAGGACTGCGCCGGCGCCCTCCTCGCCTCCATGGCCACGGTCGACAACGGCACGAAATGGATGGAGCAGGTCTCGCTCCAGACCGGCCTCAAGTCCGACCCCTCGAAGATCAAATCCTCCCATGAGGATTATTTCCGGGAACTCAATGCCCGCAACAAGGACGTGACCTATTTCTTCGGAACGCCGCTCCTGTACTATCGGGCGAAGTGCGCCGAGACCTACACCCAGGTGATGAACAACGCGTTCCCGGCCGGCCTGATCAGCGTCAAGGACGCGGCCGAGCGGATGGACGCGGCCTGCCTCAAGAGCTGAGGGGGCATGACGCCCGAGGCGCGCGTGAGCCAGGAGGGCCGGCCGGCGGGCCTTGCCGCGGCCGGCCCGGGCACGGCGGCGGCCCCGCGGGCGCGGGCGCCCGGACACCTCGCCGACCCGCGCCGGACGAGCGGGCTCGTCCTCGCGGTGTTCATCGCCCCGGCGCTCCTGATCTACGCCGGCCTGACCGCCTATCCGGCCTTCCGGACGATCTTCGACAGCTTCTACACCATCGAGGGGCTGGAGCGGGTGCCGGTGGGGCTCGCGAACTACCGCGCCCTCCTGGCCGACGAGACCTTCTGGATCGCGGTGCGCAACACCTTCGTGTGGGCCTTCGTGGCGCCGCTCCTCGACGTGGCGACGGGGCTGCTGCTGGCGCTGGCGCTCTACGCCGGCGTGCCCTTCGGCCGCTTCCTGCGCGTCGCCTGGTTCGCGCCGGTCCTGCTCTCCTACGTGGTCGTGGCGATCCTGTGGATGTGGCTCTACAACTACGATTGGGGCGTGGTGAACGTGGCGCTGCGGGGCCTCGGCCTCGGCGCCCTGACGCGGTCCTGGCTCGGGGACCCGAGCACGGCGCTCGCGGCCCTGATCGTGACGCACGCCTGGAAGTGGGCCGGGTTCAACATGGTGGTGTGCCTCGCGGCCATCCACTCCCTGCCCTCCGAGGTGCTGGAGGCGAGCGAGCTCGACAATTGCGGCTGGGGCGCCAAGCTCCGCCACATCATCGTGCCGATGCTGCGGCCGACGCTCCTGAACCTCTACGTGCTCGCCTTCATCGGCAAGATGAAGGTGTTCGACCTCGTCTGGATCATGACCGGCGGCGGCCCGCTCTGGGCGACCGAGACCGTGTCGACCTACGTCTACAAGCGCGCCTTCAACTGGAACACCTTCGACCTCGGCTACCCGTCGGCGATCGCCACGGTCTGGTTCGGGGTGGTGTGCGCGGCCGTGATCCTGCTCAACCGCGTGTTCCGCGCGCGCGAGCGGCTGGAGTACTGACGTGAGCGCCCCGTCCCCCCTGCCCCGCCGGTTCGGGCGCGGCGCCTTCGGGCGCGGCGCCCTCGGGCTCGTGATCGGCGCCTACACGCTCTACACGCTCGGGCCGTTCCTCTGGCTCGCCACCATGTCGGTGCGCACCACCGGCGAGATCTCGGCCGACCACTACGCCTGGCCGCGGCCGTTTCACTGGGAGCAGTTCCGGATCGCCTGGGTCGATTCCGACTTCGCCACCTACTTCTGGAACTCCGCGGCCGTGGTGGTGACCGCGGTCGCCGCGGTGACCCTCGTCGGGGCCGGGGCCGCCCACGCGCTGGCGCGCTACCGGTTCCCCGGCAACCGGGTGATCTACGCCATCCTGTTCTCGTCGATCATCTTCCCGCCGCAGATCACCCTGATCTCGCTCTACCAGATCCTGGTCGATTACGGCCTCTACAACAGCCTGATCGGGCTGACGCTCGTCTACGTCTCGCTGCAGCTGCCGCTCACGATCTACCTGCTGGAGGGCTTCTTCGCCCGCATCCCGCAGGACCTGTTCGACGCCGCCAAGATGGACGGCTACGGCGACATCGAGATCTTCCGCCGCATCGTCCTGCCGATCGGCATGCCGGCCATCGCCACCACGGTGATCCTGAACTTCATCCAGCTCTGGAACGAGTTCCTGTTCGCCGTGGTGCTCATCACCGATCCCGACAAGCGCACGCTGCCGATCGGCATCCGGAGCTTCATGGGCGACCACTTCCAGGACGTCGGCATGATCGCCGCCGGGGTGATGATCTCGGTGGTCCCGGTGATCCTGGCCTACGTGTTCTTCTCCGAGAAGCTCATCCGCGGCATGACGGCCGGCGCGGTCAAGTAGCGCCGGCCGGGAGAGGGTGAACGATGGCGGTCGTCCGGCTCGACAAGATCTGCAAGCGCTACGGCAACGCGGCCGGCCCGGTCGCGGTCGACAACGTCGACGTGACGATCAACGACGGCGAGTTCATGGTCCTGCTCGGGCCGTCCGGCTGCGGCAAGTCCACGACCCTGCGGATGATCGCCGGGCTCGAGACGATCTCGTCCGGCACCCTCTCGATCGACGGGCGGGTGGTCAACGACGTGCCGGCCAAGGACCGCGACATCGCCATGGTGTTCCAGTCCTACGCGCTCTACCCCCACATGAGCGTGGCCGAGAACCTGTCCTTCGGCCTGAAGCGGCGGCGCACCGATCCGGCCGAGATCGAGCGGCGGGTGCGGGAGACGGCCGCGCTGCTCGGCCTCGACGGCCTCCTGGCGCGCAAGCCCCACGCGCTCTCCGGCGGCCAGCGCCAGCGCGTCGCCCTCGGTCGCGCGATGGTGCGCGAGCCGATGGTGTTCCTGTTCGACGAGCCCCTGTCGAACCTCGACGCCGCCCTGCGGGTCAACACCCGCAACGAGCTCATCAAGCAGCACCACCGCCTCGGCTCGACCATGATCTACGTCACCCACGACCAGGTCGAGGCGATGACCATGGGCACCCGGATCTGTGTCATGAACGGCGGGCGCGTGGTGCAGGTCGGCGCGCCGCTCGAGGTGTACTGGGAGCCGGCCGACACCTTCGTGGCCCGCTTCCTCGGCTCGCCGCCCATGAACCTGTTCACCGTGCGGGCGCCCGCCGAGGCGGGCGCGCTCGAGGCCGGGGCGATCCGGGCGCCCCTGCCGCGCTGGCGCCCGGACCGCCTCGGCGCCCTCGCGGGGCGCGAGGTGGTGCTCGGGCTCCGGGCCGAGGACCTGCACCTCGACCCGGCCGCCGCGGGCCCGGAGGGCGGCCGCATCCGCGGCCGGGTGTTCGCGGTCGAGCCGCTCGGGGCCGAGACGCTGCTCGCCGTCGAGGTTCCGGGCGGGCACGAATGCACGGCGCGGCTGCCGCGCCACATCCGGGCCCGCGTCGGCGAGACGGTCGACCTGCACTTTCCCGCCTCCGCGGCCTACCTGTTCGACGCGGGCTCCGGGCTCGCGATCCCGGCGGACCGGCCGGACGCCGCCCGGGCGGGAGCCCTGCCGTGAGTGGCGTCCTGCGGGTCGGGCTCGTCGGGGCGGGCTTCGTCACCCTCTACCACCTGCGGGCCTGGGCTTCCCTGGCGGGGCGCGCCGCCGTGGTGGCGATCGCCGATCCCTCGGACGCGAATCGCCGCGCCCGCGCCGAGGCCTTCGGGATCGGGCGGACCTACCCGGGCGCCGCCGCGATGCTGGAGGCGGGCGGCCTCGACGCGGTCGACGTCGCGGCGCCCCGGGCGGTCCACGCCGAGATCGTGCGGCTCTGCGCCGATCACGGGCTGCCGGTCCTGTGCCAGAAGCCGCTCGCCCCGACGCTCTCCGAGGCGGAGGCGCTCCGGGCCGCCGTCGCCGGCCGCATCCGCCTGATGGTGCACGAGAACTGGCGCTTCCGGGCCTATTACCGCGAGGCCGCCGCGTGGCTCCGGGAGGGGGCGGTCGGCAGGCCCTTCGCGGCCCGGCTCGCCGTGGTGACGAGCGGCACCCTGCCGGACGCCGAGGGGCGCCGCCCGGCGCTCGAGCGCCAGCCCTTCATGCGCGGCGAGGCCCGGATGCTCGTCGCCGAGGTGCTGATCCACCACCTCGACACGCTGCGCATGCTGCTCGGGCCGCTGCGCGTCACGGCCTGCACGACGGCGCGCAGCGGCCCGGCGCTGCGCGGGGAGGACACGGCGCTGATCCAGCTCGCCGGCCCGGACGGCCTCGCCGCGCAGGTCTTCGCCAGCTTCGCGGCGCACGGGCACCCGCCCGGGGCCGTCGACCGGCTCGAGATCCTGGGCGACCGGGGCACGCTGCGCCTCGAGGGGGGCGAGTTGTCCCTCTCGGGTCCCGAGGCGCGCAGCCGGAGCTTCGACCTCGAGGCCACCTACCAGGGCTCCTACGACGCGACGATCCGGCACTTCGTCGAGCGGCTCGCCGACGGCGGGCCCTTCGAGACCGGGCCGGAGGACAACCTCGAGACCTTGCGCCTCGTCGAGGATTGCTACCGCCTGGCCGGCGCGGACGCCGCCCGATGAGGCCGGTGCCCGACCCCGCGCCGCGCCGCGAGGGCATCGAGGACGTCGTCGCGCGCCTGGAGGAGGACATCATCTTCGGGCGCCTCGCGCCCGGCGCGCGCCTGACCGAGGACACCCTGATGGCGCGCTACGGCGCGTCGCGCCACTTCATCCGGCAGGCCCTCGTCGCGGCGGAGCGGCGCGGCATCGTCCAGCGGGAGCGCAACGTCGGCGCGACGGTCCGCTCCTACTCGGCCGAGGCCGTCCGCCAGATCTACGACGTGCGCGAGATGCTGACCCGGCAGGCGGCCCTGATGATCGCCCTTCCGGCGCCGCAGGCGCTGATCGACACCCTGGCGGCCCGCCAGGCGCATTACCGGCTGCAGGTCGAGCGCTGCGACCTGCGGGGC
Organism: Methylobacterium crusticola; assembly: GCF_003574465.1. Classification (GTDB taxonomy): domain Bacteria; phylum Pseudomonadota; class Alphaproteobacteria; order Rhizobiales; family Beijerinckiaceae; genus Methylobacterium; species Methylobacterium crusticola. The sequence continues at coordinate 13,511 of NZ_KZ984632.1, forward strand.
ATCCACGACGCCAACGACGCCTTCCACATCGCCCTGTTCGAGGCCTGCGGGAACCCCTACCTCGTGCGCACGCTGCGGGAATATATGGGCCTGACCCTGCCGATGCGGGCCAAGAACCTGGCCGACCCGGAGGGACTCCGGCTCTCCCTGGCGCAGCACGACATGATGCTGGCGCTCCTGAGGGCGCGCGACCGCTGGGCGCTGGCGCAGCTCTGCGTCGAGCACATGCAGTCGAGCAAGGCGGACTACCTCGCCCGGATCGAGGCGACGGGCGAGGCGGCGGCGGACGGCGCGCCGCGGCGGCGCAGGTTCGGCTGAGCGCGGGGACGGCGGCCCGCCCGCGGCGTCACTCGCCGGCCCGCGCCTCGACGACGAGCCCGCCGGCCCCGCGCAGCACCACGTCGGCCGCGGCCCGGCCGAGGAGGTCGTAGCCCCGGTCGGCCATGTGGAGACCGTCGGCCGAGAACAGCTCCTCGCGCGTGAGCCGCCCCTCGGCGATCCACGACCGCATGAGGTCGGAGCGGCGGATCACCGACACCCCGAGCTCCGCGCCGATCTCCCGCACCGCGTCCCGGAAGCGGTAGGCGCCCGGCGTCGCGTCGAGCTTCGGGCACCATTGCGGCTCCATCAGCACCACGTCGATGCCGGCCTCGCGGATCCGGCGCACCGCCGCCGCGGTCACCGCGCGGAAGTGCTCGAGCGCGATGCCGCGCAGGGGATCGTTGCTGCCCGTCTGCCAGATCACGAGGTGGGGCCGCGCCGCCAGCACGTCGCGCTCGAGCCGCCGCAGCATGTCGTCGACGTGCTCGCCGCCGACCCCGCGGTTGACGACCGCGACGTCGCCCGGGGCGCCCGGCAGCGCACGCCGGAGCGCGGCCTCGAGCCGGGCCGGATAGGCGCCGGCCGGCGTGCTGGCGCCGATGCCCTCGGTGGAGGAGGAGCCGAAGGCGACGATGCGCAGCGGGGCGCCGAGGCGGAGCTGCCGGGCCACGTGCGGCAGGGGCGCCGGATCCGCGTCGCGGCTCGCGAGGCTGGAGGGCTGCGCCAGCAGGTCGGCGTAGCCGAGCACGACCGTCGACGACAGGCTGAGGCCGAGCAGCAGCGCCGCGCCGCGGGCGATCCGCCGCCAGCCTCCGGCGAGGAGAGCCCGCGGGCTCGATCCGTGTCCGCTCGTGTCGCGCGCCATCTCGGGTTCCCGCTTCCCACGCAGCCTAATCGGCTTCGATGAGCCTGGCCGGCCGCAAACGCCTGGAGGCGAGTGGGATCCACAGGGACGATGCGCGTGTGCGCGATCCTCGCCGCGGTCTTGTCGCCCGATGAGTGAGCTGCTGCGTTGCAGTCGTCGCCAGCGTGCCGGCGGCCCGGTGAGGCCGGCCGGTCCCGACACCGTTGTCGGACCGCCGTGTTGCGATGCAAATCGCGATACGCGAGTTGCTATCGCATTGCAATAGAGTTCGCGGCCGAATCCTCGCGAAGCTGGATCAGGCCGAGATGACGCGGCCATCTTGGCAGTTGATCCGGGCCGCGCCCGGGCCGGCGCGCCGGCGCCTTGATCCGGCCGCCGCGGCCGTGCACAGGGGCGGGCCGGGGCCCTTAGCACCGATCTTGCAGCGCCCCCGGCCGCGAGGGCGCGCCCTGCGCCTCCCGGCGCCGCGAAGGGCCGGGGCGGGGCCGACCCGATCGGGCGGCCGTCCAGGGAGATCCACGGCGATGAGCACGGCGGCCACGGTCTGCCCCCACGACTGCCCGTCCGCGTGCGCCCTCGACGTCCAGATCGTGGACGGGCGCGTGGGGGCGGTGCGCGGGGCCGACCACCCCTACACCGCCGGGGTGATCTGCGCGAAGGTCGGCCGCTACGCCGAGCGGGTGCACCACCCCGACCGCGTCACCCATCCCCTGGTGCGCACCGGGCCGAAGGGGAGCGGGCTCTGGCGCCGGGTCGGCTGGGAGGAGGCGCTCGACCGCGTCGCCGCCGCGTTCGCGGCCGCGGCGGCGCGCTCGGGCCCCGAGGCGGTCTGGCCCTACAATTCCGGCGGCACGATGGGGCTCGTGCAGCGCGACGGCATCCACCGCCTCACGAACGTGATGGGCTACTCGCGCCGCCAGCGCACGATCTGCACCGCCATCGCGACCGCCGGCTGGAGCGCGGGCGTCGGCCGCGTGGCCGGCCCCGACCCCCGCGAGATGGCGGCCTCTGACCTCGTGGTGGTCTGGGGCGGCAACCCCGTGGGCACGCAGGTGAACGCGATGAGCCACATCACCCGGGCCCGCAAGGAGCGCGGCGCGAAGCTCGTCGTCGTCGATCCCTACCGCACCGGCACCGCCGCGGCGGCCGACATGCACCTGGCCCCGCGGCCCGGGACCGACGGCGCCCTCGCCTGCGCGGTGCTGCACGTGCTCTTCCGCGACGGGTACGCCGACCGCGCCTACCTGGCGGCCCACGCGGAGGGCGTGGCGGCGCTCGAGGCGCACCTCGCCGGGCGCGACCCGGCCTGGGCGGCCGGCATCACCGGCCTTCGCGTGCAGGAGATCGAGGCGTTCGCGGCGCTCTACGGCCGCACCCGGCGCAGCTACATCCGCTGCGGCTTCGGCTTCACCCGCAGCCGCAACGGCGCCGTCAACCTGCACGCCGTGACCTGCCTGCCGACCGTGACGGGCGCCTGGCAGCACGAGGGCGGCGGCGCCTTCTGGATGCACGCGGCCATCTTCAACTGGGACAAGACCCTGACGGAGGGCCTCGACGCCCGCGCGGCCGGGGTGCGCGAGCTCGACATGAGCCGCCTCGGCGCGGTCCTCGCCGGCGATGCGGACGCGCTGCGGGGCGGACCGCCCGTGACCGCGATGCTGATCCAGTCCGCCAACCCGGCCGTGTCCGCCCCCGACAGCGGCCGCGTGCGCGCCGGCCTGCTGCGCGAGGACCTGTTCGTGGCGGTGCACGAGCACTTCATGACCGAGACCGCCGCGCTCGCCGACGTCGTGCTGCCGGCGACGATGTTCCTCGAGCACGACGACATCTACGGGGCGGGCGGCCACAGCCACATCCAGATGGGGCCAGCGCTGGTGGCGGCGCCGGGCGCGTGCCGGTCGAACCACGAGCTCGTGTCCGGCCTCGCCCTGCGGCTCGGGGCGGAGCATCCGGGCTTCGCCATGAGCGCCCGGGAACTCGCCGACGCGACCCTGCGGCGCTCGGGCTGGGGCGGCCTGGACCGGCTGGAGGCCGAGCGCTCGATCGATGCGCAGCCGGGCTTCGCCGACAGCCACTTCCTGACGGGGTTCGGCCATCCGGGCGGCCGCTTCCGCCTCGCCCCGGACTGGGCCGCGCTCGGCCCCCTCGGCGCCGCCATGCCGGCGCTGCCGGACCACTGGGCGGTGACGGACGCGCCCGACGCGGCGCATCCCTTCCGCCTCGTCGCGCCCCCCGCCCGCCAGTTCCTCAACACGACCTTCACGAACCTGCCGGCGTCGCGCAGGCGCGAGGGGCGCCCGTCGGTCCGCCTGCACCCGGACGACGCGGCCGGGCTCGGCATCGCCCCCGGCATGCTGGTGGAGGTGGGCAATGCGCGCGGCACCGTGCAGGTCCACGCGGAGATCGGGAGCCACCAGCAGCCCGGCGTGGTGGTGGTCGAGAGCCTCTGGCCCGACGCGGATTTCGCAGGGGGGTGCGGCATCAACACCCTGATCAGCGACGCGCCGGCCGCGCCGAACAGCGGGGCCGTGTTCCACGACACGGCCGTGTGGGTGCGCGCGCGGCCGGCGGGCTGACCGCCGCCCGGCGCGGGAGCGCGTCCGGCCGGAGCCGCGGCGCCCGGGCACGCGAGGGCCGCGGCGATGTACCCGGGCGCCGGCGGTGGCGCGCGGCCTCGACCTCGGCGCGCGAGCCGTCGAAGGTCCCGCGGATCCGGGCGCGCGGCGCCCCCGTCCCACCCCCTTCGCGAAGGCGGCAGAAGCCATGCGGACCCTCCTCGTCACCGCCACCCTCCTCCTCGCCCTCGCGGCCGGCGCGCGCGGCGCGGAGCCGAGCGCCGACGCCCGCCGCGATCTCGCGCCGCGGGGCGTCCTGCGGGCGGCGATCAACTTCGGCAATCCCGTGCTGGCCCACCGGGACCCGGCCACCCGCGCGGTCGAGGGCGTCTCGGTCGACCTCGCCCGCGAGCTCGGCCGGCGGCTCGGGGTCACCGTCACGCTCGTCACCTACGACAGCGCCGGCACCGTCACGGACGCGGCCGAGGCGGATGCGTGGGACATCTGCTTCCTCGCCGTCGACCCGGCCCGCGCCCGGACCATCGCCTTCGCCGAGCCCTACGTGACCATCGAGGGGACCTACCTCGTGCGCGCCGAGGCGCCGTTCCGGACGCTCGACGACCTCGACCGGGAGGGCGTGCGCATCGCGGTGGGCCGCGGCAGCGCCTACGACCTGTTCCTGGGCCGGACCCTGCGCCACGCCACGCTGGTCCGGGCCGCGAGCTCGCCCGCTGCCCTCGCGCTGTTCGCCGAGCAGGGGCTGGACGCGGCCGCCGGCGTGACGCAGCCGCTCATGGCCTACGCGGCGGCACATCCCGAAACGCGCGTGATCCCGGGCCGGTTCATGACGATCGCACAGGCCATCGGCATGCCGAAGGGGCGGGCGGCGGGCCTCGCGTACCTGCGCGCGTTCGTCGAGGACGCCAAGGCGAGCGGCTTCGTGGCGGCCGCCCTCGCGACCCACGGCCAGGAGGCCGCCGTGGCGTCCCCCNCGGACGGGTCGGCGCCCCCCGCCGGCCTGCCGGCGCAGCAGGGCGCGCGCCCGTGACGCGAAAGGCGCCGGCCCCCGGACGCGAGGCGGCCGGGCGCTCCGGCCGCGTCCCGGGGCCCGGCGGCGGCGCCGGGGACCGGGGCACCGGACCGCCAAACCGCGCCCGATCGCCGGGCGCCCGTGGTGGCATTCACATCGTTAAAGGATTGCGGCGCCGGCGTGGTTCAAAGCGGGCGGGGGTCCGCTCGAAGTCCCAGGGCTGAGCGACATGCCTCCGCACAAGCAGAACCCGGCGCCGCGCGGGCACGCGAGTTTGGAACATCGTTCACCGATGTCGGCCGTCGAGCAATCGGACCACCGGGATGAGGCCCGCGCGGCGGAGCCGGACCCGTTCTCCTTGTTCAGGACGGCGCTCGAAGCGGTGGGTGAATCGGTCGTCATCACGGGAGCAGGGCTGGCTCCGCCCGGCCCCGTCATCGCGTTCGTCAACCCCGCCTTCACGCGCATGACCGGCTACGCGGCCGAGGAGGTCGTGGGGAAGACCCCGCGCCTGCTGCAGGGGCCGCTGACCGACCGGGCGGTGCTCGACCGCCTCAGGTCCGACCTCGAGGCGCGGGAGACCTTCCAGGGCACGGCCGTCAACTACCGCAAGGACGGCACGCCCTATCTTCTGCACTGGCACATCACGCCGCTGCGCAGCCCCGCCGGCGAGCTGACGCACTGGGTCGCGCTCCAGCGCGAGGTCGCGCCGGGCGCGCGGGTCGACGAGGGGCTGGAGGAGGGCGTGGACCGCGTCCGCCAGATCACCCGAGAGGCCGCCGCCGGCCTGGCCCGGCTGGTGGCCCCGCCCGGCGGCGGCGCCACCCCGCGAGACCCGGGCGAGCCGGGTGCGCGCGACCTCCAGGCGCAGGTGCGCCGCACGCTCGCGACCGTGCGCTCGATCGCCCGCCGCACCGCCGAGACCCGCGAGGCGGCCGAGGACTACGCCATGCACCTCGACGGGCGGATCGACGCCCTCGCGCGACTGACGAGCGCCGCCATGCAGGCACCGGGCACGGGCGTCGACCTGGGCTGGCTGGTCACGCAGGAATTGCTGGCCTTCGACACGCCGGGCGAGAACCGGGTGCGGATCAGCGGCCCCAAGGTCTGCCTGCCGGTGCGGGCCGCCGAGATGTTCGGCCTCGCGGTCCACGAGCTCACGACGAACGCGCTCAAGTTCGGCGCCCTGTCCGAGGCGGGCGGGTCCGTGACGGCCCGATGGCGCCGCGAGTCACGGGGCAAGCCGCCGTGCATCGTCTTCCGCTGGGAGGAGAGCGGCGCGTCGACGCCGGTGCGCTCCCCCGAGCACAGGGGTTTCGGGATGAGCCTCCTCGAACGGACCCTGCCGGGCGACCTCGGCGCGACGGCGAAGCTGGACTTCGCCCCCGGCGGCCTGACCTACCGCGTCGCGCTGCCCCTGCCGGCGCGGCCCGGGTCCGCCGGGCGCCGCGACCGCGCCGGCTGAGGCGGACACGGCTCGAAGCCCCCGCCCCGTCCCTGGTGCCGCCGCGATCTCCGCGGCAATCCGGCTCTCCGGGTCGCCGGACGGGGCGCTAGGGCCGCGGCGCCTGCGCGCCCGCGGGCCGGTCGCAGAGGTGCATGTAGGCAGGGTCGAACTCCGCGAACTCGCAGAGCCGGGCGTAATCCGGGATCTGGAGGCGCCCCTTGTCGTAGACGATCAGGCGGCTGCTGCGCAGGGATTGCAGGACGCGGTTCATGTGCACGAACGAGACGGCCGTCGCGTCGGCGAGGTCCACCTGCGTCAGGCGCAACTCGAAGCTGTCTCCGTCGGCGAGACCCACGCCCTGGAGGCGCACCAGCAGCTCGCAGAAGAAGTGCGCCAGCCGCTTGTCCGCCGGGCGGCTGTCGTTGATGAGCCACTCGCGCTCGATCTCCAGCTCCACGAAGGTCACCCACCAGAGCGCCCGGGCGATGCCCGGGTGGAGCCCGGCCAGCGCGTCGAGGGCCTGCCGCTGGATGTCGACCACGCCGCAGGGCGTCAGCGCCCCGAGGCTCCACTCGGAGGTGAAGCGGGAGGAGGCGTAGTGGTCGTAGAGGTCGCCCGGCAGCAGGAAGTGCACGATCCGGCGCTGGCCCTCGGGGCGGACCCTGTAGCGGCAGGCGATGCCGGTCATGATCAGCGGCAGGGTCTCGACGGTCCCGTTCTGCCAGACGTCGGTCCGGGCCGGCACGAGGCGGGGCTTGAGCGTCAGGGCCCCGAGGGCGTCCCGCTCGACGGCCGAGAGAGGTCCGGCGAGCTCCAGTCTCCGGATCAGCGGGTTGACCACCATACCCCCTCGCACAGCCCCGCTTCTCAGGATCGTTGGCGCCGATCCTACCACTCGCGGGGCGGTCGTGCAGCCGCGCCGCGCGGGCCGCGGCGGACCGCCCGGCGACGCAGGGCCGGCCGCCTCCGGGACGCCGGGCATGCGACGCCGCCTCCGGGACGCCGGACATGCGACCACGTGCGCCGTGCCGTCCGCGCGACGTCGAGGAACAGGAGGCCGCCCGGCCCACTTGCCCCTGACCCGTTGCCCGCCCGATGCCGGCGGACGGTCCCCGATCCGCCCAGGCCCTGGCCGGCACGGCCGCGACCGCCCGCACGATGCCAGGCCTGCAACCCTCCGGTTCCGAAGGCGAGACGCCATGTCCTCAGGTCCACGCAGTACGACGATCTCCCGGGGGCCCGCGCCGGCAAGGCCGGTCCCGGCGGTCGCGCACCCCGGCCGTCCGCGGCCCGGGCCGCGATGACGGGCCTGACCAGCATGCAGCCGGCCACCAGCCTCCTCGCGCTGAACTTCACCCTGGCCGGCGCCCGCGAGGGGTTCGGGCCGTTCCTCGGCGTCTACCTGCAGCAGCAGGGCTTCGACCCCGCGGCCACGGGCCTCGCCATGGGGCTCGCCGGCCTGGCGGGCCTCCTCGCGACCACGCCCATCGGGGCCCTGGTCGACCGGACCGAGAACAAGCGGGCCGTCCTGGCGCTGGCCGTCGCCGCCATCGCGGTGGGTGCGGTCGCCCTCGTCTCCAGCAACAGCCTCTGGCTGATCGCCCTGTCCCAGCTGGTCATTGGGGTTGCCGACACGAGCATCGCCCCGCTCGTGGCCGCCCTCACCCTCGGCATCGTCGGCCGGGCGGCGTACGGGGACCGGCTCTCGCGCAACGAGGCGTCCAACCACGCCGGCAACGCCGCCAACGCCGCCCTCTCGGGCCTGCTCGGCTACACCCTCGGCCTCGGCTTCGTCGCCATCGCCATCGTGGTCATGGCCGTGGCGGTGTGCGGGGTCCTGCTGACCATCGACCCGGGCACCATCGATCACGGTACGGCCCGCGGCGGCGAGCAGGACGGGCGCTCGACCGTGCGCGTGCTGCTCGAGACCCGGCCCCTCCTCGTCCTGGCCGGCACCGTCCTCGCCTACCAGGCGGCGAACGGCGCGATGCTGCCGTTCCTGGCGCAGGCGCGCGCCGCCGCGGGCTCGGACCCGAGCCTCACGACGGGCGTGATGACGGTGGTGGCCCAGGTCACGATGGTCGGGGCCGCGCTCCTGGCGGGCCGCCTCGCCAGGGGGCGCGGCCACGCGGGCGTCCTGACCCTGGCGCTCGGCCTCGTGGTGGTGCGCGGCATTCTGGCGGCGTTCGCGGCCTCCTGGTGGGTCGTCATCCCGGTCCAGGTGCTGGAAGGCTTGGCCATGGGGCTCGGCGGCGTCGCCATCCCGGCGCTGGTGGCCGAGATCATGGACGGCACCGGTCACGCCAGCGCCGGCCTCGGCGGCGTCATGACGGCGTACGGTGCCGGCGCGGCGCTCAGTCCCGTCCTCGCCGGCCTCGTCTCGCAGTATTTCGGCTTCGGCGCGTCGTTCCTCACGCTGGCCGGGGTGGCGGGCGCCGGCCTGCTGCTGTGGACCGTGGGACGCCCGCTCCTGGGCGGCGAATCCCCGCGCGGCCACGCCGGCAAGGCGGCGGGAGAGGCGGCGGGAGAGGCGGCGGGAGAGGCGGCCGGAGAGGCGGTGTGAGGCGATGGCGGGCATGGATGCGACCGGGAAGACCCCCGCCGCGAGGCGCGCCGCCGCGCCCGCCGCGAGGCGCGCCGCCGCGGCGGCGCGGGGATCCTTCCCGGCCTTCGTGCTCCTCCAGGGCGCCCTCTACGCGGCCTACGGCACCGAGGCCCCGTTCCTGCCGAGCTTCCTCGGCGAGCGCGGCCTGTCGCCGGGCGAGATCGGCGTGGCGCTCGCGGCCGGCACGCTCATGCGGCTCGCCGCCGGCCCGGTCGCCGGCCACCTGGCGGACCGCTACGACGCGACGCGGCTGGTCCTCGGGAGCGCGGCCGCGGCCGCGGGGCTGATCTCCTTCGCGTACCTCCTCGGGCACGGCTTCTGGCCGCTGCTGGCCATCGGCGTGGCGCACGCCGCCGCCATCGCGGCCCTCGCGCCCCTCGCCGACACCCTCGCGCTCGCGGCGGCGGAGCGGGAGGGCACCTTCTCGTACGGCTGGGTCCGGGGGGCGGGCTCGGCCGCCTTCGTGCTCGGCACCCTGGCGTCCGGGCAGCTCGTCGCCTGGGCGGGGCTCGCCAGCATCATCGTGTCGAGCGGCGCGCTGTTCCTCGCCATGGCGCTGGCCGCGGCCCGGGTCCCGCCCGCGCCGCGCCGGCAGGAGGCCACCTCCCTCGGCCTCGACGGCCTGCGGGACCTCCTGGCGCGCCCCCGCTTCCGACGCATGCTCCTGGTGGCGGCCCTGGTGATCGGCAGCCAGGCGCTGAACGACGCCTTCGCGGTGATCTGCTGGCGCGAGGCCGGCATTGGCGCGGGCACGATCAGCCTGCTCTGGTCGGAGGCGGTCGCCTCCGAGGTGGTGGTGTTCGTGCTGGCGGGACCCTGGCTGCTGGCGCGCCTGGGGCCCGCCCGGGCCGCGACGCTGGCGGCCCTGGCCGGCGTCGCGCGATGGTCCCTCATGGCCTCGACGACCGCGGTCCCGATCCTGGCCGTCGGCCAGCTGGCGCACGGGCTGACCTTCGCGCTCCTGCACCTCGCCAACATGCGGCTGATCGCCGAGATCGTCCCGGAGCGCCTCGCCGCGACCTCCCAGACGCTCTACGGCACCCTCGGGCTCGGGCTCGCCTCCGCGGTGCTGACCGCCGCCGCCGGGCTGCTGTACGGCCACCTCGGCGCCGGGGCCTTCTGGGCGATGGCGGCCCTGTGCGCGGCGGCGGTGCCGCTCGCGGCGGGCCTCGGCCGCGGCGCCGCCGCGGCGTGAGGCGGCACGCCCGATCAGGGAACCTGTCCAGGTCTGAGCCGTAGCCCCGGCGCGCAGGTCCGCGCACGGGGAGACGCCGTCATGTTCATGAGGATTGATCGCCTACA
>NZ_QOWC01000138.1 GCF_003574465.1 Methylobacterium crusticola
CGGGCTCACGCGCCGGGCCGGGGCTGCGGCCGCGCGCGCGGGCGGGCGGCGCCGCGGCGGGGCGGGCCCGGGAAACGGGGGGGCTGGGGGGGACCGCGCATGACGAGCGCCTCCGGATCCTGTCCGCCCTGCCTTCGCCGGCCGGGCGCCACCGGTTACGCGGCGGGTGCGATCCGGGAACCCGGCCCGGCCGGCGCCGCGTTCCCGTCCCGCCGGGCCGGCTCCCGGAGCGTCCGGCGTCGCGCCAGGGAGGATCGGGGTGGTGGAGGTCGCGGTACTCGCGGAGGCCGCCGGGTTCACGGCGGGGTGCGTCGTCATCCACGCCGCGCGCCGCAGCGCCCGGGGCCTGACGCCGCTCCTCGCCACCCTCGCCGCCGCTCTCGCGCTCGGCCTCTGCATGGCGCTCGCCGTCGACCGCACGGCGGACCCGGCGCTCCTGGCCGACGTGCTGACGGGGGCCGCGGCCGCGTTCTGAGGAGGCGCGCGGCCCGGCGGCCGGCGGCGCGGCCTTGCGCCGAGCCCGGATCGACGCGAGGGTGCGGCCCGCATGGACGGATTCGGACGATCCCTGGGGCGAACGATCCCGGCGCGAACGATCCCGGCGCGAACGATCCCGGCGCGAACGATCCCGGCGCGAACGCTGGGGGCGCTCGCGGCGCTGGTGCTCGCGGCGGCGCCCGCGCTCGCCCGGGAGGCCGCCGGGAGGGTCGTCGGCCCGCTCGTGCCCGGGGCGCCGGGCTACGATTGCCGCCTGCCGACCCCGTTCGACCACGATGCCGCCGGGCGGCGGGGCGAGGGCCCGCCCGCCTACGGCTACGGGACCGGCGGCGCCTCGGCCTCCGGCGCGGTCACGGCCCCGCCCGGCAGCGTCGCGGCCTGCGATCTCGGCGCGCTCACCCTCGGCCGGCGCGGGCTCGACATCCTGCCGCCGTGATCCTGCCGCCGCGAGCGCCCGGCTCCGCCGCCGCGGGTCCTCGCCCGGGCCGCCAGTCGGCGCGGCGGCCCCTCTGCCCGGCGGGTGCGTACCCCGCTACTTCGCCACCGCCACGGTGATCCGCGTGCGGCTCACGAAGGCGCGCGGGTCCTGGCCGGCATGGTGGTAGAGGTCGCGCCGCACCGTCACGGTGCGGTCGGCCAGGCGCTTGCGGCACTCCTCCTTGACGAAGGTGTCGCCGAGCGGCGCCTCGTCGCCGGCGGCCTTCTCGTCGGCGCAGGACCAGCCGTCCTCGCCCCAGTGGCCGCGGGCCTGGAGGCCGAGGAGGTGGCCCTTCTTGCGCAGGTAGAGCGGCACCTTGTCGTCGGTCTCGATCACGAGCCCGTCGACGCGGGCGTCCTCGCCCACGAGGAGCGTCAGGCGCGCCGGGTGCCCGGCCACCCGGGTGCCGTCCCGGGTCGTCCCGTCGGCGTAGGCGAAGCCGATGGCGTGCCGGCCGGCGGCGTCCGCCGGGCAGGCGCGCCACTCGCCCCAGGTGCCGAGCGTGCGGGGCGGTCCCTCGCGGCAGGCGAGGTCGGCGTAGCCCGTGGCCGACACCTCGGACAGGGGCATGCCGACGCGCAGGTCGCGCAGGTCGGTCGTCGCCCCGGCGCCGGCGGCCGCCATGGCCGGCCCGGCCGCCATGGCCGGCCCTGCGGACTCGGGGCCCGCGAGGGCCGCGAGAGCCGTGGCCGCGAGGCCGAGGAGCCCGGCGGCCGCGCGGCGCGCGCCCTCACTGCGTTGCGGTCTGGCCGGCATGGCCGCCCTCCTTCTTGCGGTAGATGTCGCAGGCCCGGGAGGTGCCGCCGAAGAAGGCCGTGCACTCCTCCACGTTCGGCTCGCCCTTGCCCTTGAGGCGGTCGACCACGTAGGCCGCCACGGCCTGGACTTCCGCCGGCCGCAGGAACGCGGCGGCCTCGGGCGGCATGCTGGCGCCCATCTCGGCGCGCAGCGACTCGTAGCACTTCACGGCGTCGTAGGCGCCGCGCTCGTGGAGCGGCATGCCGGTGCCGGGCCGGCCGCAATTCACCACCTCGACGATCTGCTCCTTGGCGAGGGCCGTCTTGCGCAGCGACAGGGCGTCGCCGCCGTAGCCGCCACCGCCGTCGCCGTGCCACTTGTGGCAGCCGGCGCAGGCCTTCTTGAACACCGGGAGCCCGTCGTCGCCCCGGGCGGCCTGCGCGCGGCCCGGGGCTGGCGCCAGCGCGAGGCCGGCCGCGAGGGCCGTGACCAACAGTTTGAGCATGCCGCATCCTTCAATCGGCCGGCGGGGCTCCGCGGGAGCCCCGCCCCGTCCGGTGCTGGTGTCAGAGCGCGAAGACGTAGAGCGTCGATCCGGGCTGGATGTTCTTCAGCTCGGGCGTCGAGTCGATGAACCACTTGTCCCAGGCGCCGCCGAGCCCGACCAGGATCGCCAGGTACTGCTTGCCGTCGACCGTGAAGGTCATCGGAGGCGCGTTGACGCCGCCGCCGGTCCTGAACTCCCACAGCTTGTCGAGGGACTTGGCGTCGAGCGCCATGACGCCGCCGGAGGGCTCGCCGGTGAAGACGAGGTCCGGCGTCGCCAGCATGCCGCCGAGCAGCGGGAACTGGGTCTCGTGCTTGCCGGCGACCTTGCCGGTCTTCACGTCGATCGCCGTCACGCTGCCGGTGATGCGGAACGGGTTGGTCGGGCCGCCGCCGGTGAAGAACTCACGCGGCTTCAGGCTCGCGGTCGTCATCTCCTCGTGGGTGACCCGGTTGCAGCTCTCGATGACCGGTATGTACCAGAGCTGGAGCGTCGGGTTGTAGGCGGTCGGCGGCCAGTTCTTCCCGCCCATGTTGCCGGGGCAGAAATCCGCGGTCTTGTTCTCGGCGCTCGGCGTGTTGGCGGCGATGTAGCGCTGCACGTCCTTGTTCGGGTCGTACTCGAACGGCTTGCCGGTGTCGGGGTTGATGCCCTTGGTCCAGGTCACCTTCTTGACGAAGGGCGTCGCCCAGACGAACTGGCCGTTGGTGCGGTCGACGGCGTAGCCGAAGCCGTTGCGGTCGGCCTCGATGGCGAGCTTGCGGCCGCCGACGTCCACCAGGAGGTTCTCCGACACGCTGTCGTAGTCGTAGGGATCGTTCGGCGTGTGCTGGAAGTGCCACTTGATCTTGCCGGTCGCCGCCTCGAGCCCGAGGGTCGAGTCGGTGTAGAGGTTGTCGCCCGGCCGGTAGGCGTTGTCCCAGTCCGGGCCCGGGTTGCCGACGCCCCACACGATCGTGTCGGTGGCGGGATCGAAGGTGCCGGTGACCCAGGTCGAGCCGCCGCCGCTCACCGCCGCGTTGTTGGGGCCCTTCCAGGTCTCGGAGCCGGGCTCGCCCTTGCCCGGGATGGTGAAGGTGCGCCAGACCTCCTTCTCGGACTTGAGGTCGGTGGCCGCGATCCAGCCGCGGATGCCGTACTCGGCGCCGCCGACGCCGCTGATCGCCATGTCCTTCACGATCAGGGGGGCGCCCGTGATGGTCTCGCCCTTGTCGGGGTCGGCGACCTGGCGCTGCCAGGCGACCTGGCCGGTCTCCTTGTTGGTGGCGACCAGGCGCCCGTCGAGGGTGTGGGTGACGACGAGGTCGCCCCAGAGCGCGGCGCCGCGGTTGTTGACGCCGCAGCAGGCGACCGCCCCAGCCCATTCCTTGTCGGTCTTGGGGTCCATCTTCCAGACGAGCCGGCCCGTCCCGCCGCGGGTGTCGATCTTGTAGAGCGAGCCCCAGCCGTCGGTGACGTACATCATGCCGTTCTCGACGATCGGCGTGCCCTCGAGGCCGCCGTGGCTCCAGATCCCGCCGGGCTCGATGCCGCCGAGCTGGAGCGTCCAGGCGACCTTCAGGTTCTTGACCGTGTCCTTGTTGATCTGGGTCAGGGTCGAGTAGCGGTGGCCGGCGAAGTTCTTGTGGTGGTGGATCCAGTTGCCCTCCTCCTTGTCGGCGTTGAGGAGCCGGTCCTGCGTCACGCCGTCGGCCGCCCCAGCGGGCCCGGCGAGGAGGGCAAGGAGGGACGTCGCCGCGAGGGCGCGCCGCGACCAAGGCGAACGGGGATTGATCATCTGCGTGTCCTCCAGAGAGCCGCCGTCTTGGCCGTCATCGACCCCGCGGCCGGCGGCTCGGCGCGGGATGGTCCGAAAGGGGGCGCGGCCCGCCGCGCCGGGATCAGGGCGGGCCGCGGCGCACGTCGACCGCGACCTCGAGGGGGCCCGCCTTGCGGAAGCTCGCGGCGCAGACGAAGCGCTCCCCCTCCGCCAGGGGCTGGCGGGTCTGGAGCAGCATGACGTGGGCGCCCTCGGGCGTGAGCGCCGTCTCGCCGCCGGCCCTGACCGCGATGGCCTGGACCGGACGCTTGGCGGGCGGTCCCTCGCCGCCGCGATCGGTCGTCACCTTCTCGGAGAAGTTCGCGAACGGGCAGCGCAGGCGCACCAGGGCGTCGGCCTCGGCCGCGCGGTTCACGACCGCCATCTGGATCGGGATGTCGATACCGGTCTGCGCCGAGGGGGCGACCCAGGCGCGCACCACCTCGACGTCGCCCGCCCTGCAGGCGCCCGCCCAGCCGAGCGCGACCGCCGCTCCAAGAGTAAGCCGACCGGCAAAATGCAAGTAAAAGTCGATCATCGGCGCAACTTGGCCGTTGGGACGTCTTGCCTCGTGCTGGATCCAGGCATCCACTTTCCTCCCTGGGTCTTTTGCGTCACCTTGAGGGCGCATTGAGGTGGAGCGTAGCTTGCATCGCTAGGGCGTCAAGAGCCATCGTCCCGGGCTCTCACGAATTCCTCAGCGTCCGGCGCAAGCCCGCCCGGCGTCGGGACGAATGTCGTCCGGGCGCCGCATGATCTAGGCTCACGGGCCGCAACCCCGTACGGAGAGCGCGGACGATGCGCGAGACCGAGTCCCCGACCCCGCCGGCGAGCGGCCGCTTCGACATCCGGGCGATCGCGGCGGCCCTGCCGGAGCGCGCGACCACGATGCTGGTCGACACCTACCTGACCGACCGGCCGGCCGCGAGCGCGCGGGTGTTCCGGGTCTATCGCGGCACGCCGGCGCACTACCACGAGGGCTGCGACGAGTACCTGTACGTCCTCTCGGGACGCGGCACGTTCTGGATCGGCGATCCCGCCGACGAGGCCGAGTTCGGGCCCGGCCAGCTCCTGTTCTTCGAGCGCGGCACCGTGCACGCCCTACCGACCCTGATCGAGGAGCCGGTGGTGTTCCTGTCCGTCGACACGCCGCGGCGCGCGCCGACCGACGTGGTCTTCCTCGACCCCGCGCAGGGCTCGCCCGACCGCTTCATGGCCCGCAACGCACCGGCGGCCGATCCCGGCCCGGCTTGACCCGGCAAGGCACGGCACTGCGCTGACGGAGCGGCAGGCCCGCGGGCCGGCTACGTCGCGGGCCGGATCCTCGCGGTGGGCGGGTTCGACGCCGCCGGGATCGGCCTGCCCACCCCGGGGCGGCGGCCCGGCCTCAGCGCTGCGGCGCGTCGGCCTCGGTCGAGGTCTTCTGCGGCCGCAGCACGCCGTCGCTGGATTTCGGGTCGGCGGCGGGGGCGTCCGGCCTGCGCAGGGTGCCGGTCGCGTCGGGATCGCCCGGCCTGATCCGCTCCGGCAGCGTCTCCTGCGCCGGGGGCATGTTCGGGGTCTGCTCGCGGCTGCGCTGCGGCGTGTCGGGCGCCTGGGCGAGGATGGGCGTGCTCACCAAAGCCGCGAGCAGCAGCAGGCGGCTCATGCGTCTCGTCATCGGCCTCTCCTCCGTCTCTCAGGGGGAAATGGCCCGGGGCAGGCACTTGTTCCTGCCAAGCCCGTTCACACCAGCAGGTTCACCCGCAGCGTCTCGCTCGCCGGCGCGCCGGCCCCCGCGGCCTCGAGGCGGCCGGGATCGATCTGGCGCGCGAAGTCCACCGGGACCACGCGGGTCGCGGCGTCGTGCCGGCGGGCGAGGTCGTTGCGGACGGCGAGCTGGAGCGTGGTGGCGTTCAGCGGCCCGACCATGGTGATGGCGATCGTACGGATCATGCATCAACCCTCCGTTGCAGGCAGGGCAGCATGACGGGTCTGAACGACCGGTAAACGCCGGTGCCCACAGCGCGCCTCAGCGGGCCTCCAGCAGCCGGATGACGGCCTCGCCGATCATCCGCTTGTGGCGCGCGCGCAGCGCCGGCTCCGAGAGGTCGATGCCGAAGATCGCCCCGAAGGTGTGGCGGTTCGAAACCCGGAAGAAGCAGAGCGCGCTGATCATCATGTGGATGTCGAGGGGCTCGGCGTCGGGCCGGAAGACGCCCTCGGCCTGGCCGCGGGCGATGACGTCGGTGATCGACCGGATCACGCTGAGGTTGAGCCCCCGGATGGTCTCCGACGCGGAGAGGTGCTCGGCCCTGTGGATGTTCTCGATCGCGACGAGGCGGATGAAGTCGGGATGCGCCTCGTCGTACTCGAAGGTGACGTCGATCAGGCGCCGGATCGCCTCCGCGGGCGCGAGGTTGCCGAGGGCGAGGTCGGCCTCGACCGAGCGGATGTCCGCGTAGGCCTGTTCGAGGACCGCGAGGTACAACCCCTCCTTGCTGCCGAAGTAGTAGTAGATCATGCGCTTCGACGTGCGGGTGCGTTCCGCGATGGCGTCGACCCGGGCCCCGCTCAGGCCGAAGGCCGAGAACTCCTCGGTGGCGACCGCCAGGATGTCGGACTTCGTCCGCTCGGGATCGTTGGTGCGGGTTCTCGGACGGGGCGGGGCGGCGTCCATGGCGGGGCGACCGGGGATCCTGGCGTGGGCGGGGCGGCCCCGTCCCTGTACCATCTCGTCCGTACACGCGCACGCTCCCGCCGGGGCGCGCCGACCGCTCCGGCGACCCCGGGCCCAGACCCGGCGGACCGCCGCGGCGGGACGAGCAGCCCCCGGGCGCCCGCGGGCCGCTCGTCGCACCGGTCGGACGGCGGCCCGCGGCCCGGGTCAGAGGATCGTGCGGTACTGGATGAAGCCGGGGCGGTCGGCGAGCGTGTCGTAGAGCGCCCGGGCGGTGGCGTTGCTCTCCTGGGTCAGCCAGTAGACGCGGCTCGCTCCCGCCGCGCGGGCGGCGGCGTAGACCGCCTCGATGAGCGCCCGGCCGGCGCCCCGCCCCCGCGCGGCCTGCGCGGTGAACAGGTCCTGGAGGTAGCAGTAGGGCCCCACCGTCCAGGTCGAGCGGTGGAAGACGTAGTGCACGAGCCCGATCACGGCCCCGTCGCGCTCGGCCACGAGGGCGTGCATCGGCTCGGCCGGGTCGTGCAGGCGCGCCCAGGTGGTGTCGCTCGCGGCCGGGTCGAGGCTGGCGCCGTAGAAGGCGAGGTAGCCCTGCCAGAGCGGGTCCCAGGCCGCCCGCTCGTCGGGCCGCAGGGGGCGGATCGTGAGGTCGGGCATCGGGGGGCCGCTCCGGTTCTCGGGACGCCTAGGTCAGGTGGAACTTCTCGAAGTCGCGGTGCTCGGCCTGGATGCGCCGGACGGTGCCGGTGTGCGAGCGGTACACGATGGTCTCGGTCTCCACCGTGTCGCGCCGGAAGCGCACGCCCTTGACGAGGGCCCCGTCGGTGACGCCGGTGAGCGCCACCACGACGTCGCCGCGGGCGAGGTCGTCGAGCAGGTAGCGCCGGTTGGGATCGGCCACGCCCATCTTGGCGGCCCGGTCGCGCTTCTCATGCGTGTCGAGGATGAGCCGGCCCTGCATCTGGCCGCCGATGCAGCGCAGCGCGCCCGCCGCCAGCACGCCCTCGGGCGCCGCGCCGATGCCGAGGTAGATGTCGATGCCGGTCTCCTCCGGCATGGTGGTGAAGATCACGCCGGCCACGTCGCCGTCGGAGATCAGGCGCACGCCGGCGCCGGTCCGGCGGATCGCCGCGATCAGGTCGGTGTGGCGCGGGCGGTCGAGCACGAGCGCGGTGATCTCGGCCGGGGGCACGCCCTTCGCCTTGGCGAGGGCGTGGATGTTGTCCTCGGGCGAGGCGTCGAGGTCGACGAGGCCGGTCGGGTAGCCGGGGCCGATGGCGATCTTGTGCATGTAGACGTCGGGGGCGGCGAGCAGCGTGCCGCCCTCCGCCATCGCCATCACGGCCACCGAGCCGGGCATGTCCTTGGCGCAGAGGGTGGTGCCCTCGAGGGGGTCGACCGCGATATCCACCTTGGGACCGCTGCCGTTGCCGAGGGTCTCGCCGATGAACAGCATCGGCGCCTCGTCGCGCTCGCCCTCGCCGATCACCACCGTGCCGTCGATGGGCAGGCGGTTCAGCTCCCGGCGCATCGCGTCGACGGCGGCCTGGTCGGCCGCCTTCTCGTTGCCCTGGCCGCGCAGTCGCGCCGCGGCGACGGCCGCGCGCTCGGTGACCCGCACCAGCTCGAGGGTCAGGATCCGCTCGATGACCTGGCTCGGCCCGACCTTCTTCGCGTCCGACATTGCTTCGCATTCCCTGTCGCGATTGTTGGGCCGGGTCTTAGAGGAGATTCCGGTCCCGCTGAACTGAATTCTCGCTCGTCCCGGCGTGGCGCCGCGGGCGGCTGCGCCCGCGCGCCGGGTCGCCCGCGCGGGCGGATCGCCGGTCCCGGCGCGCCGGGGCGGCTCAATCCCGCTCGATGCGGATGAGCTGGGGCGGCTCGGACAGGAGCCCGTCCGCCGCCATGGCGTCGAGGCTCGCGCGGATCGCCGCTTCGGTCGCCGCGTAGGTGATGAGCACCAGCGGCACCGGCAGGCCCGAGCGGCCGTGCCGGTCGCGGGCGGCGGCGCTCTCGGAGCGGCGCTGGAGGATGCTCTCGAGGGAGATCTCGCGCTCGGCCATGCGGGTGGCGACGCCGGCCGCGACGCCGGGACGGTCGTGCACCGTCAGCCGGATGTAGTAGCCGCCCTCGTGCCGCTGCATCTCGGCCCGCACCGGGTTCGTGAGGGCCGAGGCGGGACGGCCGAAGGCCGGCGGGACGCGGCCGGCCGCGACGTCGGCGATGTCGGCCACCACCGCGGAGGCGGTCGCCTCGCCCCCGGCCCCGGGGCCGATCAGGGTCAGCTCCCGGAGGGCGTCGGTGTCGATGGTGACCGCGTTGGTCACGCCCATGACCTGGGCGATGGCCGAGGAGCGCGGCACCATCGTGGGGTGGACGCGCTGCTCGATGCCCGCCGGCGTCGCCTCGGCCACCCCCAGGAGCTTGATCCGGTAGCCGAGCTCCTCGGCCATGTGCAGGTCGAGGGGCGTGATGGCCGAGATGCCCTCGACCGAGACGCCCTCGGCGTCGAGCTCGACCCCGAAGGCGAGGCTCGTCAGGATCGCGAGCTTGTGGGCGGTGTCGAAGCCCTCGACGTCGAAGGTCGGGTCGGCCTCGGCGTAGCCGAGCGCCTGCGCGTCCTTCAGGCAGGCCTCGAAGGTCAGCCCCTCGAGCTCCATCCGGCTCAGGATGTAGTTGCAGGTGCCGTTGAGGATTCCGTAGACGCGGGAGATGCGGTTGCCGGCCAGCGCCTCGCGCAGGGCCTTGACCACCGGGATGCCGCCCGCCGCCGAGGCCTCGAAGGCGAGGGGCGCGCCGGCGGCCTCCGCGGCGCGGGCCAGCGCGGGACCGTGGCGGGCGAGCAGGGCCTTGTTGGCGGTGACGACGGGCTTGCCGAGCGCCAGGGCGGCCTCGACGGTGGCCCGGGCCGGTCCCTCGGCGCCGCCGATCAGCTCCACCACGCAGTCGACCTCGCCCGAGCGGGCGAGCGCCACGGGATCGTCGAACCAGGCGACCCCGGCGAGGTCGAGGCCGCGGTCGCGGGCGGCGTCGCGGGCCGAGACCGCGCTCACCCGCACCGGCCGCCCGGACGCGGCCGCGAGCGCGTCGGCGCGGCGGGCGATCATGCGGACGACGGCGGCTCCGACGGTCCCGAGTCCGGCGACGCCGAGGCGGAGGCTGTGGGTCATGGGCGGCGTTCCAGGGGCGGTCCCGCATCGGCGGTGCCGCGGCGGCGCCCTTCTGCAACGGTTTCCGGACCCGTGCAAGGAAGCCCGGACGCCCGGCGCGGCAGAGCGGCGGCCCGCGGGCGGGCCCGCATTCACGCCCGCCCGACGGGCGCGCGCCCGTGCTCGAGCGCGACCCGCGCGAGCCCGTACAGCACGGCCGCGTTGATCAGGTGCCAGAGCCAGTGCGTGCCCGCCGGGAGCACGGGGCAGAGCGCCGCGTCGAGGGTCCGGACCGCGAGCGAGACCAGGAACAGGCCGCCGAGCCCGAGGAGCGCGGTCCCGGCCCGGCGCCGGGCCGTCCCGGCGCCGGCGCGCCGCAGGACGCCCCCGACGCCGAGGAGGGCGAGGGCGGCCGGGGCGTAGTCGATCGAGCCGTTGGTCGGCGGGCCGAGGGGGCGCCCGGCGAGGCCGGACAGCGCGGGCTCGAGGCCCGCGGCGGCGGCCGCGAAGGCGAGCGTCAGGGCGAGGGCGGCGCCGAGCGTGAGGCCGAGGAGGCGCCGCATGGCGAGGAACACGTAGGCGTGGACGAAGACCGCGATCGGGATCACGTCGGCCAGCATCGACCAGCGCACCGCGAGCGTGTGGAACAGGGCGCTGCCGAGGCCGATGACCCCGACGAGCCACCCGAGGCCCTCGACGGTCGGGTCGCGGGGCCCTGCGCGGCTCCGGCGCAGGATCGCCGCGGCGGCGACCAGGAAGGCGGCGTTCGAGAGCGCGTTGAGGGGCTCCGCCCAGGCCTCCGGGCCGGTCCGCTCGCAATAGGCCCGCACCGGCTCCCACCACGCGCCCGCCATCCGGTTCCCCCGCCCGGGCGAGGCCCGGCCTGCCGGCCGGGCACGAAACCCGGTCCGGATCCCGCCCCAGCCGGGGCCCGGCTTGCCAGCCGGGCACGAAACCCCGATGACGGGCCGCCGGCCCGAGGGGCCGTTCGTCGCGGGGCGAGATGCGGATCACCACCTGGAACGTCAACTCGGTCAAGCAGCGCCTGCCCCACCTGCTCGGCTTCCTCGCCGAGGCCAGGCCCGACGTGGTCTGCCTCCAGGAGCTGAAATGCGTCGACGAGGCGTTTCCCCGCACGGAGATCGAGGAGGCCGGCTACGTCGTCGCCACCCACGGGCAGAAGGGCTTCAACGGCGTCGCGCTGCTCGCCCGCCAGCCCCTGCCCCTCAGGGACATCCGCCGCGGCCTGCCGGGCGACCCGGAGGACGTGCAGGCGCGCTACATCGAGGCGGCGATCCCGGTCCCGTCCGGGACCCTGCGGGTGGCCTCGATCTACCTGCCGAACGGCAACCCGGTCGGCACGCCGAAATACGACTACAAGCTCGCCTTCCTGCGCCGCCTCCAGGCCCATGCGGTCCGCCTGCGCGCGGACGAGGAGGTGCTGGTGCTGGCGGGCGACTACAACGTCATTCCGGAGCCGGAGGACGCGGCCGATCCCGAGGCCTGGACGAGCGACGCGCTGTTCCTGCCCCAGAGCCGGGCCGCGTTCCGGTCCCTCCTGAACGCGGGCTTCACGGACGGCCTGCGGGCCTGCGACGGCCGGCCGGGCCTCTACAGCTTCTGGGACTACCAGGCCGGCTGCTGGCCGCGCAACCAGGGCATCCGCATCGACCACCTCCTGCTCTCGCCCCAGGCCGCCGACCGCCTGGTCTCGGCCTCGGTGCAGAAGCACCTGCGCGGGCTCGACAAGCCGTCCGACCACGTCCCGGTCACGGTGGAGCTGGACCTCGGCTGAGAGGGCGCGGCCGGGCGCCGGCTTGGCCGGTCCGGGCGCCGGCTTGGCCGGTCCGGGCGCCGGCTCGGCCGGCCCGAACGCCGGCTTGGCCGGCCCGAACGTCGGCCCGGCCGGGCCTCAGCCGAGCGCGTAGGCCAGGAGGCGGTCGAGCGTGAAATGCGGCGCCGTCCCGGCGATCTCCGGGAAGGGCCGGAACTCCGGCATGCGGTGGAGGAACGAGCTCCGGTCGTACCAGAGCAGGCCGACGAAGGTCTCCGCCAGGATGCGGCTGCCGACGGGCCCGAGATGCTGGCCCCCGAAGCCGATGCACGGGTCCTGCGGCCTGTGCTCGACGCCGAAATACTCGGCCTCGCGCAGGACGTAGTACCAGAGGGGCGTGCTGGCGTGCAGCGGGCCGTGGGCGCCGGCCCACTTCCCCGCCACCGCGCCGCGGGCCGCCAGGGTCGCGTCGAGATCGCCGGCGGTGTCGCCGGGCAGCCGGCTCCGGTCGAGCAGGCGCGAGCCGGCCTTCCAGACCTGGTCGGGCGGGACCGGGCGGGCGCCGATGGCGCGCGCCACGCGCTCGCCCGAGGGCAGGCCCAGCATCTGGCCCCGGTCGAGGTTGCGGAAGGCGAGGTTCCTGACCCAGTGGTCCTCCTCGGTCCGGAACTCGGGCAGGTCGCCGAGGGGCTGGGCCAGGAGGGCGTCGATGCGGTAGGAGCGCTGCGGCACCTGGAAGGTCGGCACGCTCGCCCCCGGGCCGCGGTCCGCCGGCCCGTTCGCCTCGGGCACCGTGGCCTTGATGCCCTCGAGGAAGTAGCCCCAGTCGATGCCCCAATTCGTCGGCAGCGGGCCCGGGAAGCCGTTCATGTTCTCGAAGTTCCGGCCCCGCGAGAAGGTCGGGATGCGGCCCGCCGGGTCGGTCCCGATGGCGACGTTGAGGGCGTAGCTCGGGCGCACCATGGAATGGCCGAACCGGAAGGCGGCGCCCGCGAACTCCACCGGCATGTAGCCGAAGCGCAGGCCCGGCTTGGCGTAGTACTGGAGGTTCGGCATGAAGCCGCGCCGGTTGAGCACCCGCTCCAGCACGCCGGGCATCAGCACGCGCGCGAGGTAGTCGAACACCACGACCCACTGGTAGTGCCACCGCGTGATCGTGGCCGCGGCCCGGAACCGGCTCGTCGCCCGGCCGGGGTCGCCGCCGACCTTGGCGATCAGGGAATCGTCGGCCACCACCTTGTTGTGGAACGCGATCAGGCCCGAGTGGATCTGCGAGACGATCTTGTTCTCGTCGTTCCGCTTGTCGCCGATGAGCGCGATCTGGTCCTCGGGCAGGCGCTGGAGGTCGGCCCGCGCGCCGATGCGGGCGCCCGCGTTGCCGGGGTCGGGCCCGAGGCGCAGGGCGAGGCCCTTGTAGAGGTAGGGCTGGTCGTCGGGCCCGCTGCCGTAGAGCGAGTCGAGGTCGAGGGCGGGCGTGCGGAAATCCTCGAGTGCCCTGACGTCGATCTCGGACCCGTTCAGCGGGGTCGGGTCGAACGTGATGTCGTGGTCGACGAACTGCCCGAAATACGTGTAGCCCGCCGGGATGGCGGGGTTCTCGTCGACGTCCTCGGCCTCCGTGATGGGCGCGCCGGCATCCTCCCTGATCATCGCCCCGGCGATGTCCTGGAGCGCCTCGACGGGCATCCGGGTGGCGGGGTCGAGCTCGAACATGCGACCGAACCGGCCGTAGCCGAAACCGGGGCTCGCCCCCGCCTCGATGCCGCGATTGTCCGTTCCGTGCTGGGCCATGGCGTCCTCCCGCGGGGACCGGCGCGGCACTTGGCCGCGCCGGGGAGCGCGCCTCGCCAGTCCCGGCCGTGCCGGTGGGGGACTGTGCGCGAGCGCACCGACCGGAGCCAGAAAAGCAGCGGTGCGCGCGGTTCGCCTCCCCAAAAGTGGGGAGGTATGCAAATCCCGGTTTGCACGACACTGGTTGCATGCAAGTATTGAGCGCTCCTGCGAAGAGCGGCCGCGTGACGTCGCGGGCCGCCGCTGCCAGATCCGGCGGTGGAAGCGATGATGGCGTCGAGTGGGCGGAGTGTGGCCCATGGGCAACCTCGATACGTTTTCCCGCCTTCTCGGCGCGATCTACGAAGGCACGGGTTTTCCGGACCAGTGGCCGGACCTGCTCCAGTCGATCACATCTTTCGTCGGTGGTCGGGTCGGGCAGCTCGCGGTGTTCAGCCTCCAGACGGAGCGCAAGCCGACTTGGGCCGTCTCGGGCTTCGACCGCGACCGCTACAAGACCTTCCTGTACCGGCACGCGGCCGAGGACCCGCGCCTGCCCTACATCCTGCGCAACCCGGGCCGGGTCATCTGCGGCGAGGCGGGGGTCGACCACGACCGCTTCCGCGCGACGGCCCTCTACCGCGAGGTGGTGGCGCCGTTCGACATCGAGCACAGCCTCGTCTCCTACTTCGCCCAGGAGGCCGACGTGATGGCCACCCTGGCGACCATGCGGGGGCAGGGGGAGGGGCCCTTCGCGCCCGCCGAGCTGTCGCGCTTCGAGCTGCTCGTGCCGCACCTGAGGCGGGCCTTCGAGTACTTCGCGCTCCTGGAGCAGGCCCGCGAGCGGGCGACCGACATCGGCTCCGTCCTCGACATCGTCGACGCGGGCATCTTCCTGGCGGATTCCGAGCTGCGGGTCGCCCACGTCAACAAGCCCGGCGCGGAGCTCGCGCGCGAGGAGGACGGCATCGTCCTGCGCGGCGGACGGCTCGGGTGCCGCGATCCGGTGACGGCGCGCCGCCTGTCCGTCGCCGCCGCGACCGCCGTCGAGGCCTCGCGCGGGCGCACCACCGTCATCGACGCGGACCACATCGAGGTGCGCCGCCCGAGCGACGGCGCCGCCTACCGGCTCTCGGTGCACCCCCTGCCGCGGCGCCAGCGCGCCGTCCCGCCGGGCGCCCACGCGGAGCTCGCGGTCGTCGTCCGGCGCCCGCGCCACCTGCCGGCGGACGCCGCCCGGCGCCTGAGGTCCGCCTTCGCCCTGACGCCCGCCGAGGCGACGCTCGCCGGCGCCATGGCGGGCGGCACGACGCTCGAGGCCTACGCCCGCCAGCACGGCATCGCGATCTCGACGGTCCGGACGCACCTGAAGGCGATCTACGGCAAGACGGAGACCCACCGGCAGGGCGAGCTCGTGGCGATGCTGCGCGGCAATCTCGAGCTGACCCTCGCCTGACGCGCTCCGGGACGGGGTTGCGGGAGACGAGACCACGAGGGGGGACGACGATGCGCGGTGTTGCTGCAGGGGCCGCCTGGCTGGCGGCCGCGGTCACTCTCGCGGCGTGCGCCGCGGGGCCGGCCCGGGCCGAGGCCTCCGGGACGGCCTCAGCCGCCGGGCCGGCCTCAGCCGGCGCGACGGCCCCGGCCGCCGGGCCGGGCCAGGGCTGGAGCGACGACCTCCGGGACGCCTTCTACTACACCCCGCAAGGGTCGCGGCTCATCCCCGAGTCCTGGCTCCTCGCCCTCGAGGAGCCGGGCAGCGCGCGCCTCGTCGGCGGCGGGCTGCCCGCCCGGACGGGCTTCCTGCCCGGGACGCCGGGCCCGCGCAACCCGGCCGGCCTGCCGGTCGGGTTCGCCCGCGAGGCGCCGGACCCGGCCGGGCGGCCCTGGGTGGGCCTGACCTGCGCGGCCTGCCACACCGGCGAGGTCACGGTCCGGGGCGCCCGCCTCAGGATCGACGGCGGCCCGGCCATGATCGACTTCCAGGGCTTCATGCGCGGCCTCGTCGCGGCGCTCGACGCGACGCTGGCCGACCCCACCCGCTACGCGCGCTTCGCGGCGGCGGCTGGCGAGGAGCCCGGGCCCTTGCGGCCGGCCTTCGAGGCCTACGCCACCAACCTGCGCCGCCTCGTCGCCGGCAACTGGACGCCGGAGCCCTACGGCGCCGGGCGCCTCGACGCGTTCGGGCACATCCTCAACGCGGTCGCGGCGGACGCGCTGGCGGAGCCCGCGAACCGCCGGGTCCCGGACGCCCCGGTGAGCTACCCCGCCCTCTGGACCACCCCGTCGCAGCGCTACCTGCAATGGAACGGCATCGCGGCGAACCCGATCGGCCGCAACACCGGCGAGGTGCTCGGCGTGTTCGGGACCATGGACCTGACCGGCCCGCCGGCGACGCGCTTCACCTCGAGCGCCCGGGCGCAGAACCTGCGCGACCTCGAGGCCTGGGTGGCGCAGCTCCAGCCGCCGCCCTGGCCGGGCGGCCTCCTCGATCCCCCGGTCCCCGCGAAGGTCGAGCGCGGCCGCGCGCTGTTCGCGGCGGAGTGCCAGGGCTGCCACGGCGGCGCGCCCTACCGCTACACCGAGGCCGGGGAGAGCCGCTCCGGCGCGCGCTTCCTCGCGGTCGGCCTGTACCCCCTCGACGTGGTCGGCACCGACCCCAGGATGCTGGAGAATTTCTACGGCCGGCAGGCCCTGACCGGCAGCCTCTCCGAGTTCTTCGGCGCCGCCGCCGCGGCCCCCGCCGGGCAGGTGCTGTCGACGGCCGTCGGGCGGATCGTCGGCCGCGACTTTACCGCGCGCAACGTGCCGCCCCTCGAGCAGGCCGCGTATTTCGGCGACCGCTTCGGCCCGGACGGCGCCCTCCTGAACGGCTGGACCGCCCCGCCCTCCTACAAGGCCGGGCCCCTCGCCGGCATCTGGGCCACCGGGCCCTACCTCCACAACGGTTCGGTGCCGACGCTCTACGACCTGCTGTCGCCGGAGGACGAGCGCCCGACCGTGTTCTGGGTCGGCGGCCGGGAGCTCGATCCGGTCAAGGTCGGCTTCCGCTCCGACCCGGCCGGGACCGCGCCGGACGAGCGCGAGCGGCTGTTCCGGTTCGACACCACGCGGCCGGGCAACTCCAACCGGGGCCACGTCTTCCCGGCCCGTCCGCTGCCGCCCGAGGACCGGTTCGCACTCGTCGAGTACCTGAAGACGCTGGAGGGCCCCCATGGCGTGCGCTGATGCGGGCTCCTACCTCGCCCGGCTCGACCAAACCCCCGCCGGCGAGCGCTGGCCCCTGGCGCGGGGGTGGATCCGCTCCGAGCCGCGCGGGTTCTTCGCGGCGCTGCGGCGGGAGCGCCCGATCCTCGAGACGCCGGACGTCACCCTGGTGGCGAAGCGGGCGGAGGTGGCGGAGATCCTCTCCCTGCCCGGCGTGTTCACCGTCGCGCTCTACACGGGCAAGATGGGGGACTTCATGCTGGCGAGCGACGAGACCCCGATGCACACCCGCGACAAGTCGGTGATGCGGGCCATGCTCAACCGGGACGACCTCCCGCGCATCCGGGCGCTCGTCGCCGGCCTCGCGGACGCGGCCCTCGACCGGGCGTGCGGGCGGATGGAGGTCGTGTCAGCCCTCGCCAGGCTGGTGCCGCTGCGCGTGGTCCAGCAGTATTTCGGCCTCGCGGCGCCGGACGCCGACATGCTGCGCTGGTCCTACGCGAACCAGCTCGACCAGTTCAACAACCTGCCGTTCGACGGGCGCCCGGACGCCGAGGCCGTGCACGCGGCCGCGGAGGCGACCCGGGCCGAGCTGCGCACCGCCCTCGTCGGGCTGATCCCCGGGCGCAAGAAGCGGATCGCGGAGGGCGCGCAGGACGACGACGTCCTGACCCGGCTGCTCCGCACGGCGTTCCCGCCGAGCCTCGGCTTCGGCCTCGACCGGGTCGTGATCAACGTCGGCGGCCTGCTGATCGGTGCCATCGAGACCACCTCCGAGGCCGTCGTCAACGCCCTCGCCGAGCTGTTCCGGCGCCCGCAGGTCCTGGAGGAGGCGCGGCGCGCGGCCCGCGCCGAGGACCCGCGCGCCTTCGACGGCTACGTCTGGGAGGCCCTGCGCTTCTCCCCGATCGTCGCCTTCATGTTCCGGCAGGCGGCAGCCGACCACGTCCTGGCGCGGGGCACGTCGCGGGAGCGGCTCGTGCGGGCGGGCACGACCCTCCTGCCGCTGAGCCTGTCCGCCATGTTCGATCCCGACTGGATCGAGGAGCCCGACGCGTTCAGGGCCGGGCGGCCCGACCACGCCTACCTGCATTTCGGCTACGGCCACCACGCGTGCCTCGGCCGCTACGTGGCCTCCGTGATGGTGCCGGAGATCGTCCGCCGGGTGCTGCTGCGGGACGGGCTCGCACTGGAGAGCGATCTCGACGACGGGGGCACCCCGTTCCCGGTTTCCTTCCGGATCGCGTACGCCCCGGCGCCCGGCTGCTGAGCGGGCCGCGGGGCGGGAAAACCCTTGACGCTCCGCGGGATCGCGGGCCTATCCTCGGCCCGGGCGATCATCGTCCGCTTGGCGGCCCATGAAGACCGTTCTGGTCCCCGGAGATCATGCGCACGTCGTCGAGTTGAAGCTCGATTCCCGGCTCGCCTCGGTCCTCCTGGCGCGCATCCGCCGGATGTTCGACCGGGTCGGCCTCCAGAAGGGCGAGGACTGGTCGCTGCAGGCGGAGGTCGCGGTCGACAAGACCGTGCTGTACATCGGGATGTCCCGAAGCGACCTGGCGGAACTGCTGCACCGGGCGATCCCGGTCCTGGCGCGGCCGGTGGCGCCCCTGCACGCCGCCGGCGCGGTCCCGGGCCGCTTCCTGCCCGAGTGGCGGGTGACGGTCCGGTGAGGCGCGGCGCGCCGGCGGGGCGGGACGGCGCCTGACGGATTCGGGATCGGCAGGAACTCCTCGAACCCGGCGAGTTTGACCCTGGTCTCCATCTGGGATCGGTCGGTCTCGGCATGAACCTACGCCTTCAGCCCGTGCAGGTCCTCACCGGCAGCGACGACACGGAGGGAGTGTTGGTCTTCGCCGCGGGCGGCCTGGTCGCCATCCTGGTTCACCTGTCGCAGGAGCATCGCGACGAAGCCGGGATGTGGTTCCTGGAGGTCGGCTTCGGCCCCGTCGACGACCCGCGCCATCCCAAGTTCGCCGATCTCGGCGCGGCGTGCGCCTTCATCACGCAGTGCCTGTCGGACGGGTTCGCGGCGCGGGGGCGGTTCTCGCCGTGAGGCGGGCGGCCCGGCGCGCCCCCACCCGGAGCAACCGCCCGGATACGCCGCCGCCGGCGGACGCCCGGCGACGTCCCGTACAGGACGGGCTGTCGTCGTAGACAAGATTGCGCAGTCACCGTAGCATTGCGATGGCACGACGTGCAGAAGGCCGTCGACGTCATCGCCTGCTGTCATAAGCAAGACGCGAACGTCCCTAGTGTGCCGCATTGTTGTTCATCTGCATCGGGCTGC
The DNA here is from genome assembly GCF_003574465.1 of Methylobacterium crusticola. Taxonomy (GTDB): domain Bacteria; phylum Pseudomonadota; class Alphaproteobacteria; order Rhizobiales; family Beijerinckiaceae; genus Methylobacterium; species Methylobacterium crusticola. The sequence continues at coordinate 18,906 of NZ_QOWC01000138.1, forward strand.
GGCAAGGGGGGATGGATGGGGCACGCTGCGTCTTCCTATGGTGATGCCGTCGCGGCGATCTACGCCGCCGCGGCGGCGCCCCAGCGTTGGTCCGACGCCCTCGGCTCGCTCGCCGACTACGTCGGCGCCTCCGGCTGCATGCTCGCCTACAGCGCCCCGGTCGGGCAGCGGGGCTTCCTGATCACGGGCCGCCTGCGGGAGGACCTGACCGACCTGTACTTGGAGCGGTACGCCAGGAACCCGTACTCGATCAGCTTCGAGAAGGCGCCGACCGGGCGCCCGATCGTGGCCAACAGCATGGTCGACGTCGACGCCCTGTGCCGCTCGGCCTTCTACGCCGACATCCTCGCGCCCCAGGGGATCGAGGACCAGATCGTCGTGGTCCACCCGAGCCTGACGCGGCGCGGTTGCAGCGGCGGCGTCTCGTTCACGATGACCCGCGCGCAGGCGGAGAGCCGGGAGGCGGTCGCGGCGCGGGTCGGCCGGCTGGTCTGCCACCTGGCGCGGGCCGTCGACCTCTCGCTGGAGCTCAGCCTCAAGGCCGGCGAGGCCGGGCACGCCCATTGCCTGCTCGACGCCGTCGCCAGTGCGGCGATCCTGATCGACGCGCGCTGCCGGATCGTCCGGACCAACGCCGCCGCCGACCAGCTGCTGTCCCGGGACGACGGCATCGTCGTGCACCGGTCGGACGGCCTGCGGCTCGGCGCGCAGATCCCCTCGGAGACCCGCGCCCTGACGCTCGCCCTGGCGCGCGCCGTGTCGGTGACGTGCGGCGGCGAGGAGGGGTTCCGCCAGTCCCTGCGCATCACCCGGACCTCGGGGGGCGCCTCCCTGCTGGTGCTCGTCACGCCCCTGCCGCCGCCCGCCTTCCCGCTCTGGGAGGCGGTCGACCGCGGCGCGCGCGCGATGGTGCAGGTCATCGACCACCAGGCCAGCACCGCCTCCCAGGCCGACGCGGTCCGCGACGCGTTCGGCCTCACCACCGCGGAGACCCGCGTCGCCGCGCTGGTCGGCGCCGGCATCTCCGTCCCGGATGCCGCCGGCGCGCTCGGCGTCTCGCCGACGACGATCAAGACGCACCTCGCGCGCTGCTTCGCCAAGACGGAAACCCGCTCCCAGGTCGAGCTCGCGCGTCTGCTGGCCACGATACCGGCGCGCTGACCCGCGCTGCGACGCCCGTGGAGACCGGTCCCGCGCGGGCCCGCGCCGCGCCTCGCCGGCCGGCGTTAGGGCTTCGCTCGGGCCCCGGCGCCGAGCCTCCGCGCGCCGCTGCGCCGCGTCCGGGCGATCGGGCCGGCGGCGGCCCGGAACCTAAACTCCGGACTGCCCGTTACTGAAGCAGAGGCGCCTGATGGGCCGCCGAGCGAGACCGGAGATACAAATGGACAAGGATCGCGTCCAAGGATCCGCCACGAACATGGGTGGCAAAGTGAAGGAAGGCGCCGGGAAGATCACTGGCGACGAGAAGCTGAAGAACGAAGGCGTGGTCGATCAGGTGAAGGGAAGCGTCCAGAATGCTGTAGGCAGCATCAAGGATGCTATCAAGGGTAAGTGATGCCGTAGGCGCTCCGGGCGGCCGGTGAGACCGGGACCGCATCAGGGGAGGCGCCAGCGCGACGATTCGGGAGCCGTGGCCGTTCCGACAGGACGGGCACGGCTCCGTCCTTTTCGCACCCCCCGCATCGCCGGGCGCGCCGCGCCGGCCGGGAGAGGGCCTCACCGGAGAGCGCCATGAAGGGGAGCCCCCGCAGCCTGTGGCTGTCCGCCGCCAACCGCGCCGCCGGCTGGTGGATGGGAACGGCCGCGAACCTGGCGCGGCGCCAGCAGCGTGCCGTCCTCGCGGACATGGCGAAGGCGGCGGCCGGCCCGAAGGCGAAGCGCAAGCGGCCCGCCAAGCGGCGGACGGGCTGAGCGCCCGGTCCCGCGAACGGCGTTCGTGAGTGGCGGCCGCCTGGGCGCGTCGCGCCCGCTGCCGATCCTGTTCCCCGGCGACGCCGCGCGTCGGCGGCGAGGCCGGACCCTGGACCCTGCGGCGCGCGCGAAGAATCCGCGCTAGTCGACCAGGGCGTCGTCCGACATCTCGCCCCGCGCGAGGCCGACCCACGCGTCGAGGGCCCAGCCGATGCCGCGGCCTGCGACGGCAACGAACGCCAGTGATGCGGCGACGTGGAGGAGGAGGGGTGCGTCCGACATGGCTCGTCTCGGGGCTCTGAGGCTTTGGGAGACCGATGGCCGACAGGAGGCTAGCGGTCGGGCCGCGATCGCACAGCGGCTCTCTAGGGCTTAGGGCAGGGCCGGCAGCGCCGACCTTTCGGGAGTGTGTCACCGACTTTGGGCGCAATGATGTGCACCCGCGCACAAGGGGGGTGCCGAGGCGCCGCGATCTCGCGTGGCCCCCGTGGGACGTGCCGGCCGCAGGTGGACGGATCGTGCGGCATGGGCGGTCCGGGGCGTGGCGCGCTCGCGCGGCCGTCCCGGCCCGAGCGCCCCGGGGCACGTCGGATCCATCGTTCGAATGGAATCGCGGGTCACGGACCGGTGATGCGCGGCGTCCGCCTCGCCCGGGCACCCGCATCGGCTGCCAGGGCGTCCGGCCGTGCCGGGGGTAGCGGCGGTTAGAGTCCGGGGCGCCGCCGCGGGGCATCGTCCTGCACGGACTCGCGCCGGGCGGGGCCCGGCCGAGCCGTCAGACACCGGAACTCCGGCCCGACCTGTTCGTCCGCGTGGTCTCGGACGGCCGCAAGGCCGGCTACCGGTGCCTGCCCGGTCTCGCGCCACGATCAGCGGAGGGCGGACGCGCCGCCTCCCGGCGGGGTCGGACGCGCTCACGTCGCGGGCCTCCCCGGGGCTCGCCCGGAGTCGCTGCGTCCCGGAGCCCCGCGGTCTCAGGCCGCGCCGCGCCGGGGCGGGGCGCCGTCGGCGAGCGGCGGAGCCGCGGCCGTCGCCGCCTCGGCCTGCCGGCCCTCGGCGGCGAGTCTGCGCAGGGCCGAGACCATGGCGTCCGTCGCCTCGTCGCGCTCGTCGCGCGCCCGCCAGCCCGCGCCACGCCGGGCGTAGAGGACGAGCGCCGCCACGAGGGCGCTCGCGCTGCCCCCGAACGGCGCCGCCAGGGCCGCCCACGCGGCCCCTTGCGGCAGCATGAGAAGGCCGGTCACGATCCCGCCGCCGATCGCGGTCGCCGCAACGAAGAGCATGCGGGGCCTCCTCCGACGCGCGTCGTCGACGCGCGGGTTCTCCCTGTCGCGAGAATGCCCCACAGATGATGTTCGAAGTCTGAAGAAATCGCGGCAAAGCGCGGCCGGACGCGCCCTCGTTCAGCGGCGCCGGCGCGCCGCGGCTGCCGGCTCTCGGGAGCGCCCTCAGGCGTCGTCCCGGCGGCCGGCGGGCAGCGCGATGCCCGGCAGCAGCCCGGCCGCCAGCGAGGCGGCCGCGCCGAAGCCGCAGCCCCCGACCTTCACCAGGAAATCCGCGACGCGGCCGTGCCGGGACGGTTCCAGCAGCTGGAGCGCCTCCAGGCCCCCGGCCGCCGCGATCGTCAGGACCAGCACCTGCCACCGCCGCCGCGGGTAGCCGACCGCGAACAGGAACGCGAGCGCCGCGAAGGCCGTGAACCGCTCGACCGACACGGGCGCCCCGCTGATCGGCCGGTAGCCGATCGGGCAGATCGTGGCGGTGACGATGGTGGCGAGCAGGAGCCAGCCGAGGATGCGCGCGACGTTGGACATGGGAGCGGGCTTATGACCGGAGACCGAGGCGAGAGGGGGGCCGTGGCAACTGCGGGGCCAGCCCCGGTGTGCCAGATCGGGGCGGTCCTGGGGAATCCGGCCGGGGCCGCGGTCGCCGGGCGAGCGCGTTTTCCGGGGCGCGGCGCGCTCCCGGCAGCCGGGCGGTGGATCCCCGTGGAGCTTGGCGGCCCGTCCCCGCGTTGGGTGGCACTGAGTCCCGAAAGGAGAACACCATGCGGACGGTCACCCTCGCGATCGCAGCCTCCCTCGCCTTCGGCGGAGTCGCGCTCGCACAGACGACGGCGCCCGGCTCGACGGAGCGCAACATGAACAATCCGGCCAGCGTGAAGAGCAACGCCGAGAAGGGCATGCCGGGCCGCGACTTGCCCGCCAGCACCGGGACGGTGGCGCCCGGCGGCCCGGGCACGGCCGCGCCCGCCGGCGCCGACGCGTCGACGAGCGGCCACAGCGGCGGCGCCAACACCAGCTCCGGTCCGGCGACCGGCACCCGCTGAGGGCACGGCGG
>NZ_QOWC01000139.1 GCF_003574465.1 Methylobacterium crusticola
GGGTCTGACGATCCATGCCACCGATCCGGGCTGCCTGAGCCCGGCTCATCCCGTCCAGCACGGCAGCCACCGCGAGCAGGCGCCGGCTCTGGTTGGCGGTCTTCGTGACGGTGGCGCGGTGGCGAAGCTCACGCGCCGTGAAGTCCGTCCTCAACCTCACCGCTGCTGGCACGGCGCAGGTCCTCCCCACGCCAGGAAATCACGTCAGCGCCAGCGACGGAAGCTCCATGAGTCACCCCTCAAGGCCGTTGGTATAATCCGAGTCGAAGCGCGCGCGAGCCGTCGTCTGGTTCGTGGCCCGGCTCGTGGACCGCTCCACGCCTGACCCACGACGTTGACGGCCGCCTGCTTTCGACGGCTCGGGCGGCAGCGGTCATAGACCTGCCCGGAAGGCTCGACGTCGCCCCGAGGCGGCCGGCTGCCACGTCGGCCCGGTCTGCATCGGCCGCGACCTCCGCCGTGCCGCCGGCGCGGTCCCGGATTCCGGATCCCCTCGCGGCCGCCCGGGCCGCGTCCGCGCGGAAACCGGGGCGGCCGGCAGGCCGCGCGGCGCATTGGCAATTCATTCACGGCATCCCGCCCATATACAACCTATGGTAGAGACCGCGAGCATGGGTTCGTGGCGGGTCGGCCGCCATGGCACGGGAGACGACGGTGTTCTTTGTGTTCGCGGCGACCATCAGCGGCGGCATGGCGGCCGGCGCCTGGGTGTTGCAGTACGGCGGGCTCTGGGCGGCGTCGGCCGCCCTGCTGGCGGGCGGCGCCAGCGCGCTTCAGGCCGTTCTCGTGCTGCACGCGCTGCGCCGGCGCGAGCAGGAGGCCGCACCCACGCTGGACGAGCAGGCGGACGAGGCCGTCGCGAAGCTGCGCGCCGTGGCGCGGCAGGGCGGGAGCCCCGGGCGGACGTGCGCTCCGCGCCGGGGCAAGGCCGCGAAGGATCGCTCGCGGGCGGTCCCGTGAGGAACCGGGCCGGGGATCGTCGCCCTGGCGGGTGCGGGGCGGGTCAGCACATCCGGCGGATGCGCTCGGCCTTCGCCTGCCTGGCGAGCATCCGCCCCACCTCCAGCAGCAGCATGTCGGCCAGCTTCAGCAGGAAGGGCTCGCCCATCTCCGCGAAGGCCTCGCGGGCGGCGATGCAGTGGTCGGCGACGCGCTCCAGGGTATGGTCCTCGCGGGCGAGCGGTTCGGCCACGTAGCTCGACCCGTCGATCTTGCGGTCTGTGATGTCGACGACGATGCCGTGGCTGCGCAGGGGCCGGCCCTCGCCGTCGTGGTAGAAGCGGCCCCGCGCCAGGACCCAGCGCACGGCCCCGTCATGCATGCAGGTGCGGTACTCGGCGACGAACACCCCGGACGACGCGACGGTCCTGCGGATGTAGGGGCCGACCCATCCCTGGTCCTCCGGGTGGATGCCTGACTCGTAGCGCTCGATCGGCAGCCCCGTGCTGGCGTGGTCGGGATCGACGCCGAACAGGCGCGCCACCACGTCGTCCGTGTAGATGCGGTTGGCGGGGATGTCCCAGTCCCAGCTGCCGATCACGTCGGGTATGACGGACGCCCCGATCGCCTGCTCGGCGTGAGACAGTAAACCCATCAAATTCATTACAGTTAGGCTCCGGGCAGGCGGTCCGCCATGCTGATGGCGGCCGAACGCGCATCACGGTGTGGTTGCAGCGCGTAGCCGATTACTCCTGCGCAATCAACCACGGCTTGCATGTGAAAATAATCGGGGCCTATATGATCGCACGCGTCCTTGCCGCTCCGCCCTCGTGGGCGCGGAGGACCGGGTCGTCATTGTCAGTCGATGGGACGCAGATCAGATGGATGGCCGGCCAGAGACTGCACAGATATGGTTGCCGACAGATACCCTAGCCGGCGAGGCTGTTGCACCCGGATCTCTGTCGGTACTTCGCCTGAGGAAGATCGAGAAAATACTTGGCGTTTCGCTCGGCCATGGCGAGGGTGAGGCCGTCGCGACGGGCGAGGACGCCCCGGCCCTGCGGTTGGGACGCCAGGCCGTAGACCTGATGCGCGCCTTCGCCGAGATCGCGGACCCGCAGGTGCGCCAGAACCTGCTGGTCCTGGTGCAGGCCGCGGCCGAGCGCAACGATCAGCGCAACTGAGCGCGCTCCGGCGCACGCCTCCCCTTTCGTCCGGCCGGCAGCGTTGCGGCCGGCACCGGGCGCGCCGGGAGGCCGGGGCGGGCCCCCGATCCGCCGCGCAGGCGCCCGCGCGGGCGCCTGCGCGGCGGAGACGGTCGGGAATCGAACCCACCGCACGCTGTCGCGGCGTGCCGCCGGCCTTGAAGACCAGGAGGGCCACCAGACCCCGATCACCCCCGGGAGCGCTTACGGTGCCGGGGGGACGCCGCCTCCAGGCTCGCCGGCGGGGTCCTGCGGCGTCATGGTCCGCGTGTCGCCGAAGCGGCGGGTGATCCGCTGGGCGTCGAAATGCTCGAGGAGCGGGATCGAGAACTTGCGCGAGATGCCGAGCACCGCCCCGGCCTCGCGGGCGAGGAAGCCCGCCGATCCGTCGAAGGCCCGCACCAGGGTGCGCCGGGCGCCCTCCACGGCGTCGCGGTGGAAGATGATCGCCCGCCGCTGCACCCGGTCGACGGCCCGGACCAGCGTTCCGGCCCGGATCAGATAGGCCAGGGCCTCGGCGCGCCGGACGTCGCGGCCGACCGCCTCGACCTCGTCCGGGGGCGTGAGGCCGGCGCGCCGGAACTGGGCCTCGAGGGCCTGGACGAGCTCGGATTCGGGGCGGGCCGTGTCGCGATCGGCGTGCCGGAACAGGGCCTGGTCCTGCACGACGTCCCGGGCCGCCACGAGGTCGCGCAGCACCGCCGCCGCCGCGGCCTCGTCGGCCCCCAGGAGGAGCGCCAGGCACCCAAGGGTGAGGCCGGGCTCGAGCGGCCGCGCGCGGTGATGGTCCGCCAGGACCGCGAGGGCGCGGTCGTGCAGGGCCGCGGCATTGCGCCGGCCCGGCTCGGCGCATTCCGCCGGGCGGCCGTGGACCTGGGGGGCGCGCACCATAGCCCGGCACCCCTCGGGGGCCACGGCGTCGCCCACCGCGAGGCCGCCCCGCCGCAGGGCGCCGGCCAGCACCGGGCCGGCGCCCGGCCGGGTGAAGACCCGGTCCACCGGGAGGTATGGGGAGCCGTCATCCGTGGGGCTGCCGGCCGCGTCGAGAAGGGCGGCGAGCCGCGCCCGCAGCTCGGCGAGGCCCTGGTCGCGCAGCGCCGAGGTGCGCACCGGCGCGCCGCCCTCCAGCCCCGCCGCCGCCGCGGCCGCGGCGGCCTGCGCGGCCCGGGCCTCGGCCTCCGCCGCCGGCACGAGGTCGCACTTGGTGAGCGCGATCACGCCGCGGCGCACGCCGATCAGCCGGGCGATCTCGAGGTGCTCGAGGGTCTGGGGCCGCACGCCCTCGCGCGCGTCGACGGCGAGCAGCACCGCCCGCAGGCCGGTGGCGCCCCCGACCATCGCCCGCACGAAGCGCGGGTGCCCGGGCAGGTCGACGAGGTCGATCGCGCCCCCGGGCACGCGCAGGAGCGCGGAGCCCGGCACCCGCGGGACACCGCGCTCTCGCTCCTCCCGGAGGCGGTCGGCCTGCGTGCCCGTCAGGGCGCGCACGAGGGCGGTCTTGCCGTGATCGGCATGGCCCAGGACACCGACGAGGAGCGACTTCACGCCGGCCTCCCCGCCCGCCGAGACCGGTCCGAACGCACTGCCACGGCTCCTCGTTCCTCCTCCATTCCGGGTCGCAAATCGGACGCACACGATTGCATCGAGCGCGATCGGCCTTGTGCGGCAAGCGGGCCGGTCCTGTCCATGGACGGAGGGGGCACCCGCTCCCCCACTTTGGTCCGACGCGCTCCCCCGCGCCGGACCGGCGACCGCCTCGCCGGGCAGCGCTCTCGCGAGATCGCCCGGGCCCACGGACCACCGCCGCGCGGCGATCGTCACCGATTGGTCACGCGGCCGTGCTGAACCGGAGCCGAACGAGGAGGAGCCGCTTGCCGGAGACCGTGCGCTACGCCCTCTACTACACGCCCGAGCCGGGCTCGCCCCTCGCCCGCTTCGGCAACGGAATCCTCGGCTACGACAGCCACCGGGGCGAGGCCGTCCCCGCGCCCGCGGGACTCGACGGCCTGGCGGCGGTGACGGGCGCGCCCCGGGCCTACGGCTTCCACGCCACCTTGAAGGCGCCGATGCGCCTCGCGGCGGGGGTGCGCGAGGACGACCTGGTCGCCGCCGCCGCCGCCCTCGCGGCGGGCCATCCGCCGGTGGCGGTCGGCCGCCTGCGGGTCGCGACCCTCGGGTCCTTCACCGCGCTGGTGCCGGAGGCGCCGCCCCCGGCCCTCGGGCTCCTGGCGGCGGAGTGCGTGGCGTGCCTCGATCCCCTCCGGGCGCCGCTGACGCCGGCCGAGGTCGCGCGGCGCGCGCCCGGGCGCCTGACGCCCCGCGGCCGGGCGCTCCTCGCGCGCTGGGGCCACCCGCACGTGTTCGAGGCGTTCCGCTTCCACATGACCCTGACGGATTCCCTGCCGGAGGCCGACCGCGCGCCCTGGCGCGCGCGCCTCGATGCCGCCTACGGGACCGGCGCGCCCCTGACCATCGACGCCGTGACGGTGCTGCGCCAGGACGGCGCGGCGCCGTTCCGAGTGCTGCGCCGCCTCCCCTTCGGGGCGTGACCGGCCGGGGCCTTCCCCGCCGGGCGGAGGCCGGGAGAAGACCCCGGCCGCCCTCAGATCCCCAGGTAGGCCCGCCGCACCTGGGGGTCGTCGCGCAGGGCCGCGGCGGGGCCCGAGAGGATGAGGCGGCCGGTCTGGAGCACGTAGCCGCGGTCGGCGATGCTGAGGGACTCGGCGAGGCGCTGCTCCACCAGGAGGATCGTCACGCCGGTGTCGCGGATCGCCGTCACGGCGGCGAAGATCTCGTCCACGAGCTTGGGCATGATGCCCTGCGAGGGCTCGTCCAGCATGAGCAGGCGCGGGCGCGTCATCAGCGCGCGGCCGATGGCGAGCATCTGCTGCTCGCCGCCCGAGAGGGTGCCGGCGCGCTGGCCAAGGCGCTCCTTCAGGCGCGGGAACAGCGCGAAGACGCGCGCGAGGGGCGCCTCCCGGTCGGGCGCCCTGCGGTGGAGGTAGCTGCCGAGGCGCAGGTTGTCGGCGACCGAGAGGCGCGGGAACAGGCGCTTGTTCTCGGGCACGTAGGCGACGCCCCGGGCCGTGATGGCGTGGCCGGGCAGCCCGTCGATGCGGGCGCCGTCGAAGGCGACCTCGCCGGAGCGCGGGCGCTCCAGGCCGGCGATGGACTTGAGCAGGGTCGACTTGCCGGCCCCGTTGGCGCCCGCCACCACGACGATCTCGCCGGGCGCCACCGCGAGGGAGACCTCCTGGATCGCGAGCAGCCCCTGGTAGGCGGTGGAGAGGGAGCGGACCTCAAGCAGCACGGTGGCGCTCCCCCAGGTAGGCCGTGATGACGCCCTCGTGGCGCACGACCTCCGTCGGGTGCCCCTGCGCGAGCACGCGGCCGAGGTGGAGCACCACGGCCCGGTCGACCAGCGGCATCACCACCTCCATCACGTGCTCGACCATGATGACGGTCACGCCGCGCTCCGCCACCCGGCGGATCAGCTCGACGCCGGCCTTGGCCTCGCTCGGGGTGAGGCCGGTCAGGACCTCGTCGAGGAGGAGGAGCGCCGGCCCGGTGGCGAGCGCCCGGGCGACCTCGAGGCGGCGCTTCTCCGGGGGCGTCAGCTCCCCGGCCACCGCCTCGGCGCGGTCGGCGAGCCCGACGAAGTCGAGGGTCTCGAGCGCCGCCCGCCGCGCCGCGGCGGCGCCGGCGTGGCGCACGAAGCCGCCGACGATCACGTTCTCGACCACGTTCATCGAGTCGAAGGAGCGCGGCACCTGGAAGGTGCGGGCGATGCCGCGCCGGCAGCGCTCCGGGGCCGGCAGGCCGGTGATGTCCCGGCCCTGGAACAGGATCCGCCCCTCCGTCGGCCGGTAGGTGCCGGAGATCAGGTTGAACAGGGTCGACTTGCCGGCGCCGTTCGGGCCGATCAGGCCGAGGAGCTCGCCCCGGGCGACGTCGAGGCTGACGTCGGCATTCGCCACGAGGCCGCCGAAGCGGAGCGTGACGTGGTCGACGCGCAAGATCGGGTCTCCCCGCAGGATCGGGTCCCCCCGCTGGATCGGGTCCTCCCGCTGGATCGGGTCGGCGCTCACGGCGTGGCCTCCTCGTTGCGGGCGCGGCGGGTCGGGCGGAACAGGCTGAGCAGGCCCTCGGGCCGGGCGAGCGCCACCACCATCACCAGGGCGCCGTAGAGCATCAGGTCGAAGCCGTTGCCGGAGCCGCCGAGGTAGGAGCGGCTGATCTCGGTGAGCGGGATCAGGATCGCGGCGCCGACGAGCGCCCCCCACAGGGTGCCGATGCCGCCGAGCACCGCCGGCAGGGCGAAGAGCAGCGAGAAGCGGAAGCTCATCACGCTCTCGGGGTCGATGTAGGAGACGTAGGCCGCGTAGAAGCCGCCGCCGATGGCGGTGAAGAAGGCCGAGACCGCGGCCGCCGCCATCTTGGACCGGAACACCTCGACGCCGAGGCTCTCGGCGCCCTGCGCGTCGTCCTTCACGGCGCGCCACCAGTAGCCCCAGCGCGAATCCTCGATCAGGTAGGTGACGAGCCAGACCACCGCGAACAGCCCGAGGGCGAAGTGGACGTACGGGACCTTGTCGCGGGCGAACTGGAGGGTCCACCACGAATCCGGGTTGAACGGCCACTGGATGCCCATGGCGCCGCCGACGAAGTCCCAGTTGTGGACGAGCAGCAGCCCGATCTCGGCGATCACGATGGTGGCGATCGAGAAGTAGTGCCCGGCGAGCCGGAAGCACGGGTAGCCGAGCGCCAGCGCCAGCAGGCTCGATGCGAGCCCGCCGGCGAGCATCCCGAACCACGGCAGCACGCCGTAGCTCACGAACAGCACCGTGGTGGCGTAGGCGCCGATGCCGAAATAGAGGGCGTGGCCGAGGGACACCTGCCCGCAATAGCCTCCCAGGATGTTCCAGCTCTGCGACAGGGCGGCGTACATCAGGGTGAGGATCAGGACGTTCTGGAGGTAGACGTCGCGCAGGCCGTAGGGCAGCGCCGCGATGGCGGCGAAGACCGCCGCGGCGATGAGGAGCTTGCGGCGGCGCCTGGCGGCGAAGCCCGAGTCCGCCGCGGCGGCGGCGGCAGGCGCGGCCGGAAGGGTCGTGCTGGTCATGTCAGAGCCTCCCGAACAGGCCCTGGGGCCGCACGAACACCACCGCGAGGTAGAGGGCGTAGACGCCGACGGACTTGAGCGCCGGCGGCAGGATCACGGCCGTGAAGGCCTCGACCAGCCCGACCACGAGGCCCGCCACCAGGGCGCCGACGACGCTGCCGAAACCGCCGAGCGCCACCGTGACGTAGGCGATGAGCGCGAAGCTCGCGCCGACCTGGGGGTGGATGTAGTAGAACACCGCCAGCACCGCGCCGGCGAGGCCGACGAGGCCCGCGCCGAGGCCCCAGCCGAGGGCGAAGACCCGGTTGCGGTCGATGCCGACGAGCGCCACCGCGCCCTGGTCCTCCCGCGTCGCCTCGAGCGCGCGGCCGAAATCGGTGCGGCTCATCAGCAGGTGCAGGCCCCCGAAGGCGCAGAGCGACACCGCGGCCCCGAAGATCTGCGGCCAGGGCAGGAAGATGCCGGCGACGTCGAGCGTGCGCCCGCCGAGCCAGGTGTTCTGGACGTTGCGGTAGTCGGGGGTGAACAGGTACTGCGCCGCGCCCTGGAGCAGGATGGCGAGCCCGAAGGTGGCGAAGATCTGCACCATGCCCTGGTTGGCCTTGGCCCGCATGGCGAAGCGCACCACGCCGAGATAGGCGGCGGCGCCCAGGATGAAGAGCAGCGCCGCGACGAGCGGCATCAGCACGATGGGATCGAGGCGGGTGAGGAGCACGAGCCCGAAGGTCGCGTACATGGCGATCATCAGGAACTCGCCGTGGGCGAAGTTCACCACGTCCATCAGGCCGAAGATCAGCGAGAGGCCGACCGCGATCAGGGCGTAGATCAGCCCCATCAGGAGGCCGCTCGCCAGCACCTGCGCCAGGCTTTGGGTCGTCATGGAGGGCTCCGGTGGGGGGCTCCGGTCGGGGCGGCGCCGGCCCCGCGTCGAGGCGGCGGTGGGAGGGCGCGCCGGAGCGCCCCCGTCCCGGTGCGGGAGGGCGCTCCGGCGCGAGGCGTTCCGGGGACGGCCGGGGCCGCGCCGGCCGGCCCCGCCCTCACGCGTTCATCGGCCACTTGGCGGGCGCCACCGCGGCGGCCTCGGGGAAGACCGTCACGAAGGCGCCCCCGACCCATTGCAGCAGCACCGGGTCGGCGTTGACGTTCTGCCCGTCGGGCCCGAACGCCACCTTCGACCAGGGCATGATCGTGCGCGCGCCCGGGATGTCGGTGGCGGCGAGCGCCTCGCGGAGCTTCTGCCCGTCGGTCGAGCCGGCGCGGTTCAGCGCGTCGGCGAGCACGATCAGGGCCATGAACTCGCGCGAGGTGTTGTCGTTGAGGTCGCGGTTCGCGCGGGCCTTGTAGAGCGCGTTCACGGCACCGACCGACGGGCGCTTGGCCGCGAGGTCGAGGGAGAAGCTGCCCCGCGAGATCAGGCCCTGGAGCTTGTCGCCGACCGTGTCGTAGGTGACCTTCTCGGAGAAGCCCGCCGCCTGCGCGATCATGCTCTTCGGCTTGTAGCCGAGGTCGGCCATGGTCTTGGTGAGCAGGATCGCGTCGGTGGTGTAGCTCGTCGGCATCAGCACGTCCGCGTTGGCGCTCTTGAGCTGCTGCACCTCCGCGGTCAGGGACGGCGAGTTGGTCTTGTACTTGATGTCGGCGACGACCTTGTAGCCGCGCTCGCCCGCCAGCTTGCGCTGCACGTTGGCCGAGTCGACGCCGTAGATCGTGTCCTCGAAGAACAGGCCGACCGACTCGATCTTCTGGCCCTTCTTGCGCAGGGCGTCCATGAAGTCGAACATCGCGGCCGAGAACATCTCGTCGTGGGCGGCCGGGCGGAAGAAGTACTTGAGGCCCTTGCGGTGCAGGCTCGGCGAGGAGGAATCGGCGCACACGAACGGCACGCCGTAACGCTCGGCGGTGGCGCTGACCGTGGAGGAGACCGCGGACTGGTAGCAGCCGAACAGGGCCGAGACCTTGTCCTGCGTGATCAGGCGCTCGGCCTCGGCGCGGCCCTTCTGGGGATCGGCCTGGTGGTCGGCGAAGACGAGGCGGATCTTCGCGCCGCCGAGGCCCGAGAGCCCGGCGCCCCGGGCGTTCGGCAGGTCGATGTCGTGGTCGTTGTTGACGATGTCGAGGGCGGTCTCGATGGCGTGGCGGGCATCCACGCCGGCCTGCGCGCTCGGCCCCGACATGGCGTAGAGCACGCCCACCACGACCTCGGGCGCCGCCGCGGCGGCGGCCCCGCCCTTCAGCCCGGCGAGCGAGAGGGCGCCGGCCCCGACCAGCAATTCCCGACGACGAATCATGCGCGTGCCTCCAGTGACAGGGGTTTGCCGCAGCAGGGATGCTCCCTGCGCTCGGGTCAGAGCACCGCGAATTCCGCGTTGCGGCGGTCGGTGATCAGCATGCAGCCCGGTGCGTGCGTGATGGCGAAGGCGGGCCTCACCGCGGCGATCACCGACTGGGGGGTGACGCCGCAGGCCCAGAAGACCGGGATCTCGCCGGGCGCGATCGGCACCGGGTCGCCGTAATCGGGCCGGCCGATGTCCCGGATGCCGATCGCCTCCGGCAGGCCGAGATGCACCGGGGCGCCGTGGACGGCGGGGAAGCGCGAGGTGATCTGCACCGCCCGGATCGCCTGGGCGGGGGTGAGCGGGCGCATCGACACCACCATCGGCCCGGCGAAGCGGCCGGCCGGGGCGCACGGGATCGTCGTGCGGTACATCGGCACGCGCACGCCCATCTCGACGTGGCGCAGGGGCAGCCCGTCCTCCGCCATGGCGGCCTCGAACGAGTACGAGCAGCCGATCACGAAGGCCACGAGGTCGTCGCGCCAGAGGTCGGCCACCGCGTCGCGCTCCTCCACCACCGCGCCGTCGCGCCAGACCCGGTAGCCGGCGACGTCCGTGGCGATGTCGAGGTCGGCGCCGAGCTCCGGGATCGCGCGCTCGCCCGGGGCCGAGACGCCGATCACCGGGCAGGATTTCGGGTTGCGCTGGGCAAACAGCAGGAACTCCCCGGCGAGGTCGGCCGGCAGGACCGCGAGGTTGCCCTGGACGTAGCCGTCGGCGATGCCGGCGGTGCAGCCGGTGATCGCGCCGCCGCGGCAGGCGAGCCGGGCCGCCTCGCCGCTGAGGCGCGCGGGCGCGACGGGGATGGTTGGGGTGGCGGGCTGCATCACGGCCTCCTCGTGCGGGGACGGCGCGCCGGGGGCCCGGCGCGCCCCTGCCCTCGTGCCCAGGAATGCGCCATGATCACATCGTGGGCAGGTAAGCGCCAATCGTGATTTCGCATCGGAATCGATAAGCCCTGCTTATTGGCGCCAGTCGGGCGCGGCCGCGACGTCGCAGGCCAGGTGGGCGGCCCGGGCGGCGAGCCCGCAATCCGGGGCGTTGGGGTAGGTGGCCGTGAACGCGATGTCGGGCAGGCGCGGCGCGGCGTCGAGGATGCGCAGGCGCCCGGCCTCGAGGTCGTGGCGCACGACCTCGGGCGGGATGACGCCGATGCCGAGCCCCTCCCGGGCCATGCGGACGATGGTCGAGAGCGAGGCGTTGCTGTGCAGGCGCGGCGGGGGCAGGTTCGACTGCGCCAGGAGCTCGCGGAGCTGGACGTACGGGTTGGTGTTCTTCGGGTAGGTGATGAGGGGGAAGCGGGTGAGCTCCTCGAGGGTCACCTCGCCCGGCCCGAGGGCGAGGCTCGGCGCGGCGATCCACGCGAGGGAGACGCTGCACAGCGGCAGGTTGACGAGGCTCGGCATGGTGATGGGCCCGACCAGGAAGGCGAGATCGAGGTCCCGGTTCAGGAGCGCGTCGCGCATGTTGGGCGAGATGTCGACCGCGATGTCGACGTTCACGCCCGGATAGGTCTGGCTCATGCGCGCGATGAAGCGCATCAGCCAGGTGTGCACGATGGTCTCGGAGACCCCGAGCCGCAGCACGCCCCGCATGATCCCGGGCCCGGCCACCGCCGCCATCATCTCGGTGCGCAGCCGCAGGAAGCGCTCGGCATAGGCCATCAGCTCGCGGCCCTCGGGCGTCAGCACGACCGAGCGGGCGCGCCGCTCGAACAGCCGGACCCCGAACGCCTCCTCCAGGGCGGCGACGCGCTGGGACACCGCGGGCTGCGACGTGTTCATCCGCTCCGCCGCCTTGCGGAAGCTGCACAGGGAGGCCGTCCAGTAGAAGATCTCCAGGCTCCTGAGTTCCACCATCTCCCCTCGCCCCGCGCGGCGCGATCTGCAGCAAGGACCGTACCGGACGACCGGGGCGGCGTCCGGGCGGCGGCGTCGCAGCACGGACCGTCCTCGGAGCGGGCACGGCGGCGCGGGACGGCGCGCGCGGGGGTCTTCAGGTCCGCGGCGCGGCCGGGCTCGGCAGCCCCTCGGGCGGGCCCGGGGCGAGCCGGGTCGTCTCGGCGGCGCGGCGGCCCCGGCGCGCCTCCGCGCGGGCCGCCGCGCCGCGCAAGAGGCGCTTGGGCGCGTCCGAGATCACGCAGACGAGGCAGAACACCGCCGGCACGAAGATCAGCGACAGGATCGTGGAGAACAGCAGCCCCCCGATCACCGCGATCGCCATGGGCGAGCGGAACTCGCCGCCGGCCCCGACCGCGAGGGCGCTCGGCACCATGCCGGCCACCATGGCGACCGTCGTCATGATGATCGGCCGGGCGCGCTTGCGGCCGGCATCGATGATGGCCTCGTTGCGGTCCATGCCGTGGCGCATGGATTCGATGGCGAACTCCACCAGCATGATGGCGTTCTTGGTCACGATCCCCATCAGCATCAGGATGCCGATCCAGACCGGGGTGGTGAGCTGCTTGCCGGTGACGAGGAGCGCCATCACGGCGCCGCCGAGGGAGAGCGGCAGGGAGAACAGGATCGTGATCGGGTGCAGGAACGAGCCGAACAGCATCACCAGCACCGCGTAGACCATCAGGAGCCCGGCCCGCATCACCTCGGCGAAGCCCTCGGAGAGCTCGGCGAGGTTCTCGGCATCGCCCGACTGGCTGACCTGCACGCCCTTCGGCAGGTTCCGCATCACCGGCAGGGCGTTGATGCTCTTCAGGACGTCCCCGAGGGCGGCGGTGCCGACGAGGTCGGCCGCGACCGTGGCCTGGCGCTCGCGGTCGTAGCGGGAGATGTTGGCCGGGCCGTCCTGGAACTGGATGTCGGCGATGGAGGAGAGCGGCACGCCGGCCTTGCTGGCCGGGCTCGGGATGCGCAGCCCCTCGATCACCTGCCAGTTCAGCCGGGCGGTGTCGTCGAGCTGGACGCGGATGGGCACGAGCCGGTCGCCGGCGTCGAACTTCGCCAGCGCCGGCCCGACGTCGCCGATGGTCGCCACCCGGATCGTCTCCGACAGGGTGTCGGCGGTGATGCCGAAGCGCGACGCCAGGTCCATGCGGGGCCGGATGCGCAGCTCCGGCCGGTCGAGGGTGGCGCCCGAGATGACGTTCGCCACCGTGGGCAGGCGCCGCATCTGGTTGGCGAGCTCGTTGGCCACGCTCGCGACGGTGCGGCTGTCCTGGCCGTTCACCACGAGCGAGATCGCCCGCAGGCCGTTCTCGTCGACGAACCAGTAGCGGATGTCGGGGATCTCCCGCAGCCGCCCCTCCACCTGCTGCTCGAGCTGGTGCTGGGTCACGGTGCGGGCCGACTTGTTGGTGTAGTTCAGGATCAGGGAGGCCCGCCGCACGTCGATCGTGCCCTGGGGCAGGCGGCCGCCGTTGACGAAGACGCTCCGCACCTCCGGGAGCTTGCGCAGCTCGGTGACGATGCTGTCCGTGACCTTCTGGGTGTCGGAGGCCTGCGAGCCCGGCGGCAGCTCGATCGAGAGCAGGGAGCGGGCGGTGTCCTGGGCCGGCAGGAAGCCCTCCGACAGGAGCCGCATGCTGGCGATCGAGGCGACGAAGAGCCCGATGCCGACCAGCACGGTGAGGAGGTAGAACCGGACCGACTTCGTCACGAGCCAGATGTAGGCGCGCTCCAGGCGCCCGGGCGGGCGCTCGAGGGGCGGCTCGGGCTTCAGGATGTAGGCGGCGAGCATCGGGGTGACGAAGCGCGCGGCGAGCAGCGAGAACAGCACCTGCACCGCGATGGTGATGCCGAACTGCTTGAAGAACTGCCCGGCGATGCCGCCCATGAAGCTCGCGGGCGCGAAGATCGCCACGATCGTGAGGCTGATGGCGATGACCGCGAGGCCGATCTCGTCGGCGGCGTCGACCGCCGCCTGGTAGGGCGACTTGCCCATGCGGATGTGGCGGACGATGTTCTCGATCTCGACGATGGAATCGTCGACCAGGATGCCGGTCGAGAGGGTGACGGCGAGGAAGCTCACGAGGTTCAGCGAGAACCCGAGCAGGTCCATGGCCCAGAAGGCCGGGAAGATCGACAGCGGCAGCGACACCGCCACGATCACCGTGGTGCGCAGGTTGCGCAGGAACAGGAACACCACGATGACCGCGAGGGCGGCGCCCTCGAACAGGGTCTTGATCGCCGCCTCGTAGTTGCCGACCGTGTAGTCGACCGAGGTGTCGATCAGCGAGAGCTTGACGTCCGGGTACTCCGCCTGGATCTGGTCGACCTTGGCCTGGACGGCCTTGGCCACCACGACGTCGCTCGCGCCCTTGGCCCGCTTGATGCCGAAGGCCACCACCGGCTTGGCGTCGAGGCTCGCGAAGGTGCGCCGGTCCGCCACCGTGTCGGTCACGACGCCGAGGTCCTGGAGCCGGATCTGCCCGCCCGTCGAGAGCGGGATCATCAGGCCCTTCAGGGTGTCGAGGGAGCGGGCGCCGGCGAGTGCCCGGATGGCGTAGTCCTGGCCGCCGAGCTGGGTGCGGCCGCCCGCCACGTCGACGTTGAGGCCGCGCAGGCGCCGGCTGACGTCGACGGCGGTGAGGCCGTAGGCCTGGAGCCGGTCGGGATCGAGGGAGACCAGGATCTCGCGCTCGACGCCCCCGATGGTCTCGACCTGGGCCACGCCGCGGATGCTCTGGAGCCGGCGCTTGACCACCGTGTCGACGAACCAGGAGAGCTGCTCGGGCGTCTTGCCGGGGGCGATCGCCGCGTAGGTGACGATGGGCAGCCCGACCACGTCGACGCGCTGGATCAGCGGCGTCTCGGCGTTGCGCGGCAGGTCGGCCTGGATGCGGGTGATCGCGTCCTTGACGTCGTTGAGGGCGCGGTCGGTGTTGGTCTCGAGCCGGAACTGCACCGTCGTCACCGAGACGCCGTCGGTGACCAGGGAGGCGATGTGGCGCACCCCCTCGACGCCCGAGACCCCGTCCTCGATGGTCTTGGTGACCTGCGCCTCGAGCTCCGCTGGCGCCGCGCCGAACTGCGCCACCACCACCGAGATGATCGGGATGTCGGCCGAGGGCAGGCGGGTGATCGGCAGCTTGCCGAAGCTGAGCCAGCCGAGGATCAGCAGGATGACGGAGATCAGGATCGACGGCAGCGGCCGGCGGATCGCCCACGAGGACACGTTGAGGGACAAGGGCGCGCTCGCGTCGTTGGGAAGGATCGGGCCTCTCGGCCTGTCTAGAGCAGCATCCGATCACGCTGCAATCGGCCGCTGCTCCAGGTTTTTGATTCTGCCGCATTTTCTGCGGCGAACCGGTGTCCACTTCGCCGGAAAATGCTCTAGCCACCATTTCGCCAGGTGTCACACGCTTCCGGGGGGCACCCGGCGCGCGGGCGGCCGCCGCGGCCAAGACGAGCCGCGCGTGTGACCTTCGCGCCGCGGCGCGGGCGGTCTTCAGAACGCCATGCCGGCGTTGGCGACGACGGGCTCGCCCTCCGTCAGGCCGCCGCGGATCTCGACCTCGTCCTCGGACGAGAAGCCGACGACGACCCGCCGCGTCTCGATCCGGCCCTCGCGCATCACCTGCACGCTGGTGGTGTCGCTGCGGCGCAGGATGGCGGAGCGCGGGACGGCGAGCCCGCAGCTGCCGGCGGCGTCGATCAGCGCCCGGGCGAACAGGCCGGGCCGGAGCCCCGGGGCCGGCGGCACCGTGAGCACGGCGCGCCCGAACTGGGTCGCCGGATCGACGTCGGTCGCCGGGATGCGGACCTCGCCCTTCAGCTCCGTGTCGGCCCCGACGAGGATCCGGGTCGGGGCGCCGGCCCGGATCCGGGTGATGTAGAGGCTCGGCACCTGGACGTTGAGGTCGAGGTCCCGGTCGGCGACGATCCGGATGAGCGGCTCCGACTGGGCGCTGGTCAGGACCCCGACCTGGGCGATGCTGCGGGCGACCGTGCCGGCCTGCGGCGCCTTGAGGGTGAAGGTGGTCGGCAGGCGGGTCGACATGACGGGATCGTCCACCACGGCGCGCACGAAGCGGATGAGGTCCTGCCCGGCGCTGACGGTGTCGCCCTCCTGCACGAACACCTCCGCGATCCGGAAGCCCTCGAAGTTCAGGGTGACGTAGGATTCGCGCCGCGGCGTGAGGTAGCCGGTGACCCGCACGGTGTCGGAGAAGCAGGCTTTCCTCGCCGCGACGGTCGCGGGCGCCGCGTCGCGCGGGGGCTCCGCCTCCGCGGCGCGGGCGGCGGCGAGGCCGCAGGCGAGCGCGCCGGCGAGCAGGACGGCTCCCGGTACGCGCGCGACGGGGGGCCGGGCCGGCCGGGGATCGGGACGCATGGGGTTCAAGGCTGCTCGCTCAACGGCTCTCGCGGCGGCGGTCCCCCGCCCGGGGCGCGGGACGGCCGCGGGTTCGTCTCGTGCGGCCGCCGGGCCGCCGCGGTCAGGCGGGCGCCGGGCGGCCGGCGCCCGTCCCCGCCGCTCAGTAGCGCGAGGCCGACTTGACGCCGGACATGTTGACCGCCGTGACCCGGCGGTTGGCCGGCGAGAGCGGGTTGGCGGCGTCCTTCAGGCGGCTGCGGCCGTAGCCGACCGCCACGAGGTTGCCGCCCGGGACGCCGTAATTGTGGACGATGTACTGCTTCACCGCCTCGGCGCGGCGCTCCGAGAGCGCCTGGTTGGTCAGGTCCTTGCCCTTGCCGTCGGTGTGGCCGACGATCAGGAAGGTGCTGCCCTTGAGCTCGGGCCGGGCGAGGGCGGCGCCCAGGCTCTTGATCACCGACAGGGCCTTGGGGCCGATCTTCGCCGAGTTGTAGTCGAACGGGATCTCGAGGTCGACGCTCGGCCGGTCGGCGGAGGCGGCCGCGATCTTCTCGCGCTCGCTCGCCGAGAAGGAGTTGCGGTTGCGCAGGGTGTCGATGAAGGCGCGGTCGTCGCCGCCGCCGTCGCCCCGCACGGAGGTCGACAGGCTGCGGGTCTGGGCCCGGGGCGCGAGGGCGTCGAGGATCTGGGATTCCGTCACCGCCTGCGCCTGCGCACCCGCGACGCTGCCGAGGAGCAGCATCCCGGCGAAGGCGGCGGCGATCCCGCCCGGGATCGCGGCGATCCCGCGGGGGATCGCGGCGGTGCCCGGGCGGCGGGGCAGGGATTCGGTCGAACCGGTCATGTGAAGCTCCTGTGGCGGATGGTCTGGCCTGGATGTCGGGTCGCGATCGGCCGGGGGACGACGGCGCGCGCGGGCGGATTCTCGTGTCCGCTCAACGGATTCCGTACTGGGAGAACTCCTTGGCGACGCTGGGATCCATCGCCAGGGCGTCGCTGATGTCACTGTTGCCTTCCTGCGTCTCGCCGGAACGGAGGCGCGCCAGCCCACGGCCGTACAGCGACGACGCCTGCTTTCCATTGGCTCTCAGAGCGGCATCGTAGTCGCGAATGGCCATCCCGGGAAGACCGATCTTGAGATTGACCAGCCCACGACTGTCGAGGGCATCCGGGAAATTGGGCCGCAACTTGAGAGCCTCGTTACAGTCGCGCAACGCACGGTCAAGCTCCTCGATCATGGCCCGGACCCAGCAGCGGTTGTTGAGCGCCTCGACGTCCTGCGGGTTGAGGCGGATGACCTCGTCGAAATCGGCGAGGGCGGGGTGGAACTCGCGGTGGATCGCGAAGAGCTGCCCGCGCCGGTAGAGCGCCCGGGTGTCGCCGGTATTGCGCTCCAGCGTCCGGTTGAGCTCGGCCTTGAGCCGCTCCTCGTCGCGGGAATAGGGGATCACCTGCGTGTCCGCCTTCTGGGCGGGCTTGGCGGCCTCGTCGAGCCGGTCGATCTCGGCCCGGGCGCGCTCGGCCCAGGCGCCGCTCGGGTAGCGGGCGAGGAAGTCCTGGAACGCCGCCCGGGTGCCGGCGCGCCGGGCGGCGGTGAAATCCCCCGCCGGGTCCGGGGCCGGGCCCTGGAGCGCCGCGACGGCCGGAGGAGCCTCCTTGGCGGCCGGGCGCGCCGCGGGCGCCTCGGCCTTGGCGGGAGGCTCGGCCTTGGCGGATGGCTCGGCCTTGGGCGGCATCTCGGCCCGGGCCGGCGGCTCGACCTTCGCGGAGGGCTCGGCCCTGGCGGGCGGGAGCGTCTCGGCGGGGCGGGGCGGCCTGGGGCGCTCGGCGGGAGCGGCCGCCGCGGCGGGCTTGGCGTCGGTCCAGGCGCCCGTGGCGGCCTCCTTGAGCGTGGAGACGAGCCACGGCACCTGGGCGCCCTGGGTGGCGGCCGAGACCGCGCTCCGGACCCTGTCGAGGACCGGCCTCGACGGCCCGTCCGCGGCGGCGATCTGGGAGGCCGCCTCGTCCGCGAAGGCGCTCCGGGGACCCGCTCCCTGCCGCAGCATGGTGCCGGGCGCCGTCGAGTAGACCACGAGGGTGTTCTGGGGCGGCTCGGCGACCGGGGCGAGCCCCGTCGAGAAGCTGCGGAAGCGGCGCTCGAACGGGTTGCGGTTCGCCGCGTCGAGGATGCCGATCTTCACCTGGGCCCCGCGCTTGTCCATCTCCGCCAGGATCCCGTCGAAACCGACGCCGTCGCGGCTCAGGTCGCTCTCCGTCCAGATCTGGCCGTCGACCGGAACCAGGTAATTCTTCTTTCCGGACTGGATGCCGTAACCCGTGAAATAGAACAGTGCAGTCGATCCGGGCTTGATCTTGTCGAACAGACGTGCGAGACCAGCCTGCGTCGCCTGCTTGGTCGCGTTCTCGATGATGTCGACGGTATAGCCCTTCTGCTGGAGGGCGGCACCGACGGCGCGGACGTCCTGGGCCGGCGTGGTCAGGGGCGTGTCACTGTCCGGATACTGGAGGTTGCCGATCAGCAGCGCGACGCGGTCGCCCGGCCTGCTCTCGGCGGCGGCAAGTGGGGAGGTCCCGAACGCACCGACAGCGAGCACCAGGCAGAAGACCCACAACGCACGCATGCTGCCCTCGAAGACTTGCGCATTGGCTAAAACTCGGCCGTCAAGCTTATTGCTTCCGGGGCAGGCTGACAAGTTTGCCCGCCGGATCCCGCTCGACCGTGAGCATTAGACCGTCACAGCGCCCGCCTTCGGCCCTCGGTCGCGCAGTAGAGGCATCGAACAGTCGGAGACGCAGCGGCGCATCGCCTCGACGTCTCGCAGTGACATGAAGATTGATCGGAACGCGTGACCCTCCGTGTCCGGCGCCTGTCCCGGAGGCGCGAAGTCTCCGGCCCGACGATCCCTACGCCATCCCGTCCCGGGGCGCCGTGCCGTTGCGCACCGCGGGAGGAGACCGCCGCCCCGGCCCGGCGCCGGCCTACTCGGTCGCCAGCCGGGTCTCGACGCGGCGGTTGGCGGGGTCGAGGGGGTCGGACGCGAGCGGCCGGGCCTTGCCGTACCCCTTCGCGGCGAGCTGCTTGGGCTGGACCCCGCGCGCCGCGAGGTACTGCACGACCGCGTTGGCGCGGCGGGCCGACAGGGTGACGTTGAAATCGTCGCTGCCGCGTCCGTCGGTGTGCCCCTCGACCACGAAGCTCGCCGATTTGAGGCGCGCGTCCTGGAGCGCCCTGGCGAACTCGTCGAGGTTGGCCTTGGCGCCGGGCGTGAGCGTGTCCGAGTTGAGCTCGAAATTCACCACGAGATCGAAATTGCCGGTGGGCTTCCGGGCCTCGGTGCCGGCGTTGCACTCGCTGTGGGTCCCGACGCACAGGCCCCGGGTCCTGCCGAAGCGCGCGTCGCCGCCGCCGTCGGGGGAGAAATGCTTGACGATGTCGTTGGCCGTATAGGCCGGACCGGCCCGGGCCGGTCCGAGCCCGGACAGCGCGAGGACTGCAAGGACCGAAACCAGAGTCGTTCTGCGCATCGTCGTCACCCCCATGTGATCCACACCTTATGCGCTACGTCAAATCTATCGTCAATCTTATTTTCCGACCCGACCGGAGGGATCTCGACTTCATTACGTCAGAGAAACCCCAACCCTTCCAAGACCCGCCGAGGTGCGCCGGCTCTGTTTCGTCGACGAAACATTCTGTTTGCGGCGCCGGGCCGGGCTCGGGCCCGGCCAAGCCCGCGACGAAACCCGCGCGCAATCCGTCCCCTTGCCGAATGACGCCGCGTCCGTCAGGCTGCGAGGGCCAGCCGGAATCCTGCTCCACCCGAGGGGTTCCGCCGGTGCCGCGGGGTTGCCCCGCGGAGCCCGCCCTGCGCCTTGGTGAGACCAGCGGTCGATGCGCGTGAATGCTGGTGTCGGGTCTCGGAGGGTGGCGACGCGCCCGGCTCCGTGTCGACGGTCCGCGATGGTTCGGCGGCCGGAGGGAGCATGAGGAAAGAACAGCCGATGGCAGGCTCGGGCCCGCGGGGCGGGAAGGTGGGCCCGCGGGGCGGCGAGGCGTCGCTCGACCTCGGCTCGGCGAGCCATACCGGCCGGGTGCGCGCGCTGAACGAGGATTGCTTCCTCGTCGCGCCGGAGAGCGGCATCTTCGCGGTGGCCGACGGCATGGGCGGGCACGCCGCCGGCGAGGTGGCGAGCGGCGCCGTGGTGCAGGCGCTCGCGACCATCCGGCCGGCCGCCTCGGCGGGGGATCTCCTGGAGCGGATGAAGGTCGGCATCGCCGAGGCGAACGACGAGATCCGCAAGGTCGCCGAGGCCCGCGGCGCCATCGTGGGCACCACGGTCGTGGTCCTGCTCGTCTTCGCGCCGCACTTCGCCTGCCTGTGGTCGGGCGACAGCCGGATCTACCGGGTGCGCGCCGGCCGCATCGCGCAGATCTCGCGCGACCACACCGAGATCCAGTCCCTGGTGGAGCGGGGCGTGCTCACCCCCGAGGAGGCCCAGGCCTGGCCGGGCCGCAACGCCGTGACGCGGGCGATCGGCGTGCAGGAGCAGCCCGAGGTCGAGCTCGACCACGGGCTGCTCGAGCCGGACGACCTCTTCATCCTCTGCTCGGACGGCCTGACCCGGCACGTGGAGGACGGCGAGATCCTGGCCGCCTGCGGCGGTTCGGCGGCCCGCGGCGGCACCCTCCCGGCGCCCGCCGGCCGGCCGCCGGCGCGCCCGAGCGCGCAGGGCGTCTGCGACGCCCTGCTTGCCCTGACCCTCGACCGGGGCGCCCGGGACAACGTCACGGTCGTGGCGGTGCGCTACCTCGGCCCGTCGGGCGAGCGCGGGACGCCGCGGCGATGAGCGAGGAGACGGTCTTCCTTCCCCAGACCCGCTCGTTCATCCCGGCCGGCACGCGGCTGAACGACACCTACGTGGTCCGCGACCTGATCGCGGCCGGGGGGATGGGCGAGGTCTACAAGGGCGAGGCCCTCGGCACCGGCGACACCGTCGCCATCAAGGTGATCAAGCCGGAGCTCGCCCGCAACGTCGCCGCGCTGGCGCTGTTTCGCCGGGAAGCCTCGTCGCTCCACAACCTCAACCACGAGGCGATCGTCCGGTACTTCGTGTTCTCGGTCGACCCGAAGCTGGACCTGCCCTACCTCGCCATGGAGTTCGTCGACGGGGCGCTCCTGTCCGAGCGCCTCGACGCCGGGGCCCTCGACACGCCGACCCTGTGCCTCCTGCTGCGCCGCCTCGCGGCCGGCCTCCAGGCCGCGCACGCCCTCGGGATCATCCACCGCGACGTCTCGCCCGACAACGTCATCCTGCCGGGCGGGAGCGTGGCCCGGGCCAAGCTGATCGACTTCGGCATCGCCCGGGCCCCGAGTCCGGACGGCACCGTGATCGGCGGCGGCTTCGCGGGCAAGTACGCCTACGTCTCGCCCGAGCAGCTCGGCCTCTACGGCGGCGACGTCACGCCGAAATCCGACATCTACAGCCTCGGCCTGCTCCTGGTGCACGCATCCCGGGGCCGGCCCCTCGACATGGGCAGCAGCCACCTCGACGTGATCGAGAAGCGCCGGCGGGTGCCGGACCTGTCGGGCGTCGACGAGCGCGTGCGCCCGGTCCTGACCGCGATGCTCCAGCCGCACCCGAAGGACCGGCCGGCCGACATGGCGGCGGTGGCGGCCCTCGTGCCGACCGACCTCGACCGGAAGCGCCGACCCCTCGGGCCGATCCTCGCCCTCGCGGGCGGGCTCGCCGCCACGGCGGCCCTCGGGGGCGTCGCCTACTGGGTGCTGCCGGGGCAGAACCAGACCGCCGCGACGTCCGGCAAGACGCTCCCGCCCCAGGAGAAGGAGCGGGCGCCCGAGCCCGGGCCGAGGACGGAGCCGAAGCAGAAGCCCGAGGTGCCCCCGACCATCGTTCCCCTGCCCGATCCCGGCCCCGATCCCGACCAGCAGGACGACAAGCCGCGCGAGCAGCAGCGGCCGGCCAGCCTCGCCACCGCCGATCAGGTCGAGAGCTTCGTGCGGAACTACGACGGCGGGCAGTGCTTCTTCGTCACGCCGGTCTCGGCGCAGCCGCCGGACGTGACCGTGGACGCGTTCGGGTCGTCGCCGCGGCCCTTCATGGCCTTCGACGCCGCCTTCCAGCGCAGCCTCGGCGTCGAGCCGCAGATCACCCTGCGCCAGGTCACGGACGCGCAATGCCCCCTGGTGGAGTTCCTGGCGCGCCAGTTCCCGCAGCGCGACGCGCGGGCGGCCAGCCTTGAGCTCGCCTCGGACCTGCTCCACAGCGGGCAGGACCTCAGCGGCGCCGTCGAGACGCGCAGCGACCGCACGGTCGAGCTGCTCCTCGTCGCCGACGACGGACGGGTCAGCAATCTCAGCCGCTTCGTCCGCCGCACCAACGACGCGGCGCGCTTCTCCCTGCGGGTGGAGGGCAGCGGCACGCCGAAGCCCCAGATGCTCCTGGCGCTGACAAGCCAGCGCCCGCTCGCGAGCCTGCGGGGCATCGGGAGCGTTCGGGCCGAGCAACTTTTCCGGCAGATCGCCGAGGAACTCGACCGCGACCCGCGTCCGGCGGGTATCGCGATCGGCTACTTCAAGCTCGGCAGCTGAGGAGCCCCGTTCAGGGCATCCGGGTCATCAGGCGCAGGGCCTCTATGTCGAAGCGGGTGTAGGGGCGCTGGGCCACCACCCAGGGCTGCCAGTGGTTCTCGGCGTAGACCATCCGGGCCTCGCGGGGGGTGACGACCCGCTCGCAGGACAGGGGCTCGTAGCCCTGGCAGCGCACGTACTCGGCCTGTGCCGGAAGGGCAGTCGCCAGCGGCAGACCGAGGGCGGCGGCTGACAAGATCGCGGCGAAACGCAGGCTCATAACGAAGTTCCCTCCAGATATCCTGCCGAGATGAACACGCGTCCATTCGGCCTAAGACCCGATGTGGGCGCTCGGCACCCGCAATGCAAGCTTGACGTGCCGAACATTATCGCGGGCTAAAAGCCAAGCCTGTGCGACGTCGCACGTCCCGGGATGGCCCGTGGACGGGTCAGCGCATGCGCTCGAGGCGGCGCAAAGCTTCGATGTGGGCGCGGTTGAAGCGCCGGTGACTCGGCCGCCCGCTCACGGACCGGGCCGGCGCGGCGACGGGGGCGGCCGCCGCGAGGGCCGGCGCGGCC
>NZ_QOWC01000140.1 GCF_003574465.1 Methylobacterium crusticola
ACGCCGCGAGTACCGCAAGGATCGGATCAGGTGCATGGTTGAAGTAACGTCCCTCCACACCAGCGAGGTCGTCGGCCAGGGACCGGGCGATTAGCTCGAACGGCTCGGCGCAGGAGCCGACGCTGTCGATCTGGAGCAGTCGCGCCTTGGCGCTCAACCCGAGGATCGAGCGGGCACGGGCGCCCGCCACACGCTTGATGGCGGCGTCGCGCTGCTGCTCCAACTCCTCGTAGCCGGGGGCATCGTAGGCATCGTCGTACCCGCCGTCGTTCAGCAAGACGGCGATCGCTGCGATGAGGTTGTTGAGATCGGAGACGGCGTCGAGCACGTCAGCATCCACGCGTGGCCATGAGCGCGGCAGCTCGGGACGTGCGCCTGCGTCGTCGATATCGACCGGCTCACGGTCCAGATCCCGCAATCGCTCGCGGTCCTCACGCCAGTTCAGCCCGACCATGTCGAGGACGGCGACAGCACGCGTGGAGGGTTGAGGCAATTGGGTGTGATCGGGGCCGCGGAAGTGCCAGTCCCAGGCGACGTTCTCGCCCAGGATGAACCTGTCAGCGCCGCTGCCGAGGTGCGGGTACAGCTCGGCGCAGAGGAGCCGGCGCTCGTAGAAGAGCCAGGTGGCGTAGTTGAGCAGGGCGATGCGCTCGACGGGATCGGCGACAGGCGGGAAGATGGGGTCGTGCGTGTTCATGGTGCTCGCCTCCGTCACGACAGCCGAAGGGCGAAGCCGGCGCCCTGCTCGTCGAGAGCGTCGAAGGCGCTCACCTCGTCCGCGCCAAGGGCCGCGAAGTAGCGACGCAGAGCGGCACGTAACTCGGCGATGGCGGTGTCGGCGCAAACCTCAGGCTGCGTCTGCATCGCGCGGAGAGCGCTCGTGACAGGCCCTACTTGGGTGTGAGGCAAGCGGGATCGTTCACCCGCGAGAGCGGGCGTGGTAGGGGTCAGGGTAGTCATGAGACGTCCTTAGCCGACGTGGATGGTTAGGGCCGGTCCGGAGGTTGCAGCCTCTTGGCCGGCTCGCAAATATCTGCTATCAGATAGCGGTAATGTCAATAGCCGATAGCAGCAAAAAGCGGGGTCGCCCGCCCACCGGAATCGGCAAGGCCATCGGCCTGCGCCTTTATCCTGACTTGGACGGCAAGCTTGAGGCGTGGATTGCAGCTCAGCCGGAGCCTCGCCCATCTCGACCAGAGGCCATCAGGCTGCTGCTGGAAGAGGCTTTGAAGGCTAAACGGTTGTGACAGAGCGCGGCATTCTGAGCGCCTCTGCCGTCTGCATCTTGGCCACGGTAGCCTTGTGGCTGTTCGCGATGCCCGACGAGCCGACACGAGCCTTGCAGGATGGAGCAGGCGCGGCGGCTCTCGCCACCATCATCGTTGGTGCGGCACTGAGGCGGGGTGCTGATCAGTGAGCACCGATCCGCGATCTGCACCCGAGGGCAACGGTCAGCCGACCGGCCTCTCGGAGGTTTCTCGCCTCGCAGACCTTCTGGCCGAGCGCGTGCTCGACGAAGGGCTGGGAAGCGAAGTAACCCCGATTGCGCATGTACGAGCGCTGGTCGATGCAGCCCTGTTGCTCGAAGAGTACGGGTTGGAGATGCCGGTGCACCTGGGTCGGATCATCCGGGAGGTTCGTGCGGCCATGGGCACAGCGGCGCAACTGAACGGCCAGGAGCCCTGACATGCGCCAGCTCGGCACCGTCACTCTCCACACCGAGCCTGCTACCACGGCGACGCCGGCACGGATCTCAGTCGCTGTCGCCGGCCCCGCAGCCCGCCCGGACGAGGTCGTCTACCTAACCGCTCAGTGCGTGACGCTCGACGAGCTGGAGGGGCAGATCAACGGGCTTCAGGATGAGCTGGACGTGCTGCGAGCGGAGGCCCGGCGCGTGTTTGCGGACTAGGCTGAATACGCCTGAAGGCCGCCTCGTGGAAGAGACACCGAAGGCGAATCGGTCGACAGCTGTATTGGTAGGCCCTAACAGCGAAGGGCGGACCCTTACGAGCCCGCCCTTGCCTTAGTCCCGTCCCCGGGGGGTATGCGTCGAGCGCAGTGACCGTGTCCCGAGGCTCACCCACCCGTTATAGAGCGAACCAGCGGAAGATGCAAGAGATTTTTGAAAAAGATCCAATACTTACCCGACAGTTAGCTGACTCCTTAAGTTCACCGCGGTTCTCTAGGTATATGACGGCCGCAAAAGGAAATGAATTTCGCGCTGTAAAGCTTTATCTATGGAATGCGAAGCTATCTCAAACCATGTATTTATATTTGCAGGCATGGGAGATTAGCTTTCGAAATCGAATGAATGAGTTTCTGTGCTGGAAGTATAGTCGAGGGTGGCCGTATGATGAACGGCGTGTTCGGAGACAGTTCACTAGCCTCGACTCACGTCGCCTAAAAGAGGCGGTAGAGCGCCAGGAAAGATCGCGCGGCATATCGCCCGCGCCCTTGCCCGCCATCGTCGCGGACTTGTCAGCTGGATTTTGGGTTTCGCAGCTCTCAAAAAGCTATGAGGTGCCATATGTGTGGCGGCACAACTTACCACGCATATTTCCACACGATGCCGCTATCCAAGTTCATCCCGCCTGGCAGATTTGCGACGAACTGCTCACACTCCGTAATCGGATCGCACATCATGAACCCATCTTCCACCTGCCACTGGAGCAGCGACATCGAGATCTCCAACGGATCGTAGCCGCGACATGCCCTGCTACATTTGCTTTCGCCGAAATAGCGTGCACATTCATCCCGGTTTGGAAAAGTCGCCCATGAACTGTGAACGCGATATTATGTAGTTGTACATACATTTTAACTGATCTCGTCGGCCAGAATCTCAAGAGCGCTAGTATAAGCAGCGCTCTTGAGAGAATTTAAAGTGTTGCCCTACATCGCACGTTCACGCATAGCCTTTTCGACGAAGTACGCAGCCTGATCAATGGTCAGATCATAGTCGACGCCTGCGATCACCGTGTTCTTTGTGGCGTCGTAGACCTGGAGGCCGCCGCGGTTATTCACGCGTGTCCGGCCGCGAGCCTTGGCAATGCCAAGGCCACGCCGGCGTGCGTGGGCGCGCAGACGATCGAGGGGAATCTTGTCGGCAACAGTGATGGTGATCTCGGGATGAGACATCGCAAGCCTCCTAGGTGCGCTCGCAAGCGCTGGGAGTGCCCTTTGCGATGACCTGCGGACGGGGGCGGCGGGACCCGGGCCGGTACGTCGGCGAGCGACGCATCAGAATTGTAGAGGCGCGCTTCGCTAGCGACAAGTGTGCCCCCTGCGCATTTCTCAGACTCAGCTCGTTCACCCGCCCGAGGGCGGATGGCGTCCGGGTGGCTATGGCCTGCGTCCATGTGGGCGCAGTGCGGCGTCGCGGGCTACTTCCCGGTGGCGATGTTACCGGCGATGTTGTTGAACTTGGTGCCGACGTTGGTGCCTAAGGTTTTGGCGCCGGCGATGACAGCAACCGCGATCAGGCCGGCGAGCAGGGCGTACTCGATTGCGGTGGCGCCGGACTCATCGGCGAGGAAGCGCTTCAGCATGGTCGTGCGGCCTCTGGCTCGGTAGTTACGCTGACATTCAACCACCATCACCTGACGCTCCTTACGAGAGACCTAAGGCCCGCCCTTCCCGGTGAGAGGGTAGAAATCAAGGCCGTCACTGCCGCGTCGGTGCATCCAGCCACGCCACTGGAATGGCCCGCCATGGCAGCTACCGGGCGGGCCAAATGATCAAAAACGAATTGCGGGTGAGCAGTTAATAGCGATTAGGCCAGCAGCGCCGACCACCTCCACCCAAATGGAAGCCGGGCGGGCAGGGCCGTCCGCGGTAATATCCGCCCCATTGCCCTCCGGCGCGACAGCCGCCGTAGGGGCCGCGGTGGCCATAAGGCCCGCACCCTCCGTACACCTGGTTGATGCCGCTGTTCGGTTTGGCGAGGTCGACCAGTGGCAGGGCTGAGGCGGGCGCGATCAGACCTGCGGCAAGGAACGCTGACGGGATGAGGATCTTGAGCACTGCTTCCTCCTGTCTGTTTTGGCGAGAACCCGGTAGCCACTCGCCACGCCAGCTTAGCATCTTGGCGCTTCCCTCGACCATGCGGCTGAGGAGCATGCTTACTGAATTGCTCCCTGTGAGTTCACGAGGCACAGCTCCTAAAGCCGCATGCAGGTATCAGCTACCTTGGTGGATCGCGGGATCGACACAGAAGCTGGATTGCGTAAGCTCAGCCGCTATGCGCACCATCCTCTTCGCTCTCGCTCTCGCCTTTCCCAGTCTCGCGTTCGCCCAAGGCGAACGACCCATCCAAAGCCCACAGGATGCAGCTTGCCGCGATGAGGCGCGTGACCGGGTCTTCGGCGCGCCGAACCCGAAGGGCCTCTCGCTCTACAACCTCGGCGTTGAACTCTACCAGGACTGCATGCGTCGCGCTCAGGCTCCCGCCAACGGCACTCGATCAAGGCGTCGGCAGACCTCCTGATCGGCATCTTGAGATCTGTGATCGGTCGGTGCCCCAGCCGAACCCATTCTCGCCCGCATTCAGCTGCGACCGATCCCAAGGAGTCGCTGCCGCTCCATCGTTGGGCGGTCGGGCGGGACGTGCCGTGGCTGGTGCGGCGGTAGGCTGAGCCGGCTGTCACGAGACCGTCGATTTACACGGGAGCCAGTTCCGCGTGCGATGTGTTTACCAGCAATGAAAAAACATGGGAGGTGACACATGCCCTGCGATCTAGATCATGCGCGGCGCGCCTTCGATCGCATGAGCGAGGCCGTGCAGAAACTGGAGAGGCGTCAGCCTGTGGCGCCGGAGGAGGCTCCTCGATATGAGGCCGAGTTGCATCTGGCTCGCCTGCGCGCGTACGTCGCCCAAGGGCGCGTGCTGGCGCTGGAAGACAGTTACCATGCGCACAAGGCGACCGAGTCTTTCCCGATGAGAGCTTGAAGGCATCAGAGCATGAAAAGGCCCGCCGCGGCGGGGAGCCGGGCGGGCCAGTAGGATCAATTCGCATCGTGCCAACCGGCGGCGGCTGGCCCGGTTCCGGGCGCCTCAGGCGCGCCGCTTGACGGCCTTGAACCTCTCGCACTGGTCTGTGGGTCGTCCGGGGCATCAGCAGCCGACGACAAAGCACTAAGACGGAAACTGCATCCGCCCTCATCGGCCGCTAAGCCCCTGAGATCGCTCAGCACGGGTTCGGGCCGGGGCCAGTGCCGACATCCCCAACT
Organism: Methylobacterium crusticola; assembly: GCF_003574465.1. Classification (GTDB taxonomy): domain Bacteria; phylum Pseudomonadota; class Alphaproteobacteria; order Rhizobiales; family Beijerinckiaceae; genus Methylobacterium; species Methylobacterium crusticola. The sequence continues at coordinate 5,227 of NZ_QOWC01000140.1, forward strand.
ATGAGGCACACAGAATTGGCGCTGCTGGAGAGGTCAGACATCGAGTGACTCATTCTCAAGCAGGCCCTATCTATTGCCTCCGTGCGTTCTCATCGAGGAAGTTTAATCAACGTCACACGTGGCCAGAAAACTTTTGTAAAATCGGCGGCAAGTCGCTCACTTGTATGACAGGCAATGTCAGTTGGACTGCACATGAAACCGAAATGCTGATAAGGCTTGGGGCTTTTTTTGTCGGGCACGCTAGCGTAAGCAATCACATCGCCGCCTATCAGATTAGTCAGCATGAGACTACGGGTTGCACTATCACTAGTATCTAAAAATGGTGAGCCAACTATCTTTCCTCCAATTTCCTTGCTAAGCAAGACGCCAACCAATGTAGGTGCCCAAGCGGTGCCGTAGAATGTCCCTGGCTTGTCGTCGGGAATTTTGAGGCCGCCGCCTTCTAATGTCACCGCAAAGCCTGATATACTTATTGTGCCTTTTGTCTTTCCGAGACAACACGAAAGAAAATGAGTGCAATCTTCGGGGCTTCCTAAATCAACTTGGTCTTCAATGAGGGCTCCTGCCGGCCTTTTCTTGGGGCCATTTTTTGTGCATATGTATCCATCGTGACAAATACGGTTCCAATACGCTCCTGCATAGCCCATGGATTTAATTCTATCGTACTTCATGGTTTTATCCTATGCCGCTCATGGTATGGGCAACGTCAAAGCACGCGTAGGCAATTTATGCCTCACTCAATTTTGTGTCTGGTTTTGGACTGTCTTCACTGGTCTGTTGCAAACGTCACATTAGCTGAGTGTATCTGGGATACGTGTGCGAAGGCACACTAAGTGAAGTAGCAGCCCGAATAGTACCCTCGGCGAGATTTGCCAGGCTGGTTCGTGACTTATCTCGCTTATATCGCTTAAGTGGGCTGCGCTGGTGTGCCCCGGCTAAACAGGACCGGTCGCGCCTAAGTCGGCTGCTCGCTCTGCGCGGGCTTGGCACGCGGTAGAAGCTTACATCGCCGCACTCAGTTGCACGAGCGTGGCCTCTAGGTCGAACGGGTTGGCTGCACTGCCGTCGCCGTACTTCTGGCTGAACACGCTTGCGCTACTCGCTGCGCCTTCCCAGGCTCACATCCTGAACTGCGCGAGGGCAGGCGAAGCCGTCACGACCGTGAGGAGCAGGCCCGCGTCAGCGATAGGGTAGGCGCTCATTGATCTCTTGCAGGATGCACGCTCCCTAACATCTGGGCCGGATCCAAACGCTGTCACGCCTTGCTCTCACTTCCTTCCTCGTCTTTCTTCGTGACGCACTCGGCCTCCAGCGGGGCGTTTCAGCCATGACCCCACCGATCCTTATCACCCTCGTACATGGTACATACGCCAACGGCGCACGTTGGGTAAAATCCGGATCCTTATTCCATTCTGGATTATCGTCCCATTTTGGCGACCGTGCCGTAATTCGTGACTTTCAGTGGAGTGGCAACAATACAGTATATGCTCGCAGAGACGCCACTTACGATTTTACAAAATATTCAGAGAAGACAAAGGAAGAGTATTATGAGAGGCACTATGTAATTGCTCATAGTCATGGCGGTAACGTAGTTGTTGAAGCAAGTGTTGATGCGGAATATCACCAGAAGCAGATTTTTGCCGGAATTTGCTGCCTAGCAACACCCTTTTTTCATGCGAAGCCACGAGATCTTACATATATGAAACTTGACCCCGTCTCTTGGGGCTTCGGAGGTCTTTGCATATTGTTAGCTGTGATTGCCGGCGAGCTGTTTTCACTCTCCCTGGAATATAGGTATGCATTAACTGCCGCGGCACCTGGTTTTGGCTATGGTCTAGCTGTTTTTTTTGGCATTCGCATAGCTGGCATGCGGCCCTTCGCCGATTGGTATGCGAGGCAGGTTCACACATCGGCTTGGCAAGGTTTGAATTTGCATATTATCAGAGTGTCAGGCGATGAGGCATCTCTAACGCTCGCGACGGGACAGATGTTGTCATGGGCAGCTTCCCGCCTTTACAGCGGAATGGTAAAACAGTCTGGCGAGTTGATATTTGCGAATCCTCTGCGGCGGAAATTTTTCCTAAATGGGTTTATGCTCAATGCAGCATGTCTTGGTGGTGTAATTGCGTACGCATTATATAAGAAACAAGAGGTAGATTTATTCTATGTGATTAGATATCAAGCAGCCATCGTCGGGTTCTTCTTTTTGGGCTCAATCACACGTCTATACGAGAGGATTGTGCTAGGATTAGCAGTGATATTAGTGATTGTAGCGTCGGGGTTCGCCTCGTATCTGATTGGCACAACAAGCAATGACAGCACCTCTTCGCCACTTCGCGTGCTCTCTCTGTCCAACTTTGTCACCGCGTTTTGTGTTGAAGTAGACACTGAGGCAGCTCCGGCTGGACATTGGCAAGTGTGCCAGTTCTCAAAAAATGATGAAGTAATCCGCTTAGCGCCCGGTGAGTTGATCCATAGTATTTATAACGACCCTCGTATTTGTACAGAGGTCATCCAGTGGATTGAGCGGTCGGAAGCGTGCTGCGCAAGCAACGGATAGATTGAGAAATCTCTCTATGAGAGCTGATGACTTGCCTATATACAGTCATTTCAGAATGAGCATCATCGTGTCGAACAAGTGAGTATTTCAGATCCATTCCCCATTGTCGTCAGCTGAAGCCATTTGACGGCTTCGGGCGACACTCACCCGCCTAAACATGCCCTCCGTGCTAGTTTTCGTCTTCGCCCCCGCTGGAAAGCCGTTCAGGGTAATGTCGAGCGAGGCGCGGCCATTAAGCTGCGGGACGTTCCCGCCGTTAATCATCCCCACGCCGTTGTAGCCGAGCCGGCGATAAAGCATCTCCTCGCCCGGCCCTTTCACCTCGTCATCGCGCAGACGGCTCATGCCGTTCTTCGGATACGGGCGCTCGTACCAGGGCACTCCGCCGCCAGATGCGTCTGCGGTTTGCGGAGCCCCGCCGTTCACGCCCATACGACGTAGCCGCTCAAGGAACGGCTGACGGATCTGGTAGGCGAGTGAGTGGTGCTTCGGGTTCTCGTACTGCGAGATGCCCGCCATAAGAGCCCCTTCGCCATTAGGTGCCGCCTGGATGGCGGCCCAGGCGCCTTTGTACCTGGTTTGCATCTCATGGCGAAAGAACGCCTGCTGCGCCCGGACATCCGTCCAGGGCACGCCCATGCTCTCGGCCATCCGCTGCAAGCCCTGAAAGCGGCCAGCGCCGACGTTCCACTGAACCGTGCCGAAGCTCTGCGGCACCCCACCCCGGTGGTCACCCTTGGCCGCTGAGTCGAGGTTGAGCCCGGACTCGCCCTGCATCATCGCGATGAGACCGCGCGCCTTGTCGACGTCCAGGCCCATGCCGCCCTTGTCCGGCGGGGTCGTGAAGAAGTTCATCCACGACCCAATACGCTCGTGGCCGGCTGCCGACATCGCGGACCGGGCGGCACGGCGCCCATCGTTCCCAGTGTAGCCGCCGGGACTGAACGGCGGGATGGGCGGCTGCGGGGTGATCGCAGTCGTCGTTCCTGCTCCTCCAGAGCCGACACGAGGCGCTATGGCTGTGCCGCCACCCCCACCGTAGCCGGGGCTGCCGAGACCACCCGTGCCGCCGAGGCCACCGCCACCGCCACCGCCAAACAGGCCGCCGTAGCCGGCGCGCTGGATCAGGCCACCACCACCGAAGCCGCCACCCCATCCGGCGGTTTGAACCAGCGGCCCCTGCTGGATGCCGACCCCACCGAAGCTCGACGGGTTCAGCAGCTTACGCATCTCCTGCTCCTTGTCGGAGCCCTTGAAGAATTCCTTGAACTTGTCCCAGAGCTTCGAGATCGCCTCAAACTCAGCTTTGACGTCGGCAGCCCCCTTCTTGATGCCCTCAAGCTCAGCTTTGAACGCGGCGGTCGCATCGGCTGAACCGAGCATCTTGAGCAGCTTGGCGAACTCATCGATGAGCGGCGTGAGCGCTTGGGTTTTCAGACCCTCGGCGCTCGCTCGCAGGTCCGACAGCGACTTCTCGAACCGCTCGGCCGCTGCCACCTGCGCCTGCGTGGTGGTGCCCATGCGGCTTTGGATCTCGCGCATCGCCTTCTCGTAGTCGCCGCCGAGCGCCGCGGCCACGGCGCCGATGTCATCGCTCCCGAACAGCATCCGGGAGACGCGACGTCGGATCTCAGGACTGTCGATCTTGCCCAGCCCCTCCATCGCGGTCCTGAGAGCCGCTTCCATGTTGGGCGCATTCACGAGCTTCTCGGCGAGGTCGCCGAGGTTCATCGCCTGCAAGCTGCCGTAAGCCTCACCCCAGCGCCGCCGTAGATCGAACATTGTCGTACTGAGGTTCTTCACGGCGCCCTGCATGGTCTCGGCAGAGATCCCGAAGCGCTGCCCCAACTCGCCGAACGCGCGCAGCTTATCGATGGCTACACCCGTCTCTTTGCTCATCATCGACAGCTGCTGGGTGTTGCCGGAGAAGTTGCGGATCGCTGCCGTGACGCCGCTGATGGCCGTGATGGCGTCGAAACCGCCGATGCCGAGCGCGGCCAAGGGCGGGGTCATGTTCTGGATTGCAGTAGTGGCTTTGCCGATGGCCGTATGCGCGCCTTCGAAGTCCTTGGTCAGGCCCTTGACGGCCGCCGTCGAGCCCAGCTGCGTGATTCCGCTCTTCAGCTTTGCCAAAGGTGCCGTAAAACGGTCTTCAAGGTTCGCAACGAGCTTAAGCTGATCGTCTGCCATGTGTCGTGTCCTAAATTCCTAAATCAACGTCGAGAGAGGTTTCGCTTCACGAGTTCACCGACGACACGGGGGAAAGCTACCCGCATCTCGTCACGCATCGTCTTGTTGAACTCGGCATGCCACGGAACAGCGGGGCGGATGCGGGTCGCAGCTTGAAGTTTGTACATGAGTGTGAGGCGGCTGTTCTTGCCTCGGCCGTTGGCCTGGAAGATCAGGTCACCCTTGCGCACCGAACGCCGGAGGTTGCGGGGCTTCTGGTTCTGACGGACGGCACCACCCGCTCCACGTCCCACCCGAGCGGTAGGAATGGCGACCTTGCCGCCGCGGGCTGTCTTGATGCCGCCCTTCTCCAGGCGGTTCATGTTGACGTGCATGAGGCGGTCGTACACCGCCACCGCCATGGCGCGTCCGGCCCGGAAGTCCGAAGCCTTGGAAGGCTCCACCCTGAGCGATGCATTCACGAACGACTTGTTCTTCATCTTGACGTGCGACGGCCAGACATCGCCAACGAGATGCTCCCTGGTCTTCTTGGCAGCCTCGTTCAGCGCCTTCGACATCGCGAACGGCAACTCGCGTTCGATCAGGCCGAGGTTGCGGGCGACGCGGGCGCAGTCGCTGAAATCGAAGGTCAGCATGGCGACGTCCTCCCGACAGCTTGCGGACGAGCTGTCTGCTTGCCCGTAGGGAACATCACCTGATCCAGCAGGCGCTCCGCGGCGTCTGGATCGAAGCTGACGCCTTGGCGGCTGGCCCAATCTTGCCAGTCGATCTCGGGCACGTTGCGGCCAGCATGTTCGATGCACGAGACGTCTCTGAAGCCGTCGTATCCGCGTTGGACGAGCAGGTGGCAGGCGATCCGATCCAACCGGATAGCCACCAGCTGGTCGAGCACGAACGCGACCTCCAGCGATGCTCCAGCCTCGACGGCGACGCGGGCCGCGAGCGGACCGACCTCGGCCACTAGGCGCACGGCCACCTCTACCTCGATGCCCTGACGTTGCGGCACTCTGACGGCCGGAGGCGACTGCTTGAGTTCCTTCGCCAGGCGTCGCGCCCGCGAGGCTCCCTTATCGGAGCCGATAATTCCGGTTTGAAAATGTGCAATCCAGCTAAGTGCCGCTTCGCGATCCAAACGGCCATCAGTACGTTGAGGAAGACCACGCCCGCAGTATTGGCTGATGCGCGCCTTAGACACATTCAACTCTGCTGCAAGTCCAGCCTTGGTAATGATGGTCACGGCGTGCCTGTTGCTGTTCGGAAGTTAAGTGGTTTTCAGCGCCTTTGGCTAGTCAGATCCCGGGGTGGCGCCAACCCGCATGGGTGGCGGGTCTCAAGGGGGAACCAGCGTAGGGGGTGGGGTCGCGAGGAGACCAAGCGCACGCGACCCCGGCGCGCAGAGGGCCGCATGATCCCCGCGCGCATCTCTGTGTTTCAGCGACCCGTCTTCAGCATCTCCTGCTGCTCCTCGACGGTGAGGTGGACGTACCGTGGGTCAATGGGGCGGAACTCGGTCGCGCCGACACCGTGCGCGTCACCGATGTCGACGGGTGCGATCTCAATGACGGGCGATGTCTCTGGGGCCGCGGGCTCAAGCTTGATCTTCGTCATGGTGGTTGTTTCCATCGGCCTTTAGCTGGCCGGACTGGCGAAGGTGATGCGATCGTTCGCACCGACATCGATCACCGTCGTCGGTGCGCCGCCGCCGCCGAGACTGATGAGATGACGCGGCTCCACGGCGGCGTTCGGCGTCTTGCCTGTTGCCGCGTACACGGGCCGACACTCGTCGACGAGGACGGTGACGAACGCGACGCAAGAGCCGGTGAAGCCAGCCGGGTTGATGGAGGCCGGCGTCGGCAGAACGTTGGGGTCGCTCTGGCCCGTGCTCGGCACCGTCACCATTGCACTGGCCAGAGGAGCGGGCCCGCGATGCTGGAGCGTGACACCGGGCGGGTGGAGTTCAACGCGTACAAGACCCATCGCTGCTTCTCCTCAGGCCGTGCGGCGCCAGCGCGTGCCGTCAGCGGCATAGCGCTCGGCTCCAACCGCGAACTCGGAGCCGGGGACGTCCAACATCCTCCTGATTCGCATCACCGTCTCGGAAATCGGGGCGGACCGCTGCTCGGGGTTGTGTCGGGCTGCCCAGGCGGCGATCCGCTCTTCCTGAGTCGGCTGGCGCTCGGTAGCGGTCGGGGCAGGCTTGCCAAACACTCGACGCCAGTGCTCCTGGCTTGCCTCTAGTTCTGCTTTATCAATCATCATGTGTAAATTCCTCAAGCTCTCGGCTGACCCCAAAAAGGTGCAGCAAAAATGTAAGTGTCGTTGATGCCGGGCAGGTTGACGAAATCGGCAATTGCTTTGTGCGGTCGAGCGGGATGAATGGGAAGCGACCGCTTCACCATGCGGGTGCGATACTCAAAGCTTGGTCCGGGCCCGGCAGCGTAAGGGGCGTACTGACCCGTCGCCTTGTCGACCAAGAAGGTCTGCTCGACCATCTCGTCACTGCCATCGGTGAAGTGTGCACCGTTGAAGGCCGGCTCTACCATAAGGCTAAGCGGCTCTACGTCGGCTGGTAGATCTTGGTTTGCAGCGTAAACCTGACCACGGAGCTTCGACACTCGGTTGAGAACGTCCGCGACGGCTCGGGCGGCCGGTTCGTACTCGGACGACATGATCTCGCGGGCCTCCTTGAGCGCCCGCTTGGCCTCGGCGTAGACGGCTCGGCGTCGGACCTGCTCAGCCTGGTGCTCCGCGTCGCGTAGCTCGATGGTCAGGCGGGCGTGCTTGCTCTCCGCAATGTCGAGGCGGCGACGGGCAGCGGCAGCGGCTTCCTCGTGGCGCTTGAGCGTTGCCTCGTCCCCGCCGACCAAGACGTCGGCCCGACTTTCGTCCAAATCGTGCCTTGCCCTAACGGCATCCTGGCGCTCCGCATCGGCCTCAACCAGCTGGCGCCGGAGGACATCAATCGGGGAGACGGTCACAGCAGTCGACGGCGCGGTGGGAGCCACCTTGCGCCTCGTGAAAGGCGTCACGGCGTTCATCGGACGACGCGCCTCTCGGGCGGAGCCGACTGCATACGAGTCACGGAGGCGTCGACGATCTCCGTCGGCTGCCACGGCCACCGAGCCTCAAGCGCATTAGCTTCCGCTGCGTCAAGCTCGACGAGTTCGCCGGCCGGGACGAACCTCGTGCCGATCGCAGCCTGCCGGATGACGACGCCAACGCCGTCCCTCAGTTCGCTAACGCTCTTGGCAGAGTCCGGCACGCCAACCGTAACACCCAATCGAACCTGTCGCGTCGCCATGTGCTCTCGCTCCAATAAAAATAGTTGCGGCTGCCGATGCCTTGTCCGCTCAGTTGATCAGCCGAAGCGCGGAGGCATCGTTCCGTTTTCCGAGTCACCGCTGTTCCCGTCAAAGAAGGCTTCGACCGTTGACGATGGTCAATAGAACAAACAAAAACCGCAAGGTTAAATCCGCACAAACCGCAGAAACCGCATCCGCTACATTTTTCTAGCGGGATCGGCCATGAATGCGTTCAGGCGGCGGAGCGAGATGCGCCAGCGCTTCCTGTACTGACGGCCGATACCGTGCGCAGCAGCCCACCGCCTGATCGTATCGTCGTCGTGGGCAACGCGCCTAGCAGCTTCGATAGGACTGACAAGATCCGGATGACCAGCATCCATAGGCCAGCCATCATCTTGCGGACGTGCGGCATGGGGCGGCGCGCGACACGCGGCAAGATAGTCGCGTAAGGCGGCGGTGGCGTCGTTCAGCTTGGCCGTGAAGTAATCAACGTCCGCCAGCCGGGCGGTCAGTTCGGGGTCGTTGATGTCCAGCTCAGGCATCGTTAGCCCCGCTGTCCGGCTGCGGGGAAAAGGTGGGCTGAAGCTCCGTGGCGATGTCGCTCGCCAGTACCTCCCAGGCCAGCAAAAGACCGCGCTGGATTTCATCGGCGGTAGCGAGAGGGAACTGCGCGTCGATTGCGATCGCCGTCGAGACCATGCCGAAGCGCAGAGCCGGGCAGGACTGGACGACGTAGCTGGCGATGGCGGGGGAGATGTCGGTCACGTGCGGCTCCTGGTTGTGCGGGGTGGGACGTGCAAAACGGCGAAGCTTGCGAGCAAGCGCCGCCGGTCGAGGCTTGGCAGGCGGCCGAGTTCGACGGCAGCTTGCTCAAGGGCGTCGGGATCGCTCTCAGCGGCGCGAAGGGTATCCGTGAGGGATTGGCCACGACGGCCGGTCAGGATGTGCGAGAGCGCCCGCATTGCTCGCAAACGGGCAGTCCGCTCGACAGGTGTGAGACCATCCGCAAACGGTCCGAAGCGATCACTGGGGCTCACCGGACACCTCCTCTGCCGTGACAGAGGCCGGGAGGGCAGCAGGCCGAGAAATCAGGCGTGACGAACGGATCAGCCCGCGTGACAGGCGTGACAAGAAAGGCCCCCCCTAAAGGGGGGGAGCCTTTTCTGTCACGGCTCCTGTCACGGCCTTCGGCAGCGTGACGAGCGTGACAAAGGTGGTTTGTCACGCCTGTCACGCCTGTCACGGTAGGGGTCATCAGGCTTGCCAGATCCATTCCTGGCCTCCCCATTGAGCGACGTGGAAGCCGTGCTTCGGAGCCTGCTCCAGGGCACGCTTGAGGGACTGCCGAGCCGCAGCCGCGGCCTTGTCGGGATCGGTGTCGCCGCTGATGTACCGGCGCCGGAACTCGGGCCGGATCTGCTCGACCGTCAGGGCGCGCACGAAGGGCCCGCTACCCATCACCGGGACGTCCTGGGCGGCATGGCCGATCTCGACGAACGCCGCCTTGAGGGCGATGATTGGTGCGGGATCCTTGACGGGGGCCTTGTGTCGTGTCGCTAGAGGCGGAGCACCGAGGTTCGGCTCGATAACGCACGCGCCGAATTCCTCTGCGTCGTCGTCGATACCGAGCGGAACGAACTTTAGGTCAAAGCCGGCGATCGGACCCTCAACGCCGTACCGAGATTTCGCAAGGGCAAGCGACCGGTTGCTGACTTCGCCCGTGACGTGGTTACGGTCAGCCAGGACACTGAGCACAGCATCGGAGCCTGCCCTATAGGCAGACGAACCTCGCAGCCCGGTTTCTTCGCCCTTTCCATAATGGTGGACAGCAAGGACGAGCGCTCCAACCGAGTCGCCCAACTTCCGCATGATGCGGATCGCCCGCTGCGCCTCGGCCGCATCATTCTCGTCCTTCAATGCAAAGGCAGCGGCCATCGTATCAATGGCGATGATGCCGAGTCTCATGCCGAAAGTATCGCGGAGATGCTGCGCCAAAGCTTTGACCTTCGGGATCAGCTTTTTTACCTCTCCTTCGTCTGCCAAGTTAGGAACGTCGCCCATCCAGACGATGGGCAGCGTCGCACCCTCAGCCCTCACGAGCGTCGCGGCTTGAAGGCGAGCGTCGAGCGTACCCTCGCCTTCGGCGGCGAGGATCAGGGTCGCCACCGGCTCCGGGATCTTCTTTCCGAAGAAGGGCTCGCCGAGGGCTGCCGACACTCCCAGGTCAATGAGCGTGAAGGTCTTGCCGGCGCCGGACTGGCCGCCGAGGTAGGCAACCCCCTTAACCGGCAGCAACCCCTTGACCAGCCATTCGGGCTGGGAGATCGGGCGGGCGCCAGCAAAGGTGAAGCCTGCAAGCAGATCCACCTCAGGATCGCCCTCATGAGGCGCCTCAAGCCCGGGATCGTCGTCAAAACGATCCTCGCCCGCCGGTTGCTCGTCGTCCGCCGCGCCGCGACCTTGCCGCTCAAAGGCAGCAATTGCGTCGTCGAAGGGCGTCCACGCCTCGTCACGCAAAGGTGCTTGCGCTGCCGGAGCGACCCCAGAAGAACGAACGTTTACATTGTCAACGTTCGTTTCAGTCTTTGCCGCACTGACGACGCGAGGCTCAAATTTTCGAATAGTATAGCCGCCCGTAATCATCGTGCGACCTCCGTCAGGTCGTTCAAATCTGCGCCAAGCACGTCGGGCTGGACGAGGATCACATCGCGCCCGGCGGAGACCCACCGCTCCGCGCACGCTTCGGCAGCGGCGATGCCGGCCGCGTCAGCGTCGACGCCGACCCACAGGCACTCGACGCCAGGCAGGACCGGAAAGTCCTTGATGCCGTTGGCCGAAAGGACGGACCAGATCGGGCTCTCGCCGAACTCGGGCAGACCGTGCATGGAAAGGGTCGTCTCGATCCCTTCGCAGATCGCGACGCAGGTCGAGATCTGCTCGTCCGGCGTCAGCTTCACGGCGCCGCCGCCGATCGGGCCGAGGGCCAAGCGAGACTTGCCGTTGACGGTGGCCTTGCGCCCCTCATGGTCGATTGCGGTCCTATGGACCCCCAGAGGGACGTTGCTCCTGATGTCGACAACCAACGCCACCATCGCGCCCGCAGTGAGTCCGGCGAAGGGGCAGTGCGGATGCCAGCGCAAAGAACCTTGTACATTGTACAAAGTTTCTCCCAGACCCCGCCGCTGAAGGTATACTTCGGCAGGCGTTCCCGAGATGGGCTTGGCCTCATCCCAAATCCGAAGCGCCCGAGTCGTGTTCTCAGACGGGACGGTTTCAGCGTGTACATTGTACACACTAATAGGGGGCTTCCACCGAGCGTTGACATTGTCACTTTTCGGCTCCCAACGCGGGAGGCGGAGCTTGTCGCAATAGTGGTCGAGGGTCTGCCGCCAGTCGTCACCGTTGTGCGGATGGACGCGAAGCCCGCACGGCGCGGTGGGATCGAGCCACACTGACACCGTGCGCTTGTGTGCCGCCTGCCCGATCCCAGGAGCGAGGATCTGGCCCGGCTTAATCACCTGTCCGTTGAGTGCGCGCGCGACCGCGTGCAGATCGATGTGGGCGGGAGCACTCATGGCAGCACGCCATCCACCAGGAAAGCGCGGGCGTCAGCGGGCCGATCAAAGACTGCGCAAACAATCCCTTGGCGATCGATCAGTGCGACGAGGCGACTTGCCAGCGCGGGGCGTGCCTGCTTATGGTCTGACTCACGACGGTTCTTCTGAAGACACACCTCAACGCTGCTCCGGGCTCCAACCCCCGGGGCGGCGTTCTTCATTTCTGGGGCAGGGCAGGGGGCCTGCGGGTTTGACAAAGACGAGCTAAGTCTTTGATTTCTTGTCGGCAGTTTGACAGCATTTGTAAAGCTAAGTGCCTGAAAATCAGGACTTAGCGAGGGCATCATAATCCTCGTGTCGGGGGTTCGAGTCCCTCCTCCGCTACCACCCGTCTCGAGCCCGCTCGGTCGATGACCTGGCGGGTTTTTTGGTGCCCGTCTCCCGCCCGACGTGGTGCCGTGATCAGCCGCGTGGCTCCTGCATTGACGATGGGTTATCGCCTAACGTCGGCGGCTGCGCGCGACACGGATGCAACTGTCGAAAGCGGCGGGATCTGGTGGGGCGGGCCCGCGGTCGCCGGCGCCGGGGGCGCGGCTGACCGGCGTGGCAAAGCCTGCGTTCCTGGCGCGGTTCGGCCTCGGCTCCCCGGGCGAGAGTCCGGACAGCGAGGCGCTGGAGGAGGCTGGGCTTCTACAACCGGGCGGCGCCGTGCCCGAGTCCGCGGACGAACGCGACGCCGCGCCGGGGTGGCCGGGCGACGAGGAGCGAAGGGTCGAAACACGGTTGGCGGCGTTGTAGCCAGCGTGCCGCGTGTGTCGGCGCAGCGTCGAGGAGTTCACGCCGCATGCCGACCGACGAAGCCGTAGCCCCGCCTCCGCCCGCCCAGGTGCCGCCCCCCCTCGTACCCGGCCTGCGCGGGCTGCTGACACTCGCCGTCGGGGTCGTGCTCGTCGCCGCCCTCTACTTCGGGCGCGAGGTGTTCATCCCCCTCGTCCTGGCCGTCCTGCTCAGCTTCGTCCTGGGACCCGTCGTCAATCTCCTGCGGCGGATCAAGCTCGGTCGGGTCCCCTCCGTCATCGTGGCGGTCCTGCTGGCGCTCGCCGTCATCGGCGGCTTCGGCGCGATCATCGGCACCCAGGTTGCGGGTCTTGCGGGCAATTTGCCGCAGTATCAGGCCACGGTGCAGAAGAAGTTCGCCGGGCTGCAGCAGGGCTGGCTCGGCGAGGCCAGCCGCGTCGTCCAGAAGTTCAGCCATCAGGTCCACGACGTGACCCAGAAGGCGGACGCGGCCGGTACGTCCGCGGCGACGGGACCGGCCGGCGACACGCCCAAGGCCCAGCTCGTGCGCGTCCAGGAGCCCGAGGTCTCCCCCCTGGCACTGGCCGAGAAGGTGCTCGGCCCGATCTTCGAGCCGCTGACCACCGTCGGCATCGTGCTCGTCGTGGTCGTGTTCCTGCTCCTGCAGCGCGAGGACCTGCGCAACCGCATGATCCGCCTGTTCGGGTCGGGCGACCTGCACCGCACGACGGTGGCCATGGACGACGCGGCCCGCCGGCTCGGCACCTATTTCCTGGCCCAGCTCGGCATGAACGCGACCTTCGGCGTCATCATCGGCGTCGGCCTCTGGTTCATCGGCGTGCCCAACCCGCTGCTGTGGGGCGTGTTCTCGGCGCTGATGCGCTTCGTGCCCTACGTCGGCGCCTTCATCTCGGCCGTGTTCCCCCTGACGCTCGCCGCCGCGGTCGACCCGGGCTGGACCATGGTCATCGCGACGGCCGCCCTGTTCCTGGTGGCCGAGCCCCTGTTCGGGCAGGTGATCGAGCCGCTGCTCTACGGCCACTCCACCGGCCTGTCGCCCTTCGCCGTGATCGTCTCGACCCTGTTCTGGGGTTTCCTGTGGGGGCCGATCGGCCTGATCCTGGCGACGCCGTTCACGGTCTGCCTCGTCGTGCTCGGGCGCCACGTCGACAGCCTGGAATTCCTCGACATCATGCTGGGCGACCGGCCGCCGCTGACACCGGTGGAGAACTTCTACCAGCGCATGCTGGCGGGCGACCCGGACGAGGCGCAGGAGCAGGCGGAGCTGCTGCTCAAAGAGCGCTCGCTCTCCTCCTACTACGACGAGGTGGCGCTCAAGGCGCTGCAGCTCGCGGCCAACGACTATCAGCGCGGGGTGCTCCGGGATGAGCAGCTCGACACGATCCGGAGGCTGACCCAGTCCCTGGTGCGGGAGTTCGCCAAGCGCCCGGACGAGACTCCGGAGACCGAGGGCTCCGAGAAGGCGGGTTCCGAGGCCTCGCTGGCCGAGAAGGAGCACCCGAAGAACGAGGCGGTGCCCGGCCAGGCACCCGAACCGGACGCACGCCCCCCGGTGTGGCGCGGCGAGGCGCCGGTCCTGTGCATCGCCGGGCGCGGCCCGCTGGATGAGGCCGCCGCCTCGATGCTCGCGCAACTCCTCGGCAAGCACGGGCTCGGCGCCCGCGTCGTTCCGCACCAGGACGTCAGCCGGGAGAACGTGCGCGGCCTCGACGTGCAGGGAGTGGCGATGGTGTGCATCTCCTACCTCGACATCAGCGGGAACCCGGCGCACCTGCGCTACCTGTTGCAGCGCTTGCAGGAGAAGCTGCCGGGCAAGCCGCTGCTGGTGGGCCTGTGGCCCGCCGAGGACGCCATCCTGACCAACCAGGCATTGCGGCGGCAGGTCGGGGCGGACTACTACGTCGTCTCGCTCCGTCAGGCCGTCGAGACCTGCCTGGAGGCTCTGCGGAAGGAGATCACTCCGGCTCCGCCAGCCGCCACGACCGGCCCGACGCGCGCGAAGGCGGTCCCTGCTCCGACGTGATGTCGTGGGCACGGGTCGCGCCTTCACCCGGCTGCGCGCGCGAGCCCCGCGGCCGGATCGCCAGAGCAGGCGCTGCCCTGCGCCGGCGCCCGTCATGGCCGCGGCAGAACCGTGCCGGGGACAACGAGCGGCCGCTGCGACGCGCCGACGTCGTGCGAACGGCACCGCGTGCCGGCGCCAGGCAGGTCGATCGGCTCCGGCTCCGATGCCGTCCCACGGTGCCGAGCCCGCCCCGGCGATCTCGCCCGGGGGGCCGGTCTCGTTGAACGGCACCGTGTCTCCCGGAGTTTGCAGCAATCAACGCCGTTCCACGTCGGGAGCGCCGTACGACGCAGGCGCACCATGACGGCCACGGTCGATCGCTCCCAGCTCCAGCAGATCATCGACGGCCTCTCCGAGGGCGTCATCCTGATCGAGACCGATCACACCATCACGTACGCCAACGAGGCCGCCCTCGCGGCGCACGGCGTGACCCGCCTGGAGGAGCTCGGGGCCGACATCACGGCCTACCGACGGAACTTCGTGGCCCATTACCACGACCACCAGCCCTCCGGCGCGAGCCACACCCCCGTCGAGCGGGTGCTGGCCGGGGAGGCCTTTCGCGACGCCCTCGTCGAGGTCGCGACGGCCGGGGCCGCGACGCCCCGCTGGGTGCACCGCATCCGCAGCCTCGTCATCACCGATCCCGCAGGCCTGCCCGACTGCCTCGTCCTGATCATCCACGACGAGACCGAGCGCTACGAGGCCGAGGAGCGCTTCGAGCGCGCCTTCTCCGCCAACCCGGCCCCCGCCGCGATCTGCCGGCTCGCGGACCTGCGGCTCATCCGGGTCAACCAGGGCTTCCTCGACCTGACCGGCTACGCCCGCGAGGACGTGGTCGGGCGCTCGGTCTACGAGGTCGACGTGCTGCGCCAGGCCGAGCAGCGCGATCTCGCGATCGGGTGCCTCAACGCCGGCCGCACCATCCCGCAGATGGAGGCCTGCCTGCGGGTGCCCCACGATCCCGAGAAGTGGGTGATCGTCGCCGGCCAGCCGATCGAGATGCCCAGCGACGAGCGCTGCATGCTCTTCACCTTCGCGGACCTCGAGGACCGGCGGAAGGCCGAGATGGCCCTTCAGCACAGCCAGGAGTACCTGACCAAGGCCTTCCAGCTCTCGCCCGCGCCGACCGCGCTCGGGTCGCGCGAGGGTTTCGTGTTCTTCGACGTCAACGAGGCGTTCGCCGCCACCTTCGGCTACACGGCCGACGAGCTGCGCGGCAGGAGCCCCACCGACATGGGCTTGTGGGCCGACGCGGCCTTGCAGGAGCGCTTCGAGCGGACGCTCGGCCGCAAGGGCAGCGTGCGCAACTTCGAGGGGCGCCTCCGGGCGAAGGACGGCGGCGAACTCGACTGCCTGGTCGCCGCGGAGCTGGTCACCATCGACGGGAAGGCGCTGGTGCTCTGCACCATGCAGGACATCACGGAGCGCAGGCGGTCCGAGAACGAGCTCGTGGAGGCCATCGAGGCCGCGATGACGGACGCCTCCTGGTTCAGCCGCGGCGTGCTGGACAAGCTCGCGGCCCTGCGCCAACCGCGGCGTGCCGGGCCGGCGGCGGGCGGCCTCGACGATCTGACCAGGCGGGAGCGCGAGATCCTGGCGCAGGTCGGGGGCGGAGCCAGCGACGCCGAGATCAGCGAGAGGCTGAAGCTGTCCCGCCTGACCGTGCGCAACCACGTCGCGGCGTTGTACCGGAAACTCGGGATCAAGCGGCGCAGCAACCTCGTGGTATTCGCGCGCGACCGGGGGCTGACGTCCACCGAGCAGCAGCGGGGAACGAGGAAGCCGCGCAGATCTGGTGCTTCGGAACCATGAAATCTGGTTGATTTGACCCAGCGATTTAGATCCGGAACCAGTTCCAGATCATTGACTTGTAGGAGGTGTACGGCGCGCCGAGCCGAGTGGCTTGGTGGAGTACTCCCAGGAGGGTGGCGTGAGCGAGCGACGTGCCACCGACGAGGCGGAGGCCAGGAAGGGATCCGTCGCGGAGGCGATCGGCAAGATCACTGCCGACCCGGAGCTCGAGGCCAAGGGCGCTGCGCAGAAGGCCGGGCTGCCGGCAGGTGAGGAAGGTCGGGAGACGAAGAACGTCGTTGACCGAGAAGACATCTGATCCTGTTGGGCTGAAGCAGTAGCACGCCTTCAACATCGCCAATGCGATGCTGAACCACCATGAAATTGATGAGGAGCAGAGACATGACTGCCATGTCCGACACACCTCGCGACCGGGGTGACGGCGACGCGCCGTCCCCCAGCCCTCCGCAGCGCCGGTCATGAACGGCGGCGACAGCCTGACCGGGACAGGAGCCGTCGCGCCAGTCCTGGGCGACCAGGTCGCGGCCGGCGAGACGACCGTCATCCCGGTCGTCGAAGAGACCGCGCGCATCGACAAGCGCGCCGTCGAGACCGGGCGGGTTCGGGTTCGTACCACCACCGAGGAGACCGAGCAGGTCCTGCGCGAGACCCTGCGCAGCGACGCGGTCGGGGTGACCCGGGTCCCCGTCAACCGGACGCTCGCGGAAGGCGAAGCGGCCCCGGTCGTCAGGACCGAGGGCGGTGTCACCATCATCCCGGTCCTCGAGGAGATCCTCGTCGTCGAGAAGCGGCTGGTGCTGCGCGAGGAAGTGCACCTGCGCCAGACGACGATGGGCCAGGACGTCGAAGTCCCGGTGACGCTGCGGCGCCAGCACGCCGTGGTCGAGCGCGTGAGCCCGGACGGCCACGTCAGCGAGCAAGCCATCCCACCCAACTCCGAGGAAACAGCATCATGACCCAGACCATCACCGCCTTGTTCGACAACCAGGCCGAGGCGCAGGCAGCGATGAGCAAGCTGATCGCGGCCGGCATCCCGCAATCGGGAATCAAGATCGTGCCGGGTGCAGCGACCACCGCGACGCGCAGCACGGGCTCCTACGACCACGTCCGCGACGAGGGCGGCTTCTGGAGCTCCCTGAAGGACTTCTTCATGCCGGAGGAGGACCGCTACGCCTACAGCGAGGGCCTGAGCCGCGGCGGTACGCTGCTCACGGCCACGGCCGAGGAGGCGCAGATCGAGACGGCCTACGACATCCTGGAGAGCAGCGGTTCGGTCGACCTCGATCAGCGCGAGGCCACGTGGCGCAAGGAGGGCTGGAGCGGCTACAGCGCCACCACGACCAGCACCGCGGGTGGCGCGGGATCCACGGCCGGCCTGCAGGCCGCCGGCACGGCGGGTGTCGCGGCCGCCGGCACGGCGGGCGCCGTCGGCGCGACCGGCGCGCGGGGGGCGACTGCGAGCGGGACGGAGTACATCCCGGTGGT